>JAJRUX010000022.1 GCA_024277575.1 Gammaproteobacteria bacterium | reverse complement strand
GCGCACCAGCCGATGCACACCGGTCTCGGTGCGCAACCAGCCAAAGGCATAGTCCCCCTCGAACTTTATGGTGGCGCTCTTGATCCCCGCCACCTCACCGGGCGAGGCTTCGATCAGTTCGGTCCTGAAACCGCGCCGTTCACCCCAGCGCAGATACATGCGCAGCAGCATCTCCGCCCAGTCCTGCGCCTCGGTGCCGCCCGAGCCGGCCTGGATGTCGAGAAAGGCGTTGCTGGCATCCAGCTCACCGGAGAACATGCGCCGGAACTCCAGCTCGGTCAGCTTCTGCTCCAGCTCATCGAGATCGGCAACCACCGCCTGAACGGTATCCTCGTCATCCTCCCCGGCGGCCAGATCCAGCAGTTCGCGGGTCTCCTCGAGACGCGCGTCCAGCTCTTCAATCACCTTTACGATCTGCTCCAGCTGCACCCGCTCCCTGCCCAGCTCCTGGGCACGTTCCGGATTGTCCCAGACCTTCGGGTTCTCGAGCTCCCGTTCGACCTCCGTCAGCCGCTCCTGCTTGCTGTCGAAGTCAAAGATACCCCCTCAGCGCCCGGGTGCGCTCTTGCATGTCCTTGATACGTGAGTAGATTGGGTTGAGTTCCTGCATTTTGATTCGCCGCCGGTAAAAGCAGGAATGATACTAGAGTGGCTGGATATGTTCCAACATCAACTGCAAATTGCGTCGGTTGCGGAACTCGTTGACATCCAGCCGGTAGGCCACCTGCACCCGGTTCACCCCGTCGGGCCAGTCACTGTCCACCGTGTTGAAGGCGATGGCATCGAATTCAGCGTCATCTTGCAGCGGTTTCAGCACCAGTTTGAGATGGCGCTCTCCCACGATACGCCGCTGCACGACATCGAAGACACCATCGAACAGCGGCTCGGGGAACCCTTGGCCCCAGGGGCCGCTGCTGCGGATCAGTTCCGCCAGCTCCATGTTCATCTGCTCTGGCTGCAGTTCACCATCGCTGTAGATCCGTCCGTACAGATCCTCCACGGCCAGATGGCGGCGAACCTCCTCATCAAAAGCACGGCGAAACGGCTCCAGCTGCTCCCGGTGCAACGTCAATCCGGCCGCCATGGCGTGCCCACCGAACTTGCGCAGCAGCCCGGGGTGCCTGGCGGCAACGGCATCCAGGGCATCGCGAATATGCAGGCCCGGCACCGAACGGGCGGAGCCCTTGATCTCGTCTCCTTCGCCGGGAGCAAAGGCGATCACCGGCCGGTGCAGCCGCTCCTTGATGCGGGAGGCGAGAATCCCAATCACCCCCTGGTGCCAGTTTTCACTGAACAGACACAGGCCGACGGGAAGATCGGCGCTTTCATCCATGTGCAGCTCATTGATGATGGCCAGTGCCTCGGCCTTCATTTCGCTTTCGATGCCGCGCCGTTCCCGGTTCAGCCTGTCCAGCTCTCCGGCCAGTTCCCCCGCTCGAGCGGGATCGTCCGCCAACAGACACTCGATCCCCAGCGACATGTCATCCAGCCTTCCCGCCGCATTCAGCCGCGGCCCCACGGCAAAGCCCAGATCAGCCGCTACCAGCTCTCTCTGCTGCCGTCCCGCCACCTCGATGATGGCCTGAATACCGGCACAACAGCGGCCACTGCGGATGCGCGCCAGCCCCTGCGCCACCAAGATGCGGTTGTTATGGTCCAGCGGCACCACATCGGCCACCGTGCCGAGTGCCACCAGATCCAGCAGCTCCGCCAGATTGGGCTCATCCAGCCCTTGCCGGGCAAACCAGCCGCTTTCTCGCAAACGGGCGCGCAGCGCCACCATGAGGTAGAAGATCACCCCCACTCCGGCCAGGTTCTTGCTGGGGAAAGCATCCCCCGGCTGATTGGGATTCACGATGGCGGCCGCCGAGGGAAGCTGCTCACCGGGCAGATGGTGATCAGTGATCAGCACCGGAATATCCAGCACATTGGCGGCATCCACCCCCGCCACGCTGGAGATACCGTTATCCACGGTAATAATCAGGCCGGGTTTGCGTTGCACCGCAATCGCCACAATCTCCGGCGTCAAGCCATAGCCACAGGTAAAACGGTTTGGCACCAGATAATCCACCTCCTCCTCCGCCGCCCCCATCAGACGCAGCGCCCGCACTGCCAGGGCGGTACTGGTCGCACCGTCCACATCGAAGTCGCCAATAACGAGAATGGATGTTTCGTTCTCCAGAGCGCCTTGCAGAACAGCTACCGCCTGGTCGATTCCCTTCAATGCCTGCACAGGGGCCAGATGGCGCAGGGAGTACTCCAGATCCGTCCCCCCGGAGACATCACGTACCTGAAAAACCCCGGCCAGTACCGGATGCAGCTCTTCCGGTAGTGAAGGTGGTTCAGCAGGAGGCTGATGGCGGATGATGGTTTTCCCGTTTTGAGGCATGTGTCATAGGCTAAACCTTTTGCCGCTGTTCGGCATCTGTTTTCGATTGGCCAGGGCAAAACGGCAGATAGCCCCCGAATCCGTTCAACAACCAGTATATGGCTTTATAATCAATTGATTAATAGTCGGTTATGCCGCATTGGCAAATTGATTTACAACCACACAAAAACTATGCTTATCTGCAGGACACCAGGTCGAACAATCGCAAGGAGGCACCACCATGAAAGTGCGCAAACCAATACCGCATCCGGTGCGGCATCTGATCCTTCCCCCTCTCCTTCTGCTGGTGACACTCTCTGTCACCGGGTGCTGGGACGATTTCGCCTGGCCACCCGGAAGGGACGATTCCAGTCCAACCGTGGATGCGGGGGCTGATCGGGTCGTCCATGAGGGTGACCACGTTGCCCTTGTGGCAGATGCCAGTGACGATGGCGAGATCATGAGATACACCTGGGAGCAGACAGGCGGACGCGCCATCTCCTCCACCGCCTGGGATGGCGATCCACTGTATGACGGTGACAACCCCGGCTTCACTCTGGACGTCCCATGGCTGCTGGAGGGTAAGGAGGGTCAGGTGGAACTCTCTGTCACCGTCACCGATGATGAAGGCAACACCGCCGTCGACAGGGTGACATTGACCATCGGGCAGCGCCGTTTCGCAGTGTTCGAGGGGATGGACAGCTCCCACCAGGGGGAGGATGGAGAGCCGCTCCAGGCGCTCTACCGGGTCAATCTGGACGGTACCGAACAGCAGATCCTGTACGCCTACCCGCAAAGTTCCCGGCTCGCCGGTTACAAGATATCCCCAACCGGCCAGTATGTGGCTTTCAACATTGTCCAGAACGATGATTTCAATCTGTATATCGCAGCAACGGACGGTAGCGTTACAAGGCTGATCGACAAGGGGGGCTACCTGGATCAGAACTGGCAATGGTCACCGTGGGGTACACGGATTGCCTATCTGGCATCCCACACCTGCGACTGCGCCTCGGAGATGGAGCTCCATGTCATCACCACCTATAGCGCCATCACGTCGGGAGGCGGCACGAAAGTTACCGACGTGGTCTCCGCGGGCAAGACGGTGGATGCCCTGCAGTGGTCACCCGACAATGCAGAGATAGCATGGAGCGTGCTGGACCCTGATACCAACGGCAGAGAACTGTTCATCGCAAGCGCCGAGGGCACGGGTACAACCAGCGTCTCCACCGGCGTCGCCACTTCCGGTATTGATGGAAGTAGCTTCCAGTGGTCACCCTACTGCGGTGAAATCGAACTCTCGCCTTTTGGCAGCGACACCTGCCCCGGCAACGAGATCGCCTATATAGCCGACCAAAACGGCAACGGGCAGTACGAGCTGTTTTTCGCAGATGCCAAGGGCGAATCGAGCACGCGGGTTTCCGGAGATCTGATCCCGGAGGGCGACGTTGCCACATTTCAATGGGCAGCGGGTGGACGACGCCTCGCCTATATTGCAAACAGGAGGTATGCAGGAGTTCCCGAGCTGTTCGTAACCGACCGCGAAGGCAGCATCGACCACCTCATCACCCGCGGTGGATCGGGCAGCACCCGCGGCGGCAGGGTGGACGGGTTCCAGTGGTCACCGAATGGCAAGCGCATCGGCTACCGCATCAGCCAAGGCATGGCTCCCGGCACCCGGTACGAGCTACGCACCGCACTATGGGACGGCAGCGACGACAACAATGTTACGGTGAATCTTCCATCCTACAGCAGCGTATGGGAGTTCGGCTGGTCGCCGGACGGCAGCTACATCGCCTACACCGCCGATATCATCTCACCCAACGTGCGGGATCTGTATCTGTCCACCCCGACCGGCAGCAACAAAAACCTGATTTCAGGCTTTACCGACAACAACGAGTCCAGCGTCAGCCGGTTCATCTGGTCACCGGACGGCAGCCACGTTGCCCTGCTGGTGGATGCGCAATTGATGGGCTACAACGAACTGTTCACCGTCACACCCGATGGCAGCGTGAATCCCATCTCCTCACCCGATCTCCCCATGCCGCCGGATCAGGGAGAGGTTGGGGACGATTTCAAATGGGTGCCGGACGGATCACAACTGGTCTACCGAAGCCGCCAAGGCCATTTCCCCGGCAACGGCAAGCTGCTGATTTCTGCGGATGAAGGCGGTGGCTCACAGGTTCTTGCCGGGGAACCCATAACCATCGCTGGCTTTGAATTGAGGTAAGTTTCCGGACAGGCAAGATAAATCACAGGCAAAGATAGTTCGTGACTACTCAGCATGTTTGGGTGCAATACGGACAAGGGATTGATTTCGCGGGCTTATGCAGCAGGGGCGCTGTATCGGAGCGTACAGGGATATATTCACAGCGTCCCGCGAAATCAATTACTTGTCCGGAAACTGCGGGAATACGCTGAATAGTTACGATAGTTCAAACCTGAATCCGTGAGTTCAGGGCGGATGAAGCGTGCAACTGCTTGATTCAAAAGTGCGCTATAATGTACGGATATACGTACAAAACAAGGTGAAGATATGCGCCGTCTAATTATTGATCAAGATATCCGTCCAATGTCGGAATTTCGTTCTGGAGTGGCATCATTTATCAAGCAAGTGCATGAAACCAAAAGACCTTTGGTAATTACCCAGCATGGCAAAGGTGTTGGGGTTTTGCTTGATGTAGCGGAATATGAAGCAATGCGAGAGAAGATTGAATTACTTGAGGATATTCAAACCTCCATTACACAATTGAGCGAGGGAAAGGGAGTTGGCCACAAAGAAGCAAAAAACATGGTTCTTGCCGGGCTGGAGAAATGAAGTTAATTTGGTCTCCATTGGCCATTGAGCGAGTATCTGAGACAGCAGAGTATATAGCCCGAGATAAGCCGACTGCTGCAGAAAAGTGGGTAAACAAGATTTTTAATTTGGCTGAAAGGCTATCCGAGTTTCCAGAGAGCGGGCGTGTGGTTCCTGAAATCAACAACAAAATGTTTCGTGAGATTATTAGTGGAAATTATCGCATCATCTACAAGCTTGAGAAATCAAAAATTTTAATATTGACGGTGCGCCATGGAAAACAGATTTTGCCCGTTGAAGAAATCAAGGCATAACAAGCATCAACGGGGACGGCAAAAAGCGCCGCCCCGTCATGCTCATCGATATGCTTGCCTAAGGCATTGATCCGACAATTCACCTGCCGGGTGAGCCACGCTACGAGGCGAATTGCACGCCTGCGGCAGCGCATGGCAGCGTCGCCTGCATGGACGCAGGCAAGCGGCGTGAGCATGGAGCGGCAAGCTTTGCAACTCCTTGGAATAGAATGACCATTCGTCGCTCCCGGCATCCTGCCTCCCGCGAGCCTTCGCCATCCCTGGCGGTCGCGCGTCGTTGCGCCTTGCCCTGCACCACCGCAAACGCACACTTCACCTCGTCCAACTGCGGATTCCAGGAGCCTGTCAGACTTGGGATGAATCACAGGCAAAGATAGTTCGTGACTACTCAGCATGTTTGGGTGCAATACGGACAAGGGATTGATTTCGCGGGCTTATGCAGCAGGGACGCTGTATCGGAGCGTACAGGGATGTATTCACAGCGTCCTGCGAAATCAATTACTTGTCCGGAAACTGCGGGAATACGCTGAATAGTTACGATAGTTCAAACCCGGCAACCCAAAGGCGAATCCGCAGACCGATCCCCGAGGTAAACCCGACCTCCGTGAAACGGATCCGGCCGCTTGCATCGATCACGAAACTGGCCGGTACGGCACTCACACCCCAATCGTTTGCATGGCTTCCATCGGGATCGTTCAGCACCGGGAAAGCAAGGCCCTTCTCTCTGAGATGGGAGGTCACTTCAAAATCGCTGCCGGACTGCATGGCAACGGTGATTACCGAATAGTGTTTGGCCAGGGCATCGATGGACTTCTCCTCCAGCGCACAGATCGCGCACCAGGTGGCCCAGAAATGGACCAGCACCGGCTTGCCACGCAGTGCTGCCAGAGAGAAAGGCTGACCATCGAGCAGAATCCCCTCCAGTCGAGGAGCGGGACCGGTGACGATATCACGCTGCTGCCAGACCCGCAGGGCAAAAAAAAGCGCCAGGATAACCAGCACTTCAATCCCGCGTCGACTCCACTTGCGCCACCCTGTGGAGTTACTCATCGGTTCCCAACAGCATCACAATATCGGGGCGGCTTCTCCAGAGACGCCACAGGGAGCGGCGTGTCAGCCGAAACAGCTGATTATTCCCGGTGTATATCTCCAGGTGCTCCAGTTCCCCCTTTTTCAACGCCGCCAGCAGTGGAGAAAACCACTGTTCATCGAATTGCTGAAGCAGCTCCAGCCAGGTGAACCGCTCTTCAAAACGGGGGATATAACGCCCCCTGTCCAGTATCAGAAGATGCTCTCCCGTGGTGGCTTCCTTCAACCATTGATGACCCGATTCAGGAACCGCCCGGCAGGGGGTATCGGTAATCCCGGCCAGGGCACGGCCAACCAGTTCGTTACTCCATACCGTGTCCCAGAAGGAGCTTTCAACAGCGGGAAGGATACCACCTCCCCAGAACCACAGGCTGTTGATGGCCGGCTTGCCGCAGGACTCCCGCTGCAGATTGACCCTGCTGCCATGCAGGAACATCTGCAGTTCGACAAGCAGGGCGTGCCATTCAGCGGCATCCTCCCCCAGAGGCAGATAACGGTCAATGGAACGGCCCATCACTTCGGGCAGAGGATGGGTTTGCAAGCGTGGCGCCCGCGGCAGGGTAAGGTACCATCGTACAGGGTGAGTGGCTTCGAAGCGCCACCCCTTGCCACCATAAAACTCGTTCAATTCCGCGACAATTGCATCACTCTCTTCAGAGGTAATTTCAAGTTCTTCGCTGCCGGCCAGCACCAAGCTGTTGTGACCGGGTACCAGATGCACGGGGTCACAGCGCATGCGCCAACCGGGAGCACTCTCTCCACTGTCGAGCACATGCGTCACGGCTGCAACGGGAAGCTCTTCATCAGGAGTTCCGGCAGCGAACAGTCGAAACAGCTGCGCCTCCATCCCTGAGACAGCCAGTTCGCTGACTGATGCACGGGAAAGCAGAGTTCGTAGCGCATCCAGCGCGGGAGCTGCTTCGGCTGGAGGCGGTTCAGCGCCGTTCGCAGGGGTTACCAGGGCGGGAACCAGCAAGGTAAGACGATGCTGCTGCGCCACGTTAAGCCAGTTTCCCTGAGGGCATATACCAGGCAAGCGTCAAACCGGCCGGATTCAACCGGAGAAACTCACATTGGCTGCCAGACAATCTCGGACACTGTCCAGTCGGCCAACACCTTGTCGGGGGGCAACCCACTACCCTCACCCTTTCCGGTGAATACATAGATGACATTGAGCGCCGCGGGAGCGATGCAGAACACCTTCCCGGACATCTTTCCCTGACCTGCCCTGCAACTCCCGGCACTGGCTCTGGGGTAGATCTTGCCGAAAGCGGTGCCAATAACGGAACTGGCCGCAGGATCGGTAACAACCACGGAGATTACCCGGCTCTTTTTTGTATCCGGGTAGATGCGCAGCGAAACCCTGCCACCTTTTTGCGCCTCGAAAACCATCCGGTTTCCGGCTTCGGGATCTGCGTATCCCTCAACTATTTCATACTGTGGAAGTGCCGCGGCAATCGCCTCCCGGGTAAACGGGGTTGCCGCATTTATGCCCCCTACACTCTGGTTCGTAATGACAATCTTCCCGGGCAAGGGAACGGGTTCCGACTCCGCTGATGCCGTCGCAGTTAAAAAAGCGACAGCAGCCAAGAGCGCACCACCGGTGGTTGTCCACCAGGATTTTTTTCCACATATGAAGCTGCTCATTGCCTTCCCTTTCAGAGATTATCCAGAATCGCCTTTTGCACCGACTCCAGGGTAGCCTCCACCGCCACCATGGGCGCCTTGCTCTGCCGGATGGCGGTATCGGGATCCTTCAGGCCGTGGCCGGTGAGGGTGCAGACGACACGGCTGCCAGACGGGATTTTTCCGCTGCGGATGTCGCGCATCGCCCCGGCCAGCGAGGTTGCCGAGGCGGGTTCGCAGAAGATCCCCTCCTTCTCCGCCAGCAGTTTCTGCGCAGTGAGGATCTCCTCGTCGGAGCAGGCATCGAACCACCCCTTCGACTCTTCGTTCACTTTCCACGCCTTGTCCCAGCTCTGCGGGTGGCCGATGCGGATGGCGGTGGCCACGGTCTCCGGATTGTCCACCATTTCGCCGCGAATGAAGGGGGCCGATCCCGCCGCCTGATAACCCACCATCACCGGGCGGCTGTTGACGATGCCGTGCTGCTGGTATTCACTGTAACCCATCCAGTGCGCAGTAATGTTGCCGGCGTTGCCCACCGGCAGGCAGTGGAAATCGGGGGCGCCACCCAGCTCCTCGACAATCTCGAAGGCGGCGGTCTTCTGCCCCTGCAGGCGAAAGGGGTTGATGGAGTTGACGATGGTAACCGGGGCGGTTTCGCCCACCTCCTTGACCAGCTGCATCCCGGCATCGAAATTGCCCTTGATCTGGATCACCGTGGCACCATGCATCATCGCCTGCGCCAGCTTGCCGAGGGCGATCTTGCCATCCGGGATCAGTACGAACGCGGTGATCCCGGCACGGGCGGCGTAGGCGGCGGCGGAGGCGGATGTATTGCCGGTGGAGGCGCAGATGATGGCCCGGCTGCCCTCCTCCACCGCCTTGGTGACTGCCATGGTCATGCCCCGATCCTTGAACGATCCGGTGGGGTTGAGTCCCTCGTACTTGATGTAGATATCCACATCCTTGCCGAGGGAATCGGGGATGTTACCCAGCCGAATCAGCGGCGTGTTGCCCTCCCCCAGGCTGATGATGCGGGTATCGTCATGCACCGGCAGACGGTCACGGTATTTGTTGATGAGGCCGGTATATCTGTCTCGAAATGGCATTATAAAAATCCTGAATTATACTGATTAACCTAATGATTCCACGCGAATACGGGTCACTTCACTCAATACCGCATCGAGGCGCTGGATCTGTTCGATCGCCTGGTTCATGTTCTGCTCCACCACTGTCTGGGTGAGCATGATAATGGTAGCGCCCTCCTCTTCGGTCGGCGGCTCCTTCTGCAGCATCGCCTCGATGCTGATCCCCTGGTCACCCAGAATACGGGTGACCTCCGCCAGTACGCCGGGACGATCCGCCGCCCGCATGCGCAGATAGCAGGCGGTCTCCACCTGTTCCATGGGGAGAATGGGCAGATCCGCCAGCGAATCCGGCTGGAAGGCCAGATGGGGAACGCGGTTTTCCGGATCGGAGGTCAGGGCGCGCACCACATCCACCAGATCGGCGACCACCGCAGATGCGGTGGGATCGGCGCCGGCGCCGGCTCCATAGTAGAGTGTCGGGCCGACCGCATCGGCCTGTACCAGCACCGCGTTCATCACTCCGTCCACATTGGCGATCAGGCGCCGCTCGGGAATAAGCGTGGGGTGCACCCGTAGTTCAACACCATTTTCAGTGTGACGCGCAATCCCCAGATGCTTGATACGGTAGCCCAGCTGCTCCGCGTAGCTGACATCGCTGCCGCTGATGGCACTGATCCCCTCTGTATAGACCTTGTCGAACTGCAGCGGAATACCGAAGGCGATGGCCGCCAGGATGGTGAGCTTGTGCGCTGCGTCGATCCCCTCCACATCGAAGGTGGGATCGGCCTCGGCGTAACCGAGCTGTTGCGCCTCCTTGAGCACGTCGGCAAAATCCCGCCCCTTGTCGCGCATCTCGGTGAGGATGAAGTTGCCGGTGCCGTTGATGATGCCGGCCAGCCACTCGATACGGTTTCCGGCCAGCCCCTCGCGGATCGCCTTGATAATCGGTATGCCACCCGCCACCGCCGCCTCGAAGGCCACCATCACGCCCCGCTTCTGGGCAGCGGCAAAAATCTCGTTGCCATGCTTGGCGATCAGCGCCTTGTTGGCGGTCACCACATGCTTGCCGTTGGCGATGGCCTGCATCACCAGCTCAAGGGCCAGGGTGTCACCGCCAATCAGCTCCACCACAACCGCAACGTCCGCATCGTTGACGACCTCTGCCGGGTCGGCTGTCAGCGTCATGCTGCTGGTGTCACAGATACGCGGCTTGTTCAGATCCCGCGCCGAGGCGTGGGTGACGACAATGCCGCGCCCGGCGCGCCGGGCGATCTCCTGCGCGTTGCGGGCCAGTACGTTGACCGTTCCGCCACCGACGGTTCCCAGTCCAAGCAGTCCGACTTTTACCGGATTCATTCCACTTCTCCCCCATTATTGCTCACCAGGCCATCCTTGCGGAACATGCCCCGGATCCCGCGGATCGCCTGCCGGGTACGCTGCTCGTTTTCTATCAGGCTGAAACGGACGTGATCGTCACCGTAGTTGCCGAACCCGATCCCCGGAGAGACCGCGACCCCCGCCTCCTGAAGCAGCTTTTTGGCAAACTCCAGCGATCCCAGATGGCGGTAAGGCTCGGGAATGGGCGCCCAGACGAACATGGTGGCCTTCGGTTTCTCCACCTTCCAGCCTGCGGCATTCAGCCCCTTGCACAGGGTATCACGCCGCCGCTGGTACATGTCCGAGATCTCCTGCACGCACTCCTGCGGCCCCTCCAGCGCGGTGATGGCCGCCACCTGGATGGGCGTGAAGGTGCCGTAGTCGAGATAGGATTTCATCCGCGCCAGCGCCTCCACCAGTATCCGGTTGCCGCACATGAAACCGATACGCCAACCGGGCATGTTGTAGCTCTTGGAAAGGGTATAGAACTCCACCGCAACCTCCCTGGCGCCGGGAACCTGCAGGATGGAGGGCGCCTTGTAGCCATCGAACGAGATATCCGCATAGGCGATGTCATGCACCACCCAGATCTGGTGCTCACGGGCAATTTCCACCACCTTTTCAAAAAACTCCAGTTCCACGCACTGGGTAGTCGGATTGCCGGGAAAGTTCAGCACCAGCATCTTGGGCCTGGGCCAGCTGTCGTTGATCGCTTTCTCCAGCTCGGCAAAAAAATCCACCCCGGGAACCAGCGGCACATGGCGGATATCCGCGCCGGCAATCACGAATCCATAGGGGTGAATGGGATAGGAGGGATTGGGCACCAGCACCGCATCCCCCGGTTCGACAGTGGCAAGGGCCAGGTGGGCCAGCCCCTCCTTGGAGCCGATGGTCACAATCGCCTCGCTCTCCGGATCCAGCTCGACATCGAAATGGCTTCTGTACCAGCCGCAGATGGCACGGCGCAGACGCGGAATCCCCCGGGAGACGGAGTAACGGTGGGTATCATGGCGCTGCGCCACCTCCACCAGCTTGTCCACGATATGCTGCGGTGTCGGCTGATCGGGGTTGCCCATCCCGAAATCGATGATATCCTCACCCCGGGCGCGGGCCTTGGCCTTCAGTTCGTTGACAATATTGAAAACGTAGGGAGGCAGACGCTTGATGCGTGGAAACTCTTCAATCAATTCGGCAAATCCGGTGAAATGTGGCTCAAAGCTGTTAACATTACCGGCGTGGCAGGATAGTGTCAATTTCAAAGAGCAACCCGTACCACAACAAGGTAACAAATCAGGATGAAAATCAATCTGGATAGAGCGTCCGGTTACACCATTCACTCCTATGGCCAGGGAGAGATCACCGTAAACATCCCGCTGGCGGTGCAGATTGAAGCGGCCAATGGCGAAGCGCTACCCGACGATGCCGGCAGGGAGACACTGACCTACAGTCTGATCATCACCCCGGACACCCTGATCCGCAACTGGCCCCCTGTTGACTTCAACCAGCTCACCATCGAGCACCTTGAGACAGTGGCTCGCCTGGAGCCAGAGCTGGTACTGCTCGGCCTAGGCTCTCGTTTACAGTTCCCCGATCCCTTTTTGACAGAACCACTAACCAGCCGGAACATCGGTATTGAATGCATGGACACCCCCGCCGCCTGCCGAACCTACAACTTTCTGGCAGCGGAAGGACGCAGGGTGGCAGCTGCTATCCTGATCGCATAGCCCAAGCGATTAGCAGCACCAGAAACAGGATCAAGCCCAGTTCGATAACCATAATCCACATCACGGACTCCATTGGAAAATCGCAGGAAATGCGCTGCTGCCGAGTACTCCGATAGCTCTCCGTCGGACGCAACCACCGCGCCAATTCAAGTATACGCCAAATCGGGCAGCTATACCGCGGCAATAGCGGTCTTGAAAAACGGTCATTATAAAAATGACCACTCCACACCTCACGATGTTAGCCCTGCCAAAAACCCGTGGAAGACGCTACACAAGATCTGCAACGGACATATCGGCTAACAAATGCCCTCATTACAGGCATTCAACACTCAGACTTCGACAGATCCACTTTCCCCTTTTCTATATGCAAAGTGAGATACCGCAGGAGAAACATTGAGTTATCCATTAAAACAAGCATCAATAATGCGGTCGATCCTTCTTTGCCTTGTTCACACTGTCGCAAGAAAGAACGATGTCTCTGTTGCAGGTTGAATTCGCAACTATCTATCTATTGCTATTGCAAATTTCCTTGATAAGGATTTGGCGGGACAGGCTTACTATGCGAGAATTACCGTTTTTGCTTCTGAACCAGAATCATGACCGCACAGATTATCGATGGAAAAAAAATCGCAGGGAAGCTTCGCCATGAAATCAAACTGCAAGTCGAGAAGCGTATCGACAAAGGATTGCGTGCGCCTGGCCTCGCCGTAATTCTGGTCGGGGAGGATCCCGCTTCGCAGGTCTATGTAGGACACAAGCGCAAGGCTTGCGAGGAAGCAGGAATCAAATCGGTGTCTTATGATCTTCCTGCAGAGACACCGCAACAGGAGCTGCTCGAACTTATCGACAGACTGAATACCGCCCAGGAGATCGACGGTATCCTGGTTCAACTGCCACTACCTGCCCATATCAACAGTGAAACCATTATCGAGCGTATCCATCCGGACAAGGATGTGGACGGTTTTCACCCCTACAACGTCGGTCGCCTGGCACTGCGCCTGCCGATCCTGCGGCCCTGTACACCGTACGGGGTAATGACCCTGCTGGAGAGTATCGGGCAGCCGATTCGCGGCCAAGATGCCGTGGTAGTCGGGGCATCTAATATCGTAGGCCGCCCCATGAGTCTGGAACTCCTGCTGGCTGGTTGTACGGTTACTATCTGTCACCGATTTACCAAAGATCTGGCCGCACAGGTCAAACGAGCCGATATTCTGGTCGTTGGTGTCGGCAAGCCAGGGTTAATTAAAGGAGAATGGATAAAACCGGGGGCTGTTGTCATTGATGTGGGCATCAATCGAACAGCCGAAGGGAAACTGGTTGGCGATGTAGAGTTTGAAACCGCCAACGGGCGCGCCGGATGGATTACGCCGGTACCTGGCGGTGTTGGACCCATGACAGTCGCCACTCTGCTGCAAAACACACTATATGCAGCTGAGAAACTGCACAGTCTGGAGCCGTAGTTCTTCCCGCCCAATGCGAATGCAGAAAAGGACTCATAAAGTAGTCGTATCGACCACAAACGGCCTGTTCAATTCACCAGCAATAGATTCGAATATCTCAAGATTCTCTGACATGAATTCGGTTTTCCAGCGCTCATCCAGCTTGATTGCCAATCCCTGGTTTTCGTAGTACTGATTGTCAAAAAAATCCCCGTGCTTTGCCATCCACTCTTTATTGGTTTCTGCCGAAGCCGCCTGTTGCTCACGAAACTTGACGATCATACGGTTCGTACCTGCATTACCAAATATATGGTGGTGTTCATGCTCCCAGTATCTCAGCATTTGTGACTCAAATTCAACACCGATATGATCGCAAACAGCACGGATTGTGCCTTCTGGGTCTTGTGCCAATACCTCATAGTGCACTTTTATTTTTTTATCAGATGGAAACTGTTCATAAAACTTGTTCATGGATAGCACCTGCTTTTTCCATGACTCAGTGATAGCCACAACACCTTTCTCGGGGTATTTCCGCAAATAGGAATTGACTACTGCCCGCCCATCCCGGCACACATAGATCAAATATTGCTCTATACCCTTTCTGGCATAGGCAGGGGTAAATTGGCTTCTAAACCACCAAGGATTTTTGCTGGAATCAACAACGACTGGTTTTTGCGACCATTTAAAAATAAATTGGTAGGGGTTATAAACATACCTGGCCAGCTTCCCAACCAAAGCATTGAGCTTTGTTTTACGTGAATAGTAGGTATTCAGGACGGTTAAAGAAGCCCGCTTGTTCCAAAACTCACACTCTCCCTGGCATACCACGCAAATGCGAGGGGAATCCCCCTGAAGATTCTGCATCGTCCTGTAGATTGCGTGAAACTCTCCCAGCGAAAAAACAGCAGAATGACTGCCAATAACGAGATCCAGAAGAGTTGATCCACAGTGGCCCGTCCCCATTAAACAAACAACTTTTTTTTGCATAGCTATTTCTCACAAACAACGATATACACGAACCACGTCAATTTGGAAGCAAACTACTCCCGCCGCCAAATGGTCTTTCCGGAGCTATCCTCAAGAATAACTCCTATTGCTTTCAACTCATCCCGAATGCGGTCTGCTTCATCCCACTGTTTTGTTGCCCGGGCATGGTTTCGTTCTGCAATCAGTCGTTCGATCTGCTCATCGCCCAGTCCGCCCTCCCTGCCTGCTCCATGCTGGAGAAACTGTTGTGGAGAGTTTTGCAACAGTCCTAGCAGTCCGGCAAGTTGCTGCAATAACAATCCCCGTTGTACCGCCTCTTCCCGTCTGCCCGAGCCCTGCAGACGATTGATCTCCCGCGCCAGCTCGAACAGGACAGCCATGGCTTCCGGTGTATTGAAATCATCATCCAGTGCAGAATAAAACTGTTGCGCGGCGCTGTCCGAATCATCCCCTTGCGTACCAGGGAGTTCCAGATCACGCAGGGCGGTGTAGAGTGTTGTCAGGGCGGCCTTTGCATTGTCCAGATGCTGATCAGAGTAGTTGAGAGGGCTGCGGTAGTGACTGGCCAGGATAAAATAGCGCACCACTTCCGGATCATACTGCTTCAATACCTCCCGAATGGTAAAAAAATTGCCCAGTGACTTGGACATTTTTTCATTGTCCACCCGTACGAAGCCGTTGTGCATCCAGTAGTTGACAAACTTGCAGCCAGTGGCCGCCTCGCTCTGCGCTATCTCGTTCTCATGATGGGGAAACTGCAGATCCAGCCCGCCGCCATGGATATCAAAATGGTTTCCCAGACAGTGGGTGGACATGGCCGAGCACTCGATGTGCCAGCCGGGCCGCCCCTTGCCCCACGGGGAGTCCCAGCTCGGCTCGCCAGGCTTGGCTGCTTTCCACAGTACAAAGTCCAGCGGATCATCTTTCGCCTCATCCACTGCCACCCGCTCTCCGGCACGCAGTTCATCGAGCCGCTTGCCGGAGAGCTGACCGTAGGATGGAAATCTGCTGACATCGTAATAGACATCGCCGTTGTCAGCCGCATAGGCGTACCCTTTCTCTACCAAGGTCTGAATCATGGAAACAATCTGCTCCATCGACAGGGTGGCGCGGGGTTCCTCATCCGGCAGCATCACTCCCAACGCTTGGGCATCCTCATGCATGGCATCGATAAAATAGCTGGTCAATTCGGTATAGGGTTCGCCCTTCTCCTGCGCCCGCTTGATGATTTTGTCGTCGATATCGGTGATATTGCGCACATAGGTAACATGCTTGTCACCATAAATATGGCGCAGATAGCGATTGACCATGTCAAATACCACCAACACACGAGCATGACCAATATGACAATAGTCATATACCGTCATACCGCAGACATACATGCGGACGTCGGCTGGATCGATGGGTTTGAACAGTTCTTTTTTCTTGCTGAGATTATTGTGAATACGCAACATACTGGCTGTTCATTTTTTAATCAGTGCTGACCCATTTTTCAAAACGCTGGCGTGCCCGTTCAATACCAATCAATGGCAGTATCCGCCCCATTTCAGGACCGTGTTGCTGACCGGTTAGGGCGACACGCAACGGCATAAAGAGCGCCTTTCCTTTCACGGCACTGCGCTGTTTTACCTCACTGGCCAATGCTTTGAAATCGGTTCCGTGCAGCACCAATGCCCCCAGGGCATGGCGGAAAAAATCCCCGTCGGCACCCTGCACAATGGCAATCTCTTCATGGTTGAGCTCCAGTCCATCCTGGTAGATAATTTGTGCCCAGTTCAGCACATCTTCCGGCATCTGCACATTATCACGCACCGCATTGACAAATGTCTCCGCCTCGCTCTCCGGAACAATGGCATGCACATCCGCTCCTGCCCAGCTCCACAACTCGGCGCTGTCCGCATGGCTGACCGCCTCACGCTGCCAGTAGAGCAGACGCGCATCATCATAGGCAGCTGGGGCACGAGATAACCGTCCGACATCAAACTGTTCCGCCAGTTGCTGCAGTTCAAGAAACTCATCATGGCCGTAGTAGTGCCCCATCCGCCCCAGAAAATTGATGATTGCGCCAGACAGAAAGCCGGCTTCCCGCAGCGAGGCAACGCTCAGGCTGCCATGCCGCTTGGAGAGTGGGCTGCTGTCACTTCCGGTAATCATGGAGATGTGAGCATATTGCGGCTGCGGAAGATTGAGTGCTTCCAGCAACAACAGTTGCCGGGGTGTATTGGTGAGGTGATCTTCCCCCCGCACCACATGGCTCACCTTCATCAGCGCGTCATCAACAGCGTTGGTGAAAAAAAATGCCGGTGTGCCATCAGCACGGCGAATTATGAAATCACCAATATCGTCTGTCTTGAAGCACTGCAGTCCGCGCACCAGATCATCGAATTCGACGGTTCGCCCCTTGGGCACCCTGAACCGCAAGGTGGGATTTATTCCCTGTTCCAGCCGTTTTTCCCGCTCATCCGGGCTCAGGCGCGCACATTTTCCGCTATAACGCGGCGGCTGGCCGGCATTGAGCCGGGCCTTGCGGGAAACCGCCAGCTCCTGTGGCGTACAGAAACAGGGATAAACCAGCCCGGCCTGTTCCAGCCGAACATAGTATTCCTGGTAAATGGCGCTCCGCCGTGACTGGCGATAGGGGCCGTTAGCACCACCCTCCCCTTCTCCTTCCTGCCAGTTCAGCCCCAGCCAGCGCAGATCGACCTGAATGGAGTGGATGAACTCCTCACGGCTACGCTCGAGATCAGTGTCTTCCATTCGCAACAGGAACACACCGTCATGATGATGAGCCAGCAACAGATTGAACAGGGCCGTGCGGGCATTCCCAAGATGGATATGGCCGGTCGGACTGGGCGCGAAGCGGGTTTTGACAGTATCAGAGTGCAATCGACAGATCCTGAAGAAACAACTACTTAATGTGGTGCACTGCCAAATTGCTTCATCATCTGCTCCATTTTGGCGCGCTCTTCTGGATACATATCCTTCATCATCTCGTTGAGCTTGTCCATAGCCCCCTCCATCTCCTTGCGCATGCCTTCCATCATTTCCTTGACCGTTGTTCGGGTATAGTCTTCAGGCAAATCAAACAGTTCCGGTTTCAATTCAGCGTTTTCGTCAATAGAAACCACCTCATTCTCGGTTTCACCCTTTGAATCCAGCGACTTCATTGGGAATCCCCGCTTAACAAGGTCTTTTTCCTCTAGCTGCATTTCAGCCAAATCACAGGGATCGGCCATGCTTTGCAAACCCTGCAACATCTCTTCCGGCATAAAGGCTTCCGGATTGAGACCACCCATGGCGGACAGCAATCTGTTGATATCCTCAACCTTGGCAGCCTGTTTCGAAAGAAGAACAGAACCACACTGTTTGCCGTTTGCTGTCAGCTCATACTTCCGGGTAGCATAACCCGCAACCTTTGGGCCATTACCAACATCTTCAATATCGATATCAACTTTTTGTTTTTCCGTATTTTTTTTATTTTCGTTGGCTGAAAACTCAATAATGGCACGCTCAGCCGGAACAACCATATAAAACTTTTGCGCCTTGGTATTTACCAACATATAGCCATCCCTGCCCCCTTCAACACTGTCGAAACGAGTCCAGTCTCCGTCAATACTGATCTTGCTGATCCCACCTTCGGCATCCTTGCTTTCAATTACCGTGCTGCCAAATGCAGCCAGACTAAAAGTGACAAGAACAGTTGTTAGCAATAGACGCATAGCTTCCTCTCTGTTGGTTGGTAATAAAGGGTGAGTATACCCGATATACTGGCCACGAACAGGTATCCCCTAAATTACATCAACCTGATATTATACAGCCGATTGACCAATTCTCCGGAGACCCGATGTGAACCACTTAAAAACAGTATTCCTGCTTTTGTTTCTGCTGCTACCTTTCACCGCTGCACAGAGTGCAGATCCTTATCCACAGGTAACCATACAGACCAACCAGGGTGACATTGTGGTAAAACTTGACCGCGAACATGCACCCGGCACTGTGGAAAATTTCCTCCGGTATGTACGGGAAGGTTTTTATGACAATACAATTTTTCACCGGGTCATCAACGGCTTTATGATTCAAGGTGGCGGATTTACTCCGGATTTTGAACGCAAGCAAACCCGCGCCCCCATCAAGAACGAAGCAGATAACGGCCTCAATAACAGGCGCGGTACCATTGCCATGGCACGCACCGGCAATCCCCACTCAGCCACAGCACAATTTTTTATCAACGTGGCCGACAACAAGTTTCTGGATCACACCCGCCCCACACGAAATGGCTGGGGTTACACCGTGTTTGGAGAGGTAGTTGGTGGCATGGACGTAGTCAATAAAATCCGCAAAACACGCACAGGCGCTGGCGGTCCTTTTCCCAAGGATGTTCCGACCAAACCGATAATTATCAAAAAAATATCCTTGCAACCCTCCAACTAAAACTAACCAAAGGAATCTTTACACAATGGTAAAAATACACACAAACCACGGCGTTATTACCCTGGAACTGGACGCGGAAAAGGCACCCGAGACAGTAGCAAATTTCCTGCAATACGCTAATGAGGGGTTTTATGACGGCACCATTTTTCACCGCGTCATCAACGGATTCATGATCCAGGGGGGCGGGATGGAACCCGGAATGATCCAGAAATCCACCCGTGAGCCGATCAAGAATGAAGCCGACAATGGCCTTGGCAATCTCAGCGGTACCATCGCAATGGCACGGACAATGGATCCCCACTCTGCCACCGCGCAGTTTTTTATTAATGTTGCTGACAACGGTTTTCTCGATCACACCGCGAAGGACAGCCAGGGATGGGGTTACTGTGTATTCGGCAAAGTGACAGACGGAATGGATGTGGTAAACAAGATTAAACAGGTCGAAACCACCAGCAGCGGTGGACATCAGGATGTGCCACTCGAGGATGTCCTCATCGAGAAAGTGACCGTTGAAGAATAGCAAAACACTGTTTATTTCGGATCTGCATTTAAACCCTGAGCGGCCTGATACAGGCCGCGTTTTCATTAAGTTTCTGCAAACACGAGCATCCAGAGCTACAGGTCTCTATATCCTGGGGGATCTGTTTGAGCTGTGGCTGGGGGATGACGCTATTCTGCCGGCATATCAGCCATTTATTGATGCTATGAGAACACTTACTGACAGTGGCGTTCCGCTTTATATTATGCGGGGCAACCGTGACTTCCTGCTGGGTGATGACTTTCAGTCCATGACCGGGGCACAACTATTGAGTGATCCTGCCGTTATCGACCTTGACGGAATTCCCACGCTGCTGATGCACGGTGATCTGCTCTGTACAGATGATGTGGCCTACCAGCAGTTCCGCATCATGGTACATGATCCTGAATGGCGGAAAACGCTACTCGGCAAATCAATGTCGGAAAGGCTGGAGCTTGCCCGGCAACTGAGGCGGGAGAGCCGCACTGCTACCGGACAAAAAAGCGCAGAAATTATGGATGTCAATCAGCAGGCTGTGGAGAAGATGATGCGCTCCCACAAAGTATTTTCGCTAGTTCACGGACACACGCACCGTCCTGCTGAACACCACTTTAAACTGGATGGCAAACCTGCAACACGCTTTGTGCTGCCGGAGTGGGGCGAAAAAGGTGGCGGACTGTGTTATGACCAGCATGGATTACATCCCGAATCATACCCGCCGGCTTAGTCTGGAAGCCTCTTCTGGAAAAGCAGGAATCACAGCAGCTATTTAGCAAATTGCCAATATCTTGTCTGAATTACTTAATCGGTAACGCAGTCCTTTCCCAATGAATATGATTGTCGTCAAAATTCCATGACCAAAAAACCTTGGTTACCTTTCCGGCAACTTTTTGTCCGGGAATCGCCCCAAGAATGCGGCTGTCAATACTGAAATTGCGATTGTCGCCCAGTACAAAAAAACTGTTCTCAGGAACCACTTCCGGCCCATACGCCGCACCAAACCGATCTTCATTGTCGACTGCTGTATC
>JAJRUX010000021.1 GCA_024277575.1 Gammaproteobacteria bacterium | reverse complement strand
GCGAAGCACTGGCAGCAATTCCGGAAGGGATTCAGATAATATTTCTCAGCCGCAACAAACCACCAGCCTGGCTTGCACCGCTGCGAGCACGTCAGATAGCAATCTTCATCGGCTGGGAGGAACTACGGCTGACTGAAGATGAGTCGCTGGGTATTGCCAATCTGTTTGAATCGACCAACCCACACAAGCACTCTAAACAGATTATTCGCACCCTGCATCGGCAAACCCGGGGCTGGGCGGCGGGATTGATATTGATGCTGCAGGCAATAGAAAATGAAGATGTCGAAATCGATGCGGTAACCGGCTGCGCCCGTGAAACCATCTTTAACTATTTTGCCAGCGAACTGTTTGACAAGGCCAGCCCGGAAGAACAGATATTCCTGCTCAAGTCGGCCCTCCTGCGCACCATGTCGCTTCCCGCAGTAACAGAGTTCACCGATCATCAGCATGCGGATGCCATTTTCAGGCGCCTTCACAAACGCAACTACTTTGTCACACACCGGGGCGGAAAAAATCCGGTCTACGAATATCACCCGCTGTTCCGGGAATTTCTGCTGGCGCGGGGTACCGCGACATGGACCCCAGAACAGCTGAGAGAACACCGCCTCCAGGCTGCCCGGGCACTGCGCTTAGCCCGACAACCGGAGGATGCGATCGAGCTGATGCTGCTTGCCGCGGAGTGGACAGAAGCTACCCGAACCCTTCTTGAACAGGCTCCTGTCCTGCTGTCTCAAGGTCGCCTGCACACACTCAGGGGATGGCTGGAACACCTGCCTCAGAAAGTAATAAAACGCTCCCCATGGCCTGTCTACTGGCTGGCAATGTGTCACGCAAACCAGCAGCCGCTAAAAGCAGAACAGCTGTTCAGCCGCGCATTTTCCCTGTTTGAGAAGGAGAAAAATATCGAGGGTATGTATCTGACCGTGGCCGACGCCACACAACTGACCTGGATAACCCAGCGGGATCATCGACGTATTGATCCCTGGCTGGAACGTTTTGAGAAACTGTACCCGGCACAGCCGGTTCCCTCCAGGGAAATTGAAGCAAAAATAGTTTCCTGCGTACTGATGGGGTTCTATTTCCGCAAACCGGAGCACCCGTTGGTAACCCGATTGATCGAACGCGCCGAACAGCTTTGGAACTCCCGGCTGGATCTGAGCCTTCGCTGGCAGCTGGGAACAGCCATCGCCCCCCTTCTCTTTGGTCGCGGAAAACTGCTCCACTGGATGGAAACAATACGGATCTTTGAACCAGACAACATGGAGGAAAACATAACTCCCGAAGCACACCTGAACATACTGGTATCGGTTGCCATTGGCGATCTGTTCAGGGGAGATTATGAAAGCAGTCTGGAACATATTGAACGGGGCCTGGAGCTGACCAAAAAAACCAATCTTGTCCCACTCGATAGCCGGCTCCTTGGGTACGGTGCAGCCAACGCTCTCATCCTGGCAGATCTGCCGGCAGCAGATCGCTACCTGGAAAAAATGCACGCCAATCTCAGGTCACTGCCACCCAGTCTGGATACCGCACGCTATCAGGTGATAATGAGCTGGCGTTCTTTATTTGACCAGGACTATCCCCAGGCACTGGAACATGCCCAGGCTGCACTGACACTGGCTAACAGCATCGGCTCCGTTTATCCCATCGCAATTTGCCACTATGCTCTGGCCCACGCACTGTTCGAATCCGGTCAGCCCCCCCAGGCATTCCAGGCCCTAGAGCAGGCATCTATTTCCTGGGGAAGTGACAAGCATCAGCAACTGCTTTTCATGAGCACCTTTTCAAAGGCTGGATTTCAATTTCGACAGGGCAAGAGGGAACAGGCCATTGCGCAGCTGAAAAAAGTGCTACAGCAGGGATCCGCCCAGGGATATGGCCTGCCGTTGTGGTCACGACCAAATCTTGTGGAACCGCTGCTCCGGCTGGCGCTGGAGCAAGGTATGGAATCTGCCTATGTACAGCGGCTAATCCGGCAGGCAAAGATCCTTCCCCGGGATCCCCTCGATATTCCCGAGCAATGGCCCATGCCGGTACGGGTATACACCCTGGGGAGATTCTCCGTTCAGGTAGACGGCGGGCAGCTACCCTGCGCCGCGCGAACAAAAAACCGCCCCCTGGAACTACTCAAGGCAATAATTGCTTTTGGCGGGAAAGATGTCGCCCAGGAAAAGGTAATGGATGCCCTGTGGCCGGATGCCTTCGGAGATACCGCCCTCAAGTCCCTGCATACCACACTGCACCGCCTGCGCAAACTGCTCGGCATTGAGGAGTCAGTGATTCTGAAGGATGGGTATCTCACCCTCAATACACACTGCATCTGGGTAGATGTCCGCCGCCTGGAACAGGTACTTGACCGTATCGGTCGGGAACTGGACTCTCCTTCTCTCGACCCCGAAGTCATTACCCGACTCACCAAGGCTGCAGAACGGCTGTTTCAGGGACCTTTTCTTGACAGCGAAGCAGGTCGCCCCTGGTCCATAACTCCCGCCGAACGGATCAGAAACCGCCTGATTCGAACCATCCTGACATTGGGCCACTTCTGGGAGAGTCGTGGCAACTGGGAACGCGCCGCCGACTGCTATCACTGCGGCCTGGAGCTCGATCCACTTACAGAGGTGTTCTATCGGCACTTGATGCAGGCCTATTTCAAACTGGGTAATCATGCCGATGCCCTGGCCACCTATGAACGTTGCCGCAAGGTACTTGCATCAACGCTGGGCATCATGCCAGGGAAGGAAACGGTGCGGCTTCATCAAGCAATCAGGGCAGACTCCAGTAAATCCACCTCTGTTTCCGGCGGTCCCGGACAACAATAAACCCGATAGTTGCGTAAGTTACTGGATACAGGGGCTTTCCGGGTATCCTGCCGAAGCAGGATACCGGCAACCCTGTTTCCCGATGCGGTTTTTCAGCTCAACCGATACAGATTCCGTCGGCCTTGTTGTTGGTCATGTCGGATTCGGTCACATCCCCATCGGCATTCACCGTTATTCTGAATTCACAATCCGGGTCATGACAACGCGGTGGAATGGGAAAAGCGAGCTCGGTGGAAGCTCCCGGTGCCAACGGCGGTGTTGGTCTGGATACCTTCCCGTGCGAGAAGAAATCAACCTCTGTAATGGAGCGACCCGCCGACCCACAACCCTGGTTTTTGACGGTGACAATCAAATGCTTGTCTTCCAGCTTGCAAAAGAAACCGTTTTCATCAGGAACGGGAACCAGGTCAGGCAAGCAGGCCTCCCTCTTCCGTGGAGGGACCCGTTCGGTATGAAATGTTTCAACCTGCTTGTCCCGGCCGGCCGCTGTGTACACGGCAACCACATCCAGCTCAACAGCACTTTCAATGACTACAAATCCCTTCAGGAAACCGCCCTTGATCTTGCACCGTGACTCCTTTGCATGTCTGAAAATATCATCGCAATCGATCTCCAGTGCCTCATCCGGACCCAGGCGACAATCATAAAACCGGGTCACACAACCGGGCTTCTCATTCGGCAAGGCAACGGCAATTTTTTTCCTGAAACCGATCTTTGAATGGCCGGGATTGTGCACGTTTATTGCTGTCCAGTAGTCCCCCGGCGCAACCACTTCACCCTTTGATTTTCCACAAACAAATTTCACTGCATATTGATACGTTATGTTCATCACCATCTCCCTTCTTGAACCGGCACCCGCCTCTCTCATTCTGACAGACGGAAACAGGCTCTTTTCAAACACCCACTATCTGAAAGAGTAGCTACGATCAGGTATGGGTGGTTAGGATTCTTTTACAAATCATCAGGACTCTTTTACATCACGTCCGGGACAGAGCCTGCTATCGCCACCTGACTGAGCAGGAACATCACCTTTCTTCATTTTTGTAAGTAATTCGTAAGTTCTTATGTGTTAACTTTTCCATAATCCCGGGGGTTCCATAGAACATGGGGGTTACCCACATGCTGGTGCGAAGCTTTATTGTTCGGATATATCAATTCGACGGTAAGCGCGACACCGTGGCCGGAACCATTCTGGTTCCGGAATCCGATACCCTCCTGACCTTCAGGGGGATCGATGAGCTATGGGATACCCTCAAGACTCTGGTGAAGCAGGGATATAAAGAGCCGGAAGAGGACTGAAAAAAAGACCACCCCGATTCACTACACATTCAACCACTTGCGGTTATTGAAAGATGACCAAACAGGGAGAAAAGGAAAAATGGCTTCACCTCGGATACTGTGGGTAGATCTCCGTTTCCAACGGAAGCAACCCAGCCTGTACCACCATTTGGCCAAAAAATGGACGGTCTGTTGCACCCACGAGTCCGGCCGCATCATCAATGAGATACAGAAAGTCGCCCCCGTGCTTCTCTGTTTTGAGTACGATTATCCCGATACCCACAGCCTGTCAATATTGCAGCAGACCCTGCAACTGCTCCCCTCCACACCCATCATCATGCTCACCGAACAGCACTCAGAGGCGCTGGCCGTCTGGGCGCTGAGAAACCGCGTCTGGGACTATCTGGTCAAACCGCTATCTCACCAAGAGCTATTGAAGAGCGCGGAGAGTTCCCTGTCTTTACCCCAAACCGGACTGTCCGGCCGTCAGAACAGCCGGGTGCCCAACCCGATACCCGCCGAGCTGCGCTTTAACGTCCAGCAGCGGAAAATGACACTTCCCGCCCGGTCATTTGTAGAAAAGCACTGCCATGAAAAGATTGCCGAGAAAGATGTCGCACAGCTTTGCGGGATGAACACCAGCACCTTCAGCCGGGCCTTCAAGAAAGAACATGGCATCACCTTTCGCGACTATCTCATCAACTACCGGATTCACAGGGCACGGGAGCTGTTACAAAATCCGAACGTTACCATCAAGGATATTGCCTACACGGTAGGTTTCCATGACCCCTCCTACTTTACCCGCATGTTCCGGCGGATGGTGGGGATCAGCCCGTCTTGCTATCACGAGAAGCACAAAAAAACAGCAACAAGATGAGAGATTCTGATGTGCGAAAACCTTGGCGCTGTCGTTTCCAGCCATGGGGTCGAGTTCAGGCTGTTCTTCCCCGGTACCGTCAAAGATCCCTCCCGGTATCTCAATGGTGGCCTGCCCCGCATCATTTATTCAGATAAGCTGAAAAAACGGTGGCGTTCAGGGAAATCCGATAGTCACCCATCGCATCACACACACCTGGTTGTCACGGCAATAAACAACGCAAAAAACTGCTGCTGATATGCAAAACAATCCTAACTGCCCCGCGCGTTCCTGACCTATGCTTGCGCTATAGCCAAAAGGTTACATCAGATATTTTGGAAAACTGTTCCTGATGTTATTCACGCGGGAAAAATGCTGCTCTGCGCAGCAGGTTTTTCTGCCAACCAAACAGTGCACAGAGAGGTTTTTCGTCATGCCAATAACCATGCAGGGCAACTGGACGGTCAGCGTAAAAAGCAAGAGCGCCAGCTACAAGCAGCGCTTCGTCATTCAGGGGAGTGATGGCGCCGACGGGACTTACACCGGTGAGACCATGACTCCCGCCATCAATGTGACTGGCGCGCAGTGGACCATCGCCATCGAGCATCTGCCAAAGGGGAGAGGCGCGTCCTGGCGGGCATCCGCCGAAAGACTGGGCACGCCATCCCGATCCGGGGGACAGGTGCAGATGGATATTCTTTCCAACGATTCCGGCGCGGATGAGGATTATAACGATCTGATCCTGACCTGTGTCACGGCGGAGTCACCCTCTGAATACATCATTTGGGGCAAGGTGCGCAGCTACTCCGGTGCCTGTTTCTACAACCCCTGCTTCCCCTACGATATCGTAATCGATACACCGCACCAGCTGAAAGAAGCGCTGAAACACGCTTCCATCCGGGAGACGCTGGAGCGGCTTTATCCGGAACGGATCCGCGAGTTTGAAAAACGCCCGCCGATACCCGATCCGGAGCCTGATCCGTTTTCCTTCCGGCCGATGATGATTCCGCTGGGGACTGCACCCGCCAGGAAGGAGCAGCCGCCATCCCGGGCCGTGGAGAGAGTGACGCTGGCGGAGCGGGTATCCCTGCTTCCCGAGTTCAACTCCCGCCTGCCCGATCTGCTGAAGTTCAAGGACAAGTTCCGGTGGCGCTGCCGGGTCAAGGATCGGCCGGGCCTGCTGCTGCGGTTTATCGAATATGACCGCACCGCGAGCGAGCTGGGGGGCGGCGCCTATACGGGAACCGGTGACCGCGAAATACTGGGGTTGGCTGTAACGGATGAGCAAGGCAACTACATTTTCCGTTTCAGCCAAACACTGGAAGATATTGCCGAAGAGGTCAACGATGTACCCTCCGGGAGCGGCTCGCTGGCGACGGAGCTGCGCCCCGATCTCATTGTGCAGATCGTCAGCGGCGTCGGTGACGGGCCGGACTTTCTGTTCGAGACCGCGCTGATTGCCAATGTCCCCAACCTGAAGCGTATCAACCTGTGCGTACCGGAGAGCGAGATACAACCCGGACCCACCGCCTGCCAGGGTGGCCGGGCCATTCAGAGCATCGGCAACATCTGGACGCTCACCGGCGTCGGCAACAGCTTTGATTCGGCTGGCCGGATTACCGCCACCAACACCACCGGCCCACGGATCACCCGCGGCGCGTGGGGCGGCCGTCTGGATCTGTTTGCCTGTTTTATCGATCAACCGCAGGTCAAATACTACACCCTGCGCTTCCGCCGCCCCGGCGGCACATGGTCGTTCGTGGAGCAGCGGTACAAACACATCAAGATCTCCGATATCGGTACGCCAGACTACGACGGCACCCCGGTCGGCCCCTTCACCGCAATCCAGATGAGAGTGGATGGCGGCCCTCCCCGGACGGTTCCCTACTATCTGAACATCGAACAGGACCCCGGCTGGATCATCGCCAAGCGCACCCGCAAGATTCAGTTGAACAGCGGCTACTATGAAAATCTGCTCTACACACCGGAGCAGAATCCGCGGACAGTGGAGTTCCATATCGAAGGGTATGACGAGGACGGCAACAAGGTAGCGGGAGCGGAGGATTCAATCCGGCTCTATCTGGACAATCGCCGGATCACGGGCGATATCGAAGGCATTACCCTGGGGGGAGAACCGGCAACCGAATGTGCCCTGTTCGAACTGCCCGCACCCAACACCACACTGACCATAAAATTCAGGGTTCAGCAACCGGGCGGTTTTGTCGGCTCATACAGCCTGAATGTCCTGCGCGGATCGGCAACGCCTGTGGCAGTCGAGGATGTCGTTGCGCCGGTACAGCCCCTCTACGTGACCTATGACGAGACGACTCATGGCAACACATTGTTCGGCACCGCCAACGGGGTTGATCCCGATCTGGACGACTATGTAACCGCCGAGCTGCAGGCAAAGGCAGGCGCATGGTTGCCCGCGGGGAAAAATTTCTGCGCCTTTGCCTTCGAGATCCATGCCACTCCCAGAGTGACAAACGGCTATGGCCTGTACGGCTCGAGAAGGCTGGATGTGGAACTGGTGGGAATCAGCCACACTCCCCCACCGGCACCATAAACCTGCCGGGATGACAGGGATTCCGCTCAACGGAATCCCGTTACCCCGGAAGGTGTGACAGGCGATTTTTCAACACACCCAACGCGCAAAAAAGTACCACTGTTTTGCAAAACAATCCTAACCACCGGTCGGCTTCTAACCTATCCTTTCAGTACGGTATCGGCTTGCCCGGATAGTCAACGCCGCATCAACCAACCAACAAATCAGGGACAAACAATATGCCAGCTCAAATCTCATACCCCGGTGTATATATAGAAGAGATACCCAGTGGTGTCAGAACCCTTACAGGTGTCGCCACATCGATAACCGCCTTCGTGGGACGCGCAAAACGCGGTCCGACAGACAAGGCCACCATGATCAACAGCTACGCAGATTATGAACGCCTGTTTGGCGGGCTGGATCTGAACAGCAGCATGAGTTTTGCCGTGCGTGACTTCTACCGCAATGGCGGCATGCAGGCGCTCATCGTGCGGCTGTTCAATGCAGGCGACGATATCTCCACCGCCAGGATAACCGTCGACAACGTGGTGCTGGAGGCCGCTTCTCCCGGCAAATGGGGGAATCATCTGAAGGTGAACATATCTCACGACGATGATGCCGCCACTGATGTAGCCGAGAGACAGGGCCTGGATGTTACCGACCTGTTCAACATCACCATAGAAGATGGCAACACAGGGGCGAGTGAGGTCTACCTGAACGTCTCCGTGGTGGAAGGGCCGCGCCGACTGGACAAGGTTCTAGAGAACAACTCCGATCTGGTACGGGTCAAATCCCTGCCAGCCTCACCGGCAGCCCGGCCGGGGGATGGAGAATACGAGGTGGCGGATGCAGACAAGGCCACGGATGGCCAGGCGTTGACAAAAACCGATTTCACTCCCGCTGATGGCCAAAAGGACAAGAAAGGTCTCTACGCCCTCGAACAGGCAGATCTGTTCAACATTCTCTGCATCCCGCCCTACAAGGATACCGATGGAGAACCCAACCGTGATGTGGATGTCAGTCTGATCGGCGATGCGGCAAGCTATTGCGAAAAACGCCGCGCCATGCTGCTGGTGGACTCCCCGAGCGACTGGACCAGCAAGACAAAGGCGGTGGAAAAATTCACCGACTCCGGTACGGATCATGTCGGCACCCGCAGCAAAAATGCGGCACTTTTTTTCCCCAGAATCAAGCAGCCGAACCCGTTGCGTGATGGCCAGCTCGAAGAGTTCGCACCCTGCGGAACCATCGCCGGCATCTTTGCCCGCACCGATACACAGCGCGGCATCTGGAAGGCACCGGCAGGCATGGAGGCCACCCTCAAGGGAGCACAGGGTCTTTCCGTAATGCTGACCGATGCGGAGAATGGCGAACTGAATCCCCTGGGGATCAACTGCCTGCGCAGCTTTCCGGTCATCGGCAGAATCGCCTGGGGTTCACGCACCTTGAGAGGGGCGGATATTCTCGCCGATGAATGGAAATATATTCCGGTACGAAGAACGGCGCTCTATATCGAAGAGAGCCTGTTCCGTGGCACCAAATGGGTGGTATTCGAACCCAACGACGAACCGTTGTGGGCGCAGATCCGGCTCAACGTCGGCGCCTTCATGCACAACCTGTTTCGCCAGGGCGCCTTCCAGGGAACCACCCCCCGCGAAGCCTACTTCGTCAAGTGCGACAAGGAGACCACCACGCAAAACGATATCGACCGCGGCATCGTCAACATCGTGGTGGGATTCGCGCCGCTCAAACCGGCGGAATTTGTCATCATCAAACTTCAGCAGATCGCTGGCGAACTTGAAGTTTAAAGGAGTTAATAATGGCACAGTTTACCGTTAATCCACAGCGATTCGACCCTTACAAAAATTTCAAGTTTCGCATCAAGTGGGATGGAAAATATGTTGCGGGAGTCAGCAAAATCGGCGCTCTGAAACGCACCACCGAACTGGTGGAGCACCGCGAGGGCGGCGACCCCAGCAGCGCGCGCAAATCGCCGGGGCAGAGCAAGTATGAAGCCATCACCCTGGAGCGCGGCGTCACCCACGACACCGAGTTCGAAAAATGGGCCAACAAGATCTGGAACTTCGGCTCCGGCCTGGGCGCAGAGGTATCACTGAAAGATTTTCGCAAGGACGTGATCATCGAGGTCTATAACGAGGCCGGCCAGCTGGCCATCGCCTACAAGGTATATCGCTGCTGGGTATCCGAATACCAGGCACTGCCGGAGCTGGATGCCAGCGCCAACGCCGTGGCGATTCAGACCCTGAAGCTGGAGAACGAAGGGTGGGAACGCGACTATGAGGTTGCCGAACCCGCCGAGCCGGAATTCACCGAACCGGAAGGGTAGTCCATGAAACCGCTCAGTGCGACGGAACTGCTCAACGCATGGGAGCGCGGATTGAACCAGCCAATCCTGGAACGGGCGCTGATTCTTGTCACCGCCGCTTCACCGGAGCTGGATGCGGAAACGGCGGCAAACCTGAGTATTGGCGAACGGGATGCGCGCCTGCTGCAGCTGCGCGAATGGATGTTTGGAACCCGGCTTCTCAATACCGCCCGCTGCCCGCAGTGCGGGGAAAAGGTGGAGTGGGAAGGGAGCACCACGGATCTGCGCATACAGTCCATCGGCGACATCGAACCGGCAGAGGAATTTACACTGGATACGGACGGATACCGGCTGCGTTTCCATCTTCCCGGCAGCAGGGATGTTGCTGCCGCAGTGAGCGCGGCATCACAACAAGGTAACGATACCGCAGAAGCGCTGCTGGAACAGTGCATTGTCTCCATCGAGCAGGAAGGGAAAAAACGTAAATTTTCCGAACTCCCTTCACGGACGCTCGATGCCTTGAGCAGGCACATCGAGCAGCTGGACCCCCAGGCCGGGATCCGCACCACCCTGGTCTGCCCGGAGTGCGCCCGGCAGTGGGAAGTGCTATTCGACATCGCAACCTTTTTGTGGGCCGAGATCAACAGCTGGGCGGAACGAACCATCCGCGCCATTCACCGTCTGGCAACCGCCTATGGCTGGACAGAAAGCGAGATTCTGAATCTGTCGCCACTGCGGCGGCAACTCTATCTGGGAATGGTGGATCGATGAACCGTTTTTTTACCACTCTGGTCGATCGGCATCTGGAACGATGCGACACCATACAACCGAGAATACCCGGGCTGTTTGAACCGGATCATGGCAGCATCGCGCCATCCCTTGCTGATGAAACAGGAGCTTCACCCGCTGCGGACGATCTGGTTCGGCAAAGAGAGTTCCCCATGGATTCGGCGATGGAAAAAGACCGCCCCGCCGAGCCGGAAAAAGCTCGCGAAGCACCCCTGTTCCCCTCCCCGCCGGCGCATGAGATCGCCTCTGCCGAATACCCTTTTTCCGGCCAGCAACGGTCACCCCGTTTTGCCAGCCAGCCGCCGCTTGACCCGCCACCAGGCCGCCCGAGGAGTCGGGATCGGG
>JAJRUX010000020.1 GCA_024277575.1 Gammaproteobacteria bacterium | reverse complement strand
TCCGGTTTTTGAAAAATGGGGTTAATAGCAGCTTTTACTCCCTCGGTTTTGACCGGTGGATTATTCACATTCATAAAACAGAGGAGGTGTTTGCCAAATATATGTATGAGAGGTTTTTATGGCCAGTCGGTGAGGGCGATACCAATACCCAGATGGTTCACCGGGGCATCGTAGTCAACCAGACTTTTGAAATATTGCACATAACCTTTTAGTCACTCTCCGATGGGAAAAGACCAACCAAGCTCCAGGGGCAGCGCGATTTTCCATGCGTATATTGTTACGTAGCATCCGTGCACCTTGTTGCACTGGCCCGGAGCAAAAAGGTGTATTGTCACTGTTGGTGAGGGGGGAGTAAAACTTGACAATTAGGCAGGTACCAAAGGGGCGAGGCTTTTTGACTGAAAGACTGGTGAGAATACCATCCTGGGTTGGGAAGCAGATTAGTATTTCTATTATGGTTTGGTATGGTTGAATAAAAAAGGGTGACTGGAGTCGCCCTTTTTCAGTAAGGGATATTTATTACCTTGAAAGAGTGCTAGGAGTCTGTCAGATTTGGGAATAATCTACTGCGCTGATGGAAGAGCGGCCAAAATATCCCTGGTTTTTCGTTAAATAGACCCACTATTCGCCTCAAAACCGGAAACATTTTGACCCGCTCTCCCACCAGCTCACTACGATTACCCAAACCCGACAGACTCCTGGCAACACTCTTCCCTTGGTTTGCAGTTGGGTTTTACCCCTTCGATGGTCGCCGACAGTATGTAGTCCGTCACATTATGATCCGGCGCCCAGTCGCGGATAAACTCCCTGGATTCATCTTTTGGTTCGATGCGCACATTGTCGAAGCCAGCCTCCCTGATTATGGCCTCCAGATCCTGAATCAATGAGGCGTTTCCCATACAGCCGGCGATCAGCGCGGGGTCATTGCGCATCTGTTCCGGCAGTTCCACGGTAGCGACCACATCCGAGATGGCCAGTCGCCCGCCGGGGCGCAATATCCGGAACGCTTCCCGAAAGACCTGCGGTTTGTCGGGTGACAGATTGATTACGCAGTTGGAGATGATGACATCGACTGACTCATCAGCAACCGGCAGATGTTCGATTTCACCCAAGCGAAACTCGACGTTGCTGAACTTTCCCTTTACGGCATTGTTGCGGGCCTTGCTGAGCATATCGGGTGTCATGTCGATACCGATGACGCGCCCGGTTACTCCCACCTCATGAGCCGCGAGGAAACAGTCAAAACCGCCACCGGCACCCAGATCCACCACCACTTCACCCGGCTTCAGCGAAGCGATTGCACGTGGATTCCCGCAGCCCAGGCCCATGTCGGCGCCATCGGGCGCCTTGGCCAGATCTTCTTCGCTGTATCCCAGACGGGTTGAGATCAAAGTATTGATGGCCGAATCATCCGACACGCCACAGCAACTACTCTCGACCCCGCAGGTGTCACCCTGATTGCTGGCATTTGCCACTTTGGTGTAGGCATCGCGCACCTCCTGCCGATGAGTATCCTGCCGGGCGTGATCTGATGTTTTCGGTGTTGGTGAACAACATGAACTCATAATCTGTTCCTCGTTTTTAATCCGGTTTGAAAAACTGGCTTAATTGAATCAGCACGGCAGGTTCCAGCCAGCACTCCACATGTTTGCCACGCCGCTCCATCTGAATCAGGCCGGCCCGGTGCAGCTCTTTTAGATGGTGTGACAGAGTTGACGGTGCGATATCCAGCCCCTCGTGCAACTCACCTACGCAAAAACGTGCTGTTTCATCCATTCCGCATCGGGTTCCGGGCGCGCAGCAATTCATCAGCCGATAGAACAGTGCCAGCCGATGGGGATTGCTCAACGCTTTGAACATTTCTGCCAGAGGAGTGTTGTCAGATCTATAATTCGACATGTTTAGAATTATGGGGTGGTTAGATGTGGCTGTCAAGTATGGGGTGGGGGTATCTGTGGAATGACACTGTTTACCGTTGATAAACCTTATTTCATAACGCTGAAGATTGATACGGTTTTTCCCGTTGTCAAGATGGAGAACCGTACCTGTGGCAACCTGGTAACCTGACAGCAGGATGAATAGAGAGAACCAGAGTAATGTTTTTGTTATTGGCACATCCGTTTCATTATTATCGGTGCTGGGATTGGCTCGTATCAACCTAACTTGCGGGTAGATGGCGGGTCAATCTGAAGGGGCGTTTCCGGCTGAAATCACCCGGTTTTTTACAAAGACCTTACTGTTCTGTCTTCTGTCTCGCCTGAGCAATGGTTTCGCAGAGCTGTTCTGTCCCTTGCAGAATGCGTGGCCCCTGCCGCTGGAGCAGATCCGGAGATACAAAATAAAGATTGCTCCGTGCAACGGCCTTGAGTTGCGGCCAGCTGCGCCAGTTCTTGATCCATTCACCATTCTGTTGTGCGCTTTTTGCAGAAGTGATGATGGCGTCCGGATTGGCTGCCAGCACCGCTTCGATACTGATGGTGGGTGCTAGTGTGGATAGTTTGGCGAAAACATTGCTGCCACCGCACAGGGCCAAAGCCTTGCTGATCAGCTGCTTGCCGTTGATGGTGATTAGTGGCCGGTGCCAGATCTCATAGAAAACCCGTACCGGTTTTGCTCCACGGTAACGCTGGCGCAGCTGTTGTAGCCGGTTGCGGTACTGTTTTGCAAATTTCCGGGCTGTTGTCGTGCTGCCGGCCAACTTCCCCAGTGCTTCAATTTCGGTGGCGATGTCCTCCAGCTGGTGGGGTTCACTCAGGTAGAGTGTGAACCCCAGTGAACGCAGCCGTTCGATATCCTCTTTCCGGTTGCCGCTCTCCCAGGCGAGGATCAGATCCGGCTTCAGGGCAATGATGGTTTCGAGATCCAGGCCAGTGTATCCGCCAACCCGCGGAACCTTTTTTGCTGCGGCAGGGTAGTCGCTGTAACTTGTTGCGCCCACCAGTATCGCCCCAGCTCCAGCAGCAAACAGGTTTTCGGTGTTGTGGGGAGCCAGACTGATGATCCGTTTTGCTGGCTGGGAAAGACGTATTATGTTGCCAACTGCGTCTTGTACCACAATCTCTGCCGACACTTGGCCAGCTATGAGGGTTATAATGAGCAGGAACAGAGTCCCGATTATCGATTTCATGCAAACCATCCCTTTCTGGCGCCGCAAATCCCTTGATGAAATGACCCGAGCAGAGTGGGAATCGCTGTGCGATCACTGTGGTAAATGCTGTCTCCACAAGCTGGAGGATGAGGAGAGCGGCAAGATCTATTATACGAATGTCGTGTGCAGTCTGCTGGATTTTGAAAGTGGCTGTTGTACCCGCTATTCCGAGCGCAGCCGGTTGGTACCCAGCTGTCTGACGCTCTCCACGGACAACATCCCCCAGCTTCACTGGATGCCGATCAGCTGTGCCTACCGCTTGATTGCGGAAGGGGAAGATCTGCCCGATTGGCATCCGCTGCGAAGCAATGATCCCGACAGCGTTGTCGATGCAGGTGTTTCGGTGCGTGCCTACGCCATACCGGACAGCGAGGTGGATGATCTGGACAGCAATCTTGAACAATATATTATTGAGTGGCTGGAGTAGGGTATGGGTAAGGTGTTTATAGTTCTGGGCGCGATAAACGGTTTTTTGAGTGTTGCGCTGGGTGCCTTTGGTGCTCATGGTCTGCGTAGCCAGATTTCGACCCATATGTTGACGGTGTTTCAGACCGGAGTACAGTATCAGATGTATCATGCGCTGGCGCTACTGTTCATCGGGTTGTGGGCGGAGAGAAATCCGGGGCTGCGTTATATAAACTGGTCGGGGGGATTGCTGCTGGCGGGAATCCTGTTGTTTTCCGGCAGTCTCTATCTTCTGGCGATTACCGGAACCCGTTCTTTAGGGGTGATTACGCCGTTTGGAGGGATCTGCTTTCTGTCAGGTTGGGTGGTTCTGGCGGCTGGATTGCTGAAATCGGGAAAATAGCGTCATTATTTTGTCGAAAGAGATGCCATAAGACCGCCGGGGTGACGATCTTATGGCGTACCAAGGTGATTATTTCAGCTTGTCGATACCCAGCATCTTGAGGATATATTTCTCGAAGATTGGTTCACTGGTACCTTTTTTCATTTTGTTAATGAAGTATTTTTCAAACGCCTTCTTGGCCAGATGAACCCACTTGCCCTTTTTCATCCAGGCTACATTGCGCGGCGGAATCTGGGGAATCGCCACGAAGGCGGCCCCGGTGTCGCCCATGTCTGCGAGGCAGATGGCATTCCAGGTGGCCTCGGTGGAGGGTTCCCTGCCTCCCAGGGCATCCTTGATGTTGTGCGCAACGGCGGTGGCCATTGATTCGATCATGTAGCCGGTCTTGGGCGCACCGGTGGGAACCGGCGTTACCTCTACGGGTGGAATGGCGATACAGACGCCAACCGAGTAGATGTTGTTCCATTTGGGATTGCGCTGGTAGTCATCCACCTTGACGAAACCGCGTGGATTGACCAGATCCTCGCCAACCGCCATTACCGGATCCACCCCCTTGAAAGCTGGCAGCATCATGGAGAAGTTGAAGGGAAGTTCATGCTCCTTGACGGCTTCCCCCTGCTCATTGTGCTCGGTTACGAACATGGTGCCATCTTCCACTCTGGTAACCTTTGCATTGCAGATCCAGGGGATGTGGCGTTGGCGTAGCTCGGACTCCATCATGCCCTTAGAGTCACCCACGCCACCCAGCCCGAGGTGGCCGATATAAGGTTCCGAGGTGACGAAGGTCATCGGCACCTGATCGCGGATTTTGCGCTTGCGCAGATCGGCATCCATGATAAAGGCAAATTCATAGGCGGGACCAAAGCAGGAAGCGCCCTGAACGGCGCCCACCACGATCGGGCCGGGTTGTTCAATGAATGCCTGCCATTTCTCATAAGCCTTTTCAGCATGATCGAGGGTGCAGATGGAGCTGGTGTAACCATCTGGTCCGGTACCTTCAATCTCGTCGAATGCCAGTTTGGGGCCGGTGGCGATGACCAGATAGTCATAGTCGATCACCCGATCATCGGCTAGCACCAGCTGGTTGTCATCCGGCTTGATTTTGCTTACTCCAACGGGGATGAAATCGATTCCCTTGGCGGTGACATAGGGCTCCAGTTTGAAGCTGGTGTCTTCCCGGTCACGCCATCCAACGGCGACCCAGGGGTTCGATGGGACGAAGTGAAAGGTGTCGGTATTGGATACCACCGTTACCTTGTGCTCACTGCCCAGCATCTCCCTTACTTCATAGGCTGTTGGCAGACCTCCTGTGCTGGCTCCAATCACTACAATATGTGCCATGGACCTGTTCTCCTTTGCTGATTATGTTTTTCCAGAGTACTCAGTACCCCTAATTCAGTACAAGCATTTTTCGAGCCACCCAGGGACGTATCGTTGTTATTAACCCGGCAACGATATAGATGGTGTTCAGCCGGTGTGTGGGCGCCTGCGGCAAGGCGGCAAAACGCCGCTGTAGCACCCCTACAGCAAGTTTTACCAACGCAGTCCGCAGGCGCCCACACACCGGCCTATCCTTTTCTA
>JAJRUX010000019.1 GCA_024277575.1 Gammaproteobacteria bacterium | reverse complement strand
GGGGGGGGATGGAGATCACGACCCTTCCCTTGCTTGGTGACGCTGTTCACTTGCCATCCTATCTTGCGGTTTCATTTGCCATTTTTGCTGTTGTAGGAATGACGAATGCACTGAATACATCGGATGGTCTGGACGGACTTGCCGGCGGGGAAGCACTGCTTTCGCTGGGTGCTATTGGGCTGCTTGCCTATCTTGATGGCGGGAAAGAAGTTGCCATGATCGCCGTTGCAGTGGTTGGCGGCATTCTGGGGTTTCTTCGTTATAACACCCATCCGGCAAATGTTTTCATGGGCGACAGTGGCAGTCAGTTTATCGGATTTACGATGGGTTTTCTGGTGATAATGTTGACCCAGAATGCTGAAACGTCCATCCACCCTGCCGTCGTACTGTTGCTGTTGGGATTGCCGATCGCCGATTTGTTGGTGGTGATGATCAGACGGAAGCGTCGCGGCTCCAGTATGTTTGAACCTTCCAAAGAGCACTTTCACCATCTGATTCTGGATCTTGGATTTTCACAGCGGGGATCGGTGGGAATCATGTATCTGCTCCAGACCCTGTTTGTGTTTATGGGAGGAATGCTGGCGTATACCAATGATGTTGTCATTCTGGTTGTTTATACCATCTTGTGTGTGGGATTGGTGATGGGCCTGCGTCGGATATACATCTCCGGGTGGAGAAAATCGGGGAGTTGGCAGCAGAAAATTGTGGAACGTCGCGCCAAAGAGCGCCGGGCATCAGATCTGGCGTACAGCAGTCCCGGCGTACTGGTATGGTTGCCACGGAGGATGATTGAATTTGGTGTGCCGGTGTACCTGGTAGTGGCGAGTCTGGCGTTTGAAGTAGTGCCTCGTGATGTTGGTATACTTGCGGCCCTTGTTTTTGTTGCGATGTTGCTGGAATTGATCTTCAATGATGTTCAGCACTCGATCATTCACAGAACCTTCATCTATGTTGTTGCAGCCTCGGTGGTATATCTCCAAATAACCTATCCGCCGGTACATGGAATCTGGGCAAGGGTTGCAGATGTTGCTTTTTTCATTGTGCTGGTAATCGGCCTTGTCACGGCGATGATATACTCACCACGGCGAAGGAAAATAGAGTTTTTTACCACAACAATGGATTATCTACTGGTGTTTGCCGGTATATCCCTGTTAATTCTCTCCCAGACTCCGATGGGTGGGTATGCAAATATCGCTTTGCTTTTTTATCTGGGCATACTTTTTTATGGATGTGAATTTATCAATATAGAAAAACGCGATCGCTGGAATGAATTGGCGATAGGTTCCATGGCCAGTGCTGCCATTCTGGGGATTAAGGGGATTTTTATCGTAACGTAAGATTGGATTAGCGGCCTTTTAGGGTGCAAGTATTACAGACTCAACACTATTTGCGGCAATTATTACAATACCTTTCTGCCGATTGTCACCATTCTCGCTGTATTCAAACTGATAGGTGCGTCGCAGTGCGAGTCGGCCTTTTATCAGCTGCCAATGAAGCAGCGCAACAGTACCATCCAGAAGCTGGAGCCCTTGCCGGGAACAGGTGAGTTTTGCGCTGGTATTTGCCAATTCACGGGCGCGCAAGGTGTTGAGCCAAAAACCGAAGAGAAGAGCAACTCCAAGCAGAAGGGGAAAAAATGTTTTACTCATTAACGAGCAAGTCGGATAAGGGTAAATATTCTGTTACTGTCGAGGCAGAGCTGATACTACCCCGACAGTAAATGGGATTGAATTATTTCTGCTCTTTCTTCTTGATTTCAAGCAGTTCGACATCAAAAATGAGCGTCTCGCCTGGACCAATATCGCTACCGGCACCACGTGCGCCATAAGCCAGTTTGGCTGGTACATATATTTCCCACTTGGCGCCTTCTTTCATCAGTTGCAACGCCTCCTGCCACCCCTGAATTACACCATTGATAGGAAAGGTGGCGGGTTGTCCGCGATCGTAGGAGCTATCAAACTGTTTGCCGGTGATTAATGTGCCCTTGTAGTTTACCGTGACAGTATCATCAGCTTTCGGTTGGCTGCCGGAACCTGCTTTGATAATTTTGTATTGCAGCCCGCTGGGTAGTTCTACAACTCCTTCCTTCTTTTTGTTGGCCGCTAAAAAATCCTGGCCCGCTTTTTCATTTTTCTCCAGCCTAGCCTTTTGTTCCTGCATTTTTCTTTGTTGAACAGCCTTCATGGTAGCTTGCATCTCTTCTTTAGACAGCTTTGGCTCAGTGCCGTTCAGAGCATCCTGTACTGCTTCGGACAACAGTGATGGATCAATCTCGGTTCCTTCACGTTTCAGGTTAAAACCAATCTGGTACCCAATGATATAACTGAGTTTTTGCTTCTCGGTTTTAAGTTCGCCCGCAGAAGCAAGCGGTATCGCAGTCAATGCGGCCAGTGAAAAAACGGTTAGTAATTTTAGTTTCACTCTCATTTCCTTTAGTTTATAAATAAAGCTCCGGTACATAGACAGATTTGTCCTCTGGTGGTTCAATCTGCTCCAAAAAGGAAGAATGACCGTGATATCAGATTAACGGACTGGAATAAAAAAATCTAACGTAACTATTCAGCTCACCCCTGAAATCTGCCATTTCTGCGTTAAAAAATGCTCATTTACCCGTGTAAACTCACATTTTTTGCCTTGAGCTGACGAATTTCAGGGGCAATCTGAACGGTTACATACTCATTTTCGGCTATGCTGAATAGTTACAATCTAACTACGATTGCCTTTTCGCCGTTGTTGTACGGCGATCGCCAGTTCACGGACCAGCATCTCACTGTCACTCCAGCCGAGGCAGGCGTCCGTAATGCTTTGGCCGAAGGTCATATCCTGGTCCGGGTCAATATCCTGGCGTCCGGCGATCAAGTGACTTTCGACCATGACACCAATTATAGATTTATTGCCTTTTGCCAGCTGATTTGCGATATCTTTACCGACCAACAGTTGGCGTTCATGCTGTTTCAGGCTGTTGGCATGGCTGCAGTCAATCATTAACCGGGCGGGAAGGTCAGCTTGTTTTAGCTGTTCGACAGCATTGCGGATGCTGTCTTGATCATAGTTGGGGCCATTTGTTCCGCCCCGCAAAATAATATGGCAATCCTCGTTACCGGTGGTGGAAAAAATTGCTGATCGTCCAGCCTTGGTTACGGATAAAAAGTGGTGAGGATGGGAGGCAGAGCCAATGGCATCAATGGCAACGCGCAGACTGCCATCTGTGCTGTTTTTAAAGCCCACCGGACATGACAAGCCTGAAGCCAGTTCGCGATGCACCTGACTCTCTGTGGTACGGGCCCCGATGGCACCCCAACTTACAGCATCGGCTATGTATTGAGGGCTGATCAGATCGAGAAACTCGGTTCCTGTGGGGATACCCATATCTGCCAGATCGGTGAGTAGTTGACGCGCCAGATAAAGCCCTTTGTTGATCTGAAAGCTGCCATCCAAGTTTGGATCGTTAATAAGTCCTTTCCAACCCACAGTTGTGCGTGGCTTTTCAAAATAGACCCGCATAACCAGACATATCTCATTCTGAACTTCAGATATCAGCCCTTTCAGGCGGTCGGCATACTCCATTGCTGCTTTGGTATCGTGAATGGAGCATGGCCCCATAACAACCAGCAACCGATCATCCTCACCGGTCAGGATGTGGTGAATTTGTTGCCGGGTGCTGGATACGGTTTTTGAGCCGGCATCGGATAGTGGCAGTTGTTCATGCAGCTGAACGGGCGGCAAGACTTCCTTGATGTTCGCGATGCGCAGATCGTCGGTTTGATAACGCATAAATTCAGTTTGGCTCGTCAAATCGGGCAG
>JAJRUX010000018.1 GCA_024277575.1 Gammaproteobacteria bacterium | reverse complement strand
TTGCCATGGTCGATTTATTGCTCCTGCAAAATCGGCACTTCCGCCATCCATGGCGGTCGCACACCATACCGGATGCCGAGGGCTTGTAACGCGTGAATATGATGAAGATGGAAACCAGAACCGCTCCCCCCACTCTACTCGCACGGCGCAAGTCGATTGTGATGAATGCGAAAATCAGCCGCGTCATTCCCCGGCTGTACCTGCCGTCCGGTGACGAACGTATTCGAAAAGTAATCCAGCGGGTATTGAGCCTGGGCGAGAACGAGGTGGATGTGATGCTGGAAACCCTGTTACAGGATTTCTCTCACCGTCACCGCAACTTCAGGGAGAGTCTGGAACGAAATTTTGAACAGGTAGCCCGCTTTGTACCGGATGTCGATCAGGTGTCGAAGCAACAGCGGCTTCTGATCGGTGCGTACTTTACCGCGGAATACTCGGTGGAGGCGGCAGCGTTGTTCAATCCCTCCATCGTTCAGGTTCCGAACCAGGAGGCGGATCCCGAAGGCGCCTGCCGGTTCGTTATGAGCTTCCGCGCCGTTGGTGAAGGCCACATCTCCTCCATCGAGTTTCGCAGCGGGATTATCGATAGCAACAACGATATCTTCTTCGATGCCCTGAATGACTATGTAGAAGCTCCGGAAATCCATCCCAATCCAGGCTACGACCGGCACCTGTTCCGACTGAAACTCCAGGAGATGGGAGCGAGTAGCGCGGTAACACACCAGCTCCTCAACCGGCTGCCGGATAACTTCACCTTCAACGATCTGCAGGGAAAGATTACCGAACTTCAGAACAACGGCCAGTTCCGGCCACAGGAGAAGACGGATGCCATTGACATGGCAATGTGGCTGGCGCAATCCAATTACCAGGTTCTGTTTCGCAAGGAGCACCCGATTTCCGAGCGGGTGATTTTCCCCGTGTCAGAATCCGAGCGTAAGGGCATCGAAGATGCCCGTTTCGTGCGTTTCGTCGATGACGACGGCACGGTGACCTACTACGCCACCTATACCGCATACAATGGCGAGACGATCCTGCCACAACTTATCGAGACCTGCGACTTCATTTCGTTCAAGGTCATTACGCTGAACGGAGCCCAGATACAGGGCAAGGGGATGGCCCTGTTCCCGAGAAAGATCCGCGGTCAATACGTGATGCTGTCACGCCAGGATGGTGAGAACAATACGATCATGTTTTCGGATAATCTGCACTTCTGGCAGCAAGCCCAACTTCTGCAGGAGCCTGAGTTCCCTTACGAGTTCATGCAAATGGGAAACGGCGGCTCACCCATCGAGACACCTGAAGGCTGGCTGGTGGTTACCCACGGGGTTGGCCCGCTACGAACCTACAGCCTCGGCATCGAGTTGCTGGACCTGGAAGATCCGACCCGCATCATCAGCCGGATTGAAGAACCGATCCTGGTGCCGAATGCGCATGAGCGAGAGGGGTACGTCCCGAACGTGGTTTACACGTGCGGCGCACTCATCCACCAGGACGAATTGATCATCCCGTATGCCTCGGGCGACCAGCGCTGCGGCATAGCAACCCTGCAGGTACCAGAGCTGATGGCCAGGCTGACAGCACGGTAGGGAATGGTCGTCGTCGCTATTGCTACGACACTTTCTGAACATCAGGCCGGGCAGACTCATCCCCCGGTGTAACCCGGTCCCAGCCGCGGTGATTGTAGACGGCGAGCAACGCCATGAGCCAGCAAAGCGTGGACTCTGCCCCCTGATTTTCATTTGCACCCTGTGCTTCCAGTCCATCCCGGCAGCCCCCGGTAGCGTAATCGCAGAGCTGAACCCCCAGATCGTTTTCGCCCTGGTACCAGCTGAGGCAGCGGTAGGCATAAGCGGCCCATTCCTCATCCCGCGTGCAGTTAAATGCTTCGATGCAGGCATCCACCATCGCGGCTGCCTCGATGGGTTGCTGATCGAATTGCGCCTTTTCGCCACCTTTGGGAAACCAGTTGTGATTGCCGATGGCGGAGAAATGGTGGTCCTTACTACTAGTCTGAACCTGCTTCAGCCAGTCGAGGGCGCGCAGACCCATCTCCAGCATCTCGCGGTCGGGAAGCCACTGTCCGGACAGCAGCAAAGCCTGCGGCAACCGGGCGTTGTCATAGGTCAGGGTGTCTTCACACCAGGGCCAGCCATCGCTGGCGAAATCCCTGAACTTCTGCATGAGCCGGTCCGAGAGTATCTTGCGCATCCTTTTCGCGCGGCTGTCCCCGCTGTAGCGGCTCAGATACGCATGAATACCGATGATGGCGAAAGCCATTGACCGTGGGTGGGTGAAATGTTCGGTGGCGTCCAGCGCACGCTGGAACAGGTCCACCGCAAAACCCACCAGTCCCTTATCCCGCCCCAATGCCACCGCAACGCCCAATCCCCACACGGCGCGAGCGTGGGAATCCTCCGAGCCTGTTTCCTCGAGCCAGCGGCGATCATAGGACATGAAGTTGCGGAAGCGGCCGGTCCGGGCATTGAAGGCATGACCCAGAAAACCCAGGTAAATGGCGGCCGGGCCGCTCAGTGCCGAATCCAGCGGCTGGAGATCCTGTAATGTGACAACGACGATCAACGCGCGGGCGTTATCGTCCACGCAATAGCCGTGTGTCCGGTCTGGAACCGTGTACTTGGCGTGTTGCAACATGCCGGTGTCATCGGTCATGCGGCGTAAATATTCCAGCTTGATCTCCGGTAACCGCTGCTGGCGGTGTCCGAGGGTCTCCAGCCGGCGTTCGGGTACGTTGTTTCGCAAGCGCTGGCATTTGGCTTCTGCGAAGATGTCGAGATAGCGGCGGCCTACATCGCTCCAGATCATTTGGCGGCCGTACTGGTAGGCCCTCTCCTGGATGGCGCGGCACTCATCGGGATGATCCAGGAGGTCAATGACTTCCCGTGCCATGGCCTCCGAATCCCGAAACGGGATCAGCCTGCCCCGATCATCGGCGAGCAATTCCTGGGCGTGCCAGTAGGGTGTGGATACCACCGCTTTGCCCATGCCAAGCGCATAAGCGAGCGTACCGGAAATAATCTGCGCCTCGTTCTGATAGGGAGTGACATAAATATCTGCCGCTCCGATAAATTCCAGCAAGTATTCGTCGGCAACGAAACGGTCATGAAAAACAACATGGTCTGCAACACCGAGTGCTTTTGCGCGCAGGTGAAGGCTGTTTCTGTAATCCTCCCCCTGTTCCATCTTAAGGTGCGGATGGGTGGCGCCTACCACCATGTAGATAACCTGCGGGTGTGCCTTCACGATCTCCGGCAGAGCATCGATAACCACCTCAATACCCTTACCCGGCGATAGCAGGCCGAAGGTCAGGATGATCTTCTTTCCGGATACGCCGAACTTGTCCTTGTAGGCATCGGATTCGACAAACGGCACGTCAGGAATGCCGTGGTGTATGAGGACGATCTTCTCCTCCGGCACCTGGTAGATATCGCGCAGGAATTCGACTGAGCGTTCGCTCATCACCACCAGCCGATCCGAGAACTCGGCAAGTTGCATCATGATATGCCGGTCCTGAAGGGTCGGATCTTTCAGGATGGTGTGCAGCGTCGTCACCACCGGCATCTTGAGATCACGCAACAGATCGATGATAAAGCTGCCCCGCTTGCCACCGAAAATTCCGTACTCATGCTGGAGACAGACCGCATCCACATGGTTAAGATTACATAAGTCGGCCGCCAGACCGTATTCGTTCAGTTGAATCTGATTGATCTCAAAACGCACCTGGGACGGATAGGCATAGCCTTCCGGCCGGTCGTTCATTGCGACTGCCCAACAGGCCTTGTCCGGCGCATTCAACGCGATGGATTCAAGCAGGTGGGTGGTAAACGTGGCGATACCGCACTGCCGGGGGAGATGGTTACCGATGAGAACGATAGACTTGAGGGCCTCCCATTCTGGTTTTGAACCTGTCGTGTCGAAGCTCTCCATCAGCGCTGTTTGCCCTCCAGGATTGTCAGGAACCGGCGCGCAGTGATGATGCGGGTTTTATCGACCTTCTTGAGTGCCAGCACATCGCGCTTGTCCCCACTGATGAGATAATCTGCTTCGCCGGCAATCGCCATCGCCAGCAGCGGATTATCATCCGGGTCTTTTGACAAATCGACGTCAGGCAAATCGTCCAGCAGAAATGCCAGATGCCTAAGGCCATTGATCAGGTTACCAGCCTCGACCGGCTGCAGATACTTGCGTAACTTCGGATAACGACTGACACGGCGAAATTCCCCCAACTGCCATTCTGAGGTGACCAGTTCAAAACGACGTTTGCGCCACGCCTGGTAAATCTGGTCCGGCGGAGTATCTTTGGTGATCAGTGCCGCGATCAGGATGCCGGTATCGATAACAACCCGCATCAACCTGCCAGGGCTTCTTCGATCGCCTCAAGAATCTCGTCCTGCGACTGCGCACGATTGCGTTCCTTTACATCCTCTACCGTCAATTCAAACAAGCGAGCAAGCACCGCATTGTCTACAAAGCGCGATAAGTCACCCTTTCTGCCACCGGTGCGTGCCAAATAGGAACGCAAGGCACGGTCAGTGTCTTCGGGCACCACAACAGACCAGCGAATATTGCTCATGACAGCCTCTCCATTCAGAACTTACGATGGGAGTATATACATATATGTGTTTATGCGCAAATAATTCTTATCCTTTCCGAAAACTCACGCATAAAGGATTTGCTCATTTATGGACGGACACTAATTATTAGCTGTCCTCGCCAAGCACTACCACCCAACGCCTGATGATGATGGGCCATACCCGTATTCATCAGTCTCTGGATGAGATCGCGCCTGCTGAAGTGAGTGGCGGACATCAACCACTGCCCGCAAAACTGAGTAACTATTCGTGGGTATCAGACGGCAACGGTCTTTTTCAGACACCAGT
>JAJRUX010000017.1 GCA_024277575.1 Gammaproteobacteria bacterium | reverse complement strand
GTTCGTCTGCCCGTCTGCTTTCATAGCTTGAAGCCCCGGTGTACGGCGACGATCCCTCCGGTCAGGTTGTGGTAGTCGCAGCGCTCGAAACCGGCTTGTTCCATCATTGCCCGTAGCGTCTCCTGATCCGGATGCATGCGGATGGATTCGGCCAGGTAGCGGTAGCTCTCCGCATCATTGGTGACCAGCTTGCCCATCAGTGGCAGCAGGGTGAACGAGTAGGCATCGTAGATCTTGTTCAGCCCCGGAACCACCGGTTTGGAGAACTCCAGCACCAGCAGCCGGCCGCCCGGCTTCAGGACCCGGTACATGGAGCGCAGTGCGGCATCCTTGTCGGTGACATTGCGCAGGCCGAAGGCGATGGTGATGCAGTTGAAATGGTTGTCGGGAAAAGGCAGGCATTCGGCGTTGGCCTGCACATACTTCACATTTCCGACCACGCCCTTGTTGGTCAGGTTTTCACGGCCCACCTTGAGCATGGAGTCGTTGATGTCTGCCAGTACCACCTCTCCCGCCGGTCCGACGATGGAGGCGAAACGGGCGGCCAGGTCCCCGGTTCCGCCCGCCAGATCCAGAACTTTTTGGCCGCGGCGTACACCGGCAAGCTGGATGGTGAAATATTTCCATACCCGATGGATACCGAATGACATGAGATCATTCATCAGGTCATATTTGGCGGCGACGGAGTGGAATACACCGGCAACGCGTTCGACCTTCTCCTCTACCGGTACCTTTTGGTAGCCGAAATGGGTGGTGCCGGACTGTTTTTCGTGGTTTGTCATTACAATATATACCGTGTCAGGTCTTCGTCTTCCGCCAGCTCGCCAACATGCTTGTCCACGTAGGCGGCATCAACGGAGACCAGTTTTTCCGCCTGGTCGGAGGCGCTGAAGGAGACCTCTTCCAGCAGACGTTCCATTACTGTATGCAGGCGGCGGGCACCGATGTTCTCGGTGTGTTCGTTGACCTGCCAGGCTACTTCGGCGATGCGCCGGATGCCATCTTCGGTAAACTCCAGCGTTACCCCCTCGGTGGCAATCAGGGCGGCATACTGCTCGGTGAGCGAGGCGTCCGGTTCGGTCAGGATGCGGACGAAATCACCCACATCGAGGGCGCTCAGCTCTACCCGAATCGGCAGACGGCCCTGCAGTTCCGGAACCAGATCCGAGGGCTTGGCCAAGTGGAATGCGCCGGAGCCGATGAACAGGATATGATCGGTTTTCACCATCCCGTATTTGGTGGAGACCGTGCATCCCTCCACCAGCGGCAGCAGATCCCGCTGTACCCCTTCCCGGGAGATATCCGGGCCGCCACTTTCGCCCCGCTTGGCGATTTTGTCCAGTTCATCGAGAAAAACGATACCGTTCTGCTCGACGCTGTTGAGGGCGCTGGATTTTATTTCGTCATCGTTGATCAGCTTGGCGGCCTCCTCGTCGGCCAGTACCTTGAAGGCTTCACCGATGGGAAGCTTCTGGGACTTGGTGCGCCCGCTGCCCATGTTTTGAAACATGCTCTGTAGCTGGCTGGTCATCTCCTCCATCCCTGGTGGCGCCATGATCTCCACCCCGAGAGGTGCGGTGGAAACCTCGATTTCGATCTCCTTCTCATCCAGCTTGCCCTCGCGCAGCATCTTGCGGAACTTCTGCCGGGTGGATGACTCCTTATCCCGATCCGCCTCAGGCTCATTGTCAAAGCCAACGCTGCGGGCCGGGGGCAGCAGAACATCCAGGATGCGCTCTTCCGCGGCATCTTCGGCACGGCGGCGCACCTTGCGCATGGCCTGTTCTCGGGTCATTTTGACCGCTGTTTCCACCAGATCGCGGATGATCGATTCCACATCACGGCCAACATAGCCTACTTCAGTGAATTTGGTTGCCTCCACCTTCAGGAAGGGTGCGTTGGAAAGCTTTGCCAACCGGCGGGCAATTTCGGTTTTTCCCACCCCGGTAGGGCCGATCATGAGAATGTTTTTGGGGGTGATCTCGTTACGCAGCTCTTCACTGACCTGGCCACGCCGCCAGCGGTTGCGCAGGGCGATGGATACCGCCCGCTTGGCTTCGTTCTGGCCAATGATATGCTTGTCCAGCTCCTGGACGATCTCTCTGGGGGTCATCTGGGACATCTAGTTGGTCTCCAGCTCTTCTATGGTCAGGTTGTTGTTGGTATAGACACAGATCTCGGCGGCAATGCCGAGAGCGTTTTCCACGATTTCCCGGGCGCTGAGCTTGCTGTGCTCCAGCAGGGCGCGTGCGGCGGACTGGGCAAACGGGCCGCCGGAACCGATGGCGATTAGATCATGTTCCGGCTCAACCACATCGCCGTTGCCGGTGATGGTCAGCATGGCATCCTTGTTGGCAACAATCAGCAGCGCCTCCAGGCGGCGCAGCATGCGATCGGTGCGCCAGTCCTTGGCCAGCTCCACGGCGGAACGCAGCAGGTGACCCTGGTGTTTCTCCAGCTTGGCCTCAAAGCGTTCGAACAGGGTAAAGGCATCGGCAGTGCCGCCAGCAAATCCGGCAATCACCTGATCCTTGTAGATGCGGCGCACCTTGCGCGCATTGCCTTTCATTACCGTATTACCCATGGAGACCTGTCCGTCACCACCGATAACCAGCTTGCCGTTGCGGCGGACGCAGAGAATAGTTGTACCACGATACTGTTCCACGGATGAATTCCTATACTTGCTGAGGCGCTCGCGCAGGCCGGGCGCCGGGGTTTGTGCCGGATTGTAACATCAACCGGCGCGGCTGCCCAAAGGGGAGGGTTTTACGCAGTAGGTAGTTATGCCAATAGTGATATATCCTTGCAGTTGCTCCTCACTTCTTTGTGATCTGTTTTGTGGCTGCTCCGCTGCGCCGGGCCGAAAGGGCTATCTCCAGAGCGGTTTCCAAACGAATAACCCGCTCGGTCAGGCGCTCGATTTTGAGTTGCTGATCCTTGACTGTACCGGCCAGACGTTCCACCTTGTCATCCATGCGGATCACCCGGGTGATGGCGTCCCACATTTTTTCCGTGACACCCATCAGGAGGCCTCTTTGCGGGATTCCATCTCGGCAATCCGCTGATTGGATGCTGCGACAAAATCCAGAGTCTCTTCAATCGCCTGGTCTGCCCGTTCAGTGGCTTTGAGCATCTGCTCAATCATTGCTTCAAGCGCTTCATCGCTTTCGGAGGGATAAAATGATTCCGCCGCTCTCCTTATATATTCACTGGTTGAGACCCCGGCCTCTCTTGCCTTTTTGACGATACGGGCTTTCTCCGCCTCCGTCATCAATACCGGAATACGTGCTGTCGCTGTTGCCATACTGCCTCCTGATGTTCATGTGCTGCACATGTACAGTATAGGGCAATTCTGCAATTGGTAAAGATCCCTGTATAATCGCCGCCTTTGCTCTATTGCACAGATAATATCAGGTACTCCTTCGTATATGTTCAATCTTGGTTCTTACCACAAAAACTTCAAAGATGACATTTTGTCCGGCCTCACGGTTGCCCTTGCACTGGTGCCGGAAGCGGTGGCGTTTGCCTTTGTCGCCGGTGTCAATCCCCTGGTGGGGCTGTACGCCGCATTTATGGTAGGTTTGATTACGGCAACTATCGGTGGCCGGCCGGGGATGATCTCGGGTGCAACAGGTGCCTTGGCGGTGGTGATGGTGGCGCTGGTTGCCCGGCATGGGGTGGAATATCTGTTTGCTGCGGTGGTGCTGATGGGGATTATCCAGATTGTGGCTGGTTTGTTGCGTCTGGGCAAGTTTATCCGCATGGTGCCGCATCCGGTGATGCTGGGATTTGTCAACGGCCTGGCGATTGTGATTTTTCTTGCCCAGCTCCAGAATTTCAAGGTGACGGGGCCGGATGGTGCAACCGAGTGGATGAGCGGAACCCCGCTCTATCTGCTGCTGGTGCTGATTGCCCTGACTATGGCCATTATCCATTTTCTGCCCCGTTTTACCCGTGCTATTCCCTCCTCACTGGCCGCAATCATTGCGGTCACTGCTCTTGTTATGCTGCTCGATCTGGATGTGAAAACGGTGGGTGATCTGGCCTCCATTGCCGGTGGGTTTCCGGAGTTTCACATTCCGATGGTGCCGCTTAACTGGGAAACATTGAAAATTATCCTGCCCTACTCTTTTAT
>JAJRUX010000221.1 GCA_024277575.1 Gammaproteobacteria bacterium | reverse complement strand
GCGGTGATCATCATAACCGTGAGCAGCACCCTCACCCGGCGCCTTGCCGCGGCCGGTTTTCAGATCACTCCACAAATCCCGCCCCTTTTCCTCGATCTCGGGGTTTACGAGATCCTCAAGCTCAACAAGATTGGGGCCTGATTCAAGTTCCGGAAATTCCACTGGAATCAGCTCGAAAAAACGTGCCCTAGCGGCATCTGCTACTACTACAAGATAGTTACGCATTCTTTTTCCCTCTTGCTATTAACCCGGCAACAATGATGGATACATTCCTGTTTGGATTATTACTGTCCGTCTAAAAAGCCATTACAGCTATCGTAATATATGAGCACAAGCTGGGAGGAAAACAAGAGCTTGGAAAAGGATTTTTTAAGACTGGCGCCACGATGTTTCGTGATTGAGTGATGGCGAAGGTAAAGGGCACCTCCGTGTGCCGGGAGGGATGATGGCTTAGTGCTGGGGTGTGGCTTCTCTGGCAATGAGTTGGCGAAGAGCTGCGTGGGCTTCTGTATTCTGACTGCGAAACATTACGCCGACACCAGCATTTGTTCCGTGAACGACCAGTGATGGCAAGCGGTACCGCTTTGCACCAACACTTCCCGGCCTGTCAAAGGTGACCTCAATCAGAGAGTTTCTTTTCAGAGATTCCGGTTTGGTTTGAAGGAACATGCCGCCAGTACTGATATCTTTGGTTTGGCATGTTCCAATCCAGGTGCCACGATGATAGATCCCGACAGTAAGCTCGAACTCATGGCGTGTGCTTCTGCGATGTTCCATATGCCTCCTCCCCTTGCAGGCATTAGTTGTAAGGCCTGACGCCTCTGTCATGATGCCTTGTTACGTACCAGCAGGGCGCCCTTCTCACCGATTGCCGCCAGCAATTCGTTGTAAGCCTTGGCAAAAGCGGCAACACCTTCTTCTTCCAGACGCTTGGTGATGGCGTCTATATCGATATCAAATCCTGCCACCTGATTGAGTACATCTTCTGCATAACCGATTCCTTGCAGCAGGGTGGATTCTGCTCTCCCGTGATCCTTGAATGCTTCATAGGTAGCCGGTGGAACCGTGTTAACAGTGTCAGGTCCAATCAGTGACTGAACATAGAGAACATCACTGTAGGCCGGGTTCTTGGAACCGGTGCTGGCCCACAGCAGGCGCTGGTTCAATGCACCGGCTTTATGCAATTCGCCAAAACTGGTTTCGGAAAACAGCTTTTGGTAGCGCAGGTAGGCAATTTTGGCGTTGGCAATAGCAACCTTGCCAGCCAGGGAGTCAAGCTTGGTGCGTTCCCAGCTGTTGGCGGTGCTAGTGCGTTCTGTCAATGCTTTATCGACAGCGGCATCAACGCGACTGACAAAGAAGCTGGCCACAGAGGCGATTCTGCTGATATCTGCTCCCTTCTCGTAGCGCTTCCTGATACCTCTGATATAGGCCTCGGCAACTTCAACATAACGCTCTACGGAAAACAGCAGTGTGGCATTGACATTGATACCGGAGGCAATCAGCTCTTCGATGGCAGGAATGCCCGCCTTGGTGGCAGGAATTTTAATCATGACATTCGGACGGCCAATGCGTGCAAACAGCTCTTTTCCTTCAGCGATGCTGCCATCGGTGTCGTAGGCCAGAAGTGGAGAGACCTCAATGCTGACCATCCCGTCTTCGCCGTTGGTGCGATCGTAAACCGGACGCAGGATATCAGCTGTTTCCTGAATATCCTCAACAGCCAGAGAGACAAAGTGTTCTTCATACGACTGACCAGGGAACTCACGACACAGGTGGGCCAGTGAGTCATCGTAGTCATTGCTTTCGGCAATTGCCTTCTGGAAGATGGCGGGATTAGTGGTAACACCGCGCAGATCATCTTCCTGGATCAACCGGTTCAACTCACCAGAACGTAACATGCTCCTCTGGATGTTGTCATACCAAATGCTTTGACCCAAGGAGGGCAGGGCTTTAATGGGGTTGTTTTTCATTGTCTCTCATGCTCCGGTTGTATGACACCAAATTTTTTGCCTATGCCCTTTGATATCGGCAGGCGAATTTGGTTCTTTAATATTTTTTTGACAAACCGGAAGGGATCGTGCTGTGACCTATCCGGCAAATAAAACTTTGCCGGGTCAATAAAATGCTCTTTGGTCTTTCCTGTCAGGAGCGGGGGAATTATTGAAGGGGCTGGATGGTGGAATACACCATCCAGGAGGACAGATAATAAACGGTTACTTGTGGCCGACCGGGGTTGGCAATGTGGAGGTCAGATCCAGTTGTGGATCCAGTTTCTGGCAAATTCCGGCCGCTTTCCACATCCAGTCGTCCACCTGCTCGGTCAGTTGACTGAAGCGGGGTTCATCGAATGAATCCCCTTTCAGTGCTTCCAGTTCAGCGATGATTCGAGCCAATGTGTTACCCGCTTCGGCAGTTTCGGATGAACCGCTCTGCAGTTGTGCGGCGATCTCTTCCAGGTTGTCAGACTGGGGTTGATTAACAAGGAACTGCAGTGACCTGCCAAGCAGGCGCAGCATCTGCTCTGCGCACTCGATGGCTTCGTCATACTTGCGTTGCATTACGAAGGCGATGCGGTAGTTGCGTTCATGGGCAGCTTCTGCGAAGTTGGCGGCAACGACACCCTGATCTGCACCGGCACACTCGCCACCACCAAACTGCTCCACCCGGAATTGTTCGTTTTCACCATGGTCTCGCGCCAGAAAATCCAGATCATCTGCGGTGATCTCTTTGAGATCGCTTAGCAGGTTGGAAAAAAAGTCTGCTCCATTGCGTCGGCTCCAGGTGAAAAACGTTTCGTTTTGTTTGCGTTCGCGATCATAGGTCTGATGCATTCTCCTTACCGCAGTCCCAATCAACATGGCGGGAACGGTAGGACCTTTGATTCCCAGTTCACCGTCACCACATCCGTTACCGCCAAAATAGATCTGGTAATGGGGAATCAGCCGTCCCTGAATACGCTTTCCTTCGCCGTAGATCCCGATATCACCGGTTTCTGGCTGGGCGCAACCGTTGTGACAACCGCTGACCCGCAGCCGCAGATCATGGCTGCCGCCGCTCAGCTTGGGGGCGGCTTCTTTTGATGCGGTGATGCCAAGGCGGCAGGTTGAGGTGCCCGGACAGGAGACGATATTGTCGCCGGCTTTCGGTTCGCCCAGATCAAGGGTTGCAATCCGGCTGCGCAGCTCCTTGACGGTGGCATCGGCAATATTGGCCAACAGAAGGTTCTGTTCCTGGGTGCAACGGATGTCTTCAATCCCCAGTTCTGCCGCATGCCGTGCAATACCGCGCAGCTGTTCGATGCCCAGTTCGCCCAATGGAACGCTGATGGGGAAAACAAAAAGCCCGCCCTGTTTCTGTTCCATTACCGTTCTCAGGTTGACAGGTGGCACCGGCTGGCTGCCGTTGCCCGGTTGTGACCAGTTGCCGGCAGGCATGGTTTCGTTTTTAAACGCGGCACGGGTGCGGGAAAGTTCCTCCCGGTATTTTTCCAGGAATTCGGCTTCACCAAACCGCTCGACCAGAAACTTGAGCCGTGACTTGGCGCGGCGTTTCCGATCAGAATAGCGGTTATGCAGCGCGAGAACGGCCTCAACGGTTGGCAGCAGTTCGCTCTCCTCAATAAACTCCTCGAGCACAATGGCATGGCGTGGCTTGTGCCCCAGTCCGCCTCCGGCGAGAACCCTGAAGCCGGGTGTACCATCTTTTCGCGTTGCGACAATGCCGATATCGTTGATCATCCCCTGGGCACAGTCTTGCTCGCAGCCGGAAAAACTGAATTTGAATTTGCGCGGCATGGCCTGGGTGAGTGGATTGCGCAGGAAGCGGCGCAGTGAAGCTTGGACAAATGGCTCTACATCCACATGTTCTTTGGGGCAGATACCGGCCAAATGGCATTTGGTAATGTTGCGAACCGTATTGCCGCATGCTTCACGGGTGGTCAGACCGGCCTCTCCCAGTTTGCGCATTACCTTGCCGGTTTCGGCGACCGGTACAAAGTGGAGTTGAATATCCTGGCGGGTAGTTATTTCAGCCTTGTCGTGCTGTGAATACTGCTCCACGATATCGGCAATAGCATCAAGCTGCGAGGGGGTAAGCTGTCCTCCGGGGAGTTTGATGCGTACCATATGAAGCCCCGGCTGGCGCTGCCCATAAATACCGTGCTGCAGACGGAACGCCATGAAACGGTCGGCATCCATCCTGTCATCCAGAAAAGATTGCAGGCCTGATTCGTAACGTTTTATCTCTTCAAAATCGACTACCGTACTGGATAGTGCCATATATAAACTCCGGAGTATGAGTAAATCAACGGGCGTTGCTGAACAGGTGATTATACTACAAAGAGTACTGTTCACCATCAAAGGAGAAGAAGAGGTGGATTAGACAGGTTTTCCAACTGGGTGTTCTATGGTTTGTTGCCGTAATGGGTCTCCACATAGTCGTCCACCATCTGCTGGAACTCCCTGGCAATTGAATCTCCCTTCAGTGTCACGGTTTTCTCACCGTTGACATAGACCGGTGCCACCGGTGTCTCCCCGGTACCCGGCAGGCTGATGCCGATATCGGCGTGTTTGCTCTCTCCCGGTCCGTTGACCACGCAGCCCATTACCGCCACGGTCATCTTCTCCACGCCGGGATAGCGCTGGCGCCAAACGGGCATCTGCTGGCGAATATGTTGCTGGATCTCTCCGGCCAGTTGCTGGAAAAAGGTGCTGGTGGTGCGGCCGCAACCGGGGCAGGCGACAACCATGGGGGTAAAGGCGCGCAGTTCCAGGCTCTGCAGGATCTCCTGGGCGACGGTCACCTCTTGTGTGCGGCTGCCGCCCGGTTCGGGGGTGAGGGAGATGCGGATGGTATCGCCAATTCCCTCCTGCAGCAGGATGGCCAGTGCCGCGGTGGAGGCGACGATCCCCTTGGAGCCCATGCCCGCTTCGGTCAGCCCCAGATGCAGGGGGTAGTCACAGCGGCTGGCCAGTTCGCGGTAGATGCTGATCAGATCCTGCACGCCGCTCATCTTGCAGGAGAGGATAATCCGATCGTGTCCCAGGCCAAGCTGCTCGGCTCTGGCGGCGCTCTCCAGTGCGGATCGGATCAGTGCCTCGTGCATTACCTCGGTGGGTTGTTTCGGCTCGGGAAGCCGGGCGTTCTCATCCATCAGGCGGCCCAGCATCTCCTGATCCAGGCTGCCCCAGTTGACCCCGATGCGCACCGGCTTGTTGTATTTGCGGGCGATTTCGATCATTCCGGCAAACTGGTCGTCTCCCCGTTGGCCGCGTCCCACGTTGCCGGGGTTGATGCGGTATTTTGCCAGCGCAGCGGCGCACTCCGGGAAGTCTGTCAGCAGCTTGTAGCCGTTGAAATGGAAATCACCCACCAGCGGGGTATCGATTCCCATGCTGTCGAGCCGCTTGCGGATATCAGCCACCTGGCTGGCCGCTTCGGCATTGTTGACCGTGATGCGAACCAGTTCCGAACCGGCCTCGGCCAGCCGGGCAACCTGGCGGGCGGTGGCCTTGCTGTCGGCGGTATCGGTATTGGTCATGGACTGTACAGCCACCGGTGCATCGCCGCCGACGACGACATGGGCAATTTTCACCGGCACGGTACGATGGCGTTTTCTGTTGGGGGTGGACATAACGTTCAGATTCTATATTGGCAACAGCGGGATAGTTTAACCCATTGTCAGTGGTTTCTTAATCGCTGCTCGATAGTGCGCAACTGTGCGGGTGTGTTGATATTGAGAAACGCCTCCGGGTTGTCGGAAAAATCCACAATCATGCTGCCGTTTTGCTCATGCCAGAGCCGGACTTTACTTTCACCGGACTGAACGAATTCACTGAGTGCCGGTTCGGCACTGTTTTTGAACAGGGCAAATACCGGTTGAATCGACTCCCCGCTGTGGGCAACGGCACATGTTGCGGCTGTATTTTCAAGCACGTCATGCAGACGCCCAACCAGATCGGCGGGGAGCAGCGGGGCATCACACGGCACGCAGACGAACCAGTTGCTGTCTAGCGTCTGCATCACGGTAGCAATACCGGACAGCGGGCCGCGGTAGTTGCAGTCATGGTCGCTGATGACCGGCCAGCCAAGATCCCCGTAGGTTTCGCGGTTACGGTTGGCGTTGATGACAACTTGATCTACCTGGGGGCGAATTCGGGCCAGTACATGCTCCACTATCGGGCGTCCCTGGAGTGGAATCAGCCCCTTATCCTTACCACTCATGCGGGTTGCCCGGCCTCCGGCAAGAATGATTGCCGTGGTATCAGGTTTTTTCGACATGTTTGTGAGCTGGCAAGGTTGATTCACCCGTTAGCCGGTAGTCTATGCTGATGCGATCCCCTGCAACGGGACGGAACAGTTCATCCGCAAAACGCACGTGTTCGGGATGATCGCGATAGCTGTCGATTACCGCCGGGTGGACGAAGCGTACCAGCCAGCAGAAGCGGTATTTCGCCTCTTCCTTGATTGCCTTGCCGGTGAGGACATGGCGCACGCCCGGAATGGCACTCAGTATTTTTCGCCCCTTGGCCATCATCTCTTCTGCCTCGCTGTCGCTGATAGTGCTGACGTTGTAGATGATGACATGCTCCACCGGTGACCAAGACCGGCTGGTTTGCATTACCGCAGCGGCCTGTCCGGCGCTGCCCCACAGGCGCATGCAGTGTTCTGTCTCTGCGCTGACGGCGTCACGTACTCCCGTGGTCAGCCGGGTATATCCGCCTCTGCTGTCGTCACCGAAATTGTTGCGCATCTGTTGCGCCGCGGCATCGGACAGTGCCGTGTAGTAGTTGATTTTAGCCACGCCGTTCTCGATCAACTGGCGGAACTGCCTGTCACTGAGGCCGGTACCACCATGGATGACCAGGGGAATGTTCAGCGCCTGGTTGATCTCTTGCAGGCGTTCGATGTCCAGTTGCGGTTCACCTTTCATGCGGCCATGAACGGTGCCGATGGAGACGGCGAGAAAGTCCACACCGGTTTGTCGTACATATTCACTGGCTTCCGTTGCAGTGGTGAAGGCGATCTCGCCGGGGTGGCGTTCGGCATCTTCACCTTCCACGCCGGGCACGTAACCCAGTTCACCCTCCACCGGTATACCGCAACTGCGCGCCATTTCGGTGACCTGGCGGGTGAGGGCGATGTTTTCCGCCAAAGGCTGGTGGGAGGCATCCACCATTACACCGTTGCAGCCCAGGTTGATGGCTCGTACCGCTGAGTCCAGGCGGGTGCCGTGGTCGAGGAAGAGGGCGACGGGTACCGCGGCGTCCTGCGCGGCGCTCTCGGCGGCGGCCATGAGCAGTTTGAAGTTGTAGTAGTCAAAATGGGACTCGGCCAGCGACAGGATCACGGGGGACTGGCAGTGCTCCGCAGCGCTGATGATTCCTTCCAGAAAATCCAGGCTGACCAGATCGAATGCACCAACGGCGTACTTGTTGTCATAGGCGTGCTGGAGCATTCCCTTGATATCTACTAAAGGCATTTTTTCTCCTTGGTTAATTCTGGTGTGGGTTTGAAACCATCCGGGTTAATATTCCCCGGATTGGCCGGTGTCTCTCTCCGAGCCACGATGTGCGCCTGCGCCGGGTTGCGGAATCCACCTCCTCCATCAGTGTCAGCACGCAACTGTCCGGAGGAGCGCTCTGCAGCGTCACCTCGAAGCGCAGCAATTCGTCATGCCGGAAGGCATGCACGGTAACGGTATCGCCAACGGCGTAGTTGTTGATCTGTTGCTCGAGGTTGGCGTGGGTGACGCGCAGATTGTCGATGGCGCAGATCAGATCACCGGCCGCAAGACCGGCCTGTTGTGCGGCTCCGTTGTCGAATACGGTGGAGATGCAGGCGGCGCCGTTCCGGTTGCTGAATTTTGCGCCCAGCACGATGCGCGGTCTCTTGTATTGGGAGGGTTTCCCCCCTTTGTCGCTGTCGGAATCGGCGGGACGCAGGGTGTATTTTATGCCAAAGCGGGGCAGCAGTTGATCCAGTGGCAGATCTTCAGTGCCGTACAGGTAGTTGCTGAAAAAACCGTCCAGCTCGATGCCGGCGATGGTTTCGGCCAGTTTTTCGATGGCGCCTTCCGGTACCCCTGTCGCTGTTTTTCCGTGGCGTTCCCACAGGGTTTTCATTACGTCGTCCAGTGACTTGCTGTTGTCACTGTGGAGGCGGATGGTGAGGTCCAGCGCCAAGGCGATGAGGGCGCCCTTGGTGTAGTAGCTGACGATGGCGTTGGGGGCGTTTTCATCCTGCCGGTAGAATTTTGTCCAGGCGTCGAAGCTGGATTCGGCAACCGACTGTTTGAACCGCCCGCTGCCGCGCAGGACGCGGGTGATGGTCTGGCCGAGCAGCTCCAGGTAGCTCTGTTCAGAGATGAGGCCGCTGCGGCGCAGGGCGAGATCATCGTAATAGGAGGTGATCCCTTCGAAGGCCCACAGTTGACGGGTGTGGTTCTCCCGGCTCAGATCGCAGGGAGAAAAAACGGATGGTTTGATCCGCTTGATATTCCACAGATGAAAATATTCATGGCTGCACAGGCCGAGAAAGCTGCGGTAGCCGTCGTCGATTTCATCTGTCTTGCGCCGGGGCAGATCGTTGCGGCTGCAGAGCAGGGCGGTGGAGCTGCGGTGCTCCAGGCCACCATAGCCGTCGCCGGTCACCGTGATCAGAAACAGGTAGCGCTCCATGGCGGGAAGTTCGCCGAAAAAACGGATGTGCTGTTCACAGATCGGTTCCAGATCCCGGCACAGGCGATTCGTGTCGGCGTGGTGGCGGCCGGTGATCACGATGTCGTGGGGGACGCCTCCTGCTTCGAAGGTGGCGAGGGTGAAATCGCCCATCTCCACCGGGTGGTCGATCAGCTCGTGGTAATTTTGGGCCTGATAGCTGCCGAACTGGTATGGGACGGCGGTTTTTCGGGGCAGGGTGGTGGCCACCCGCCAGTTGCCCCGAACGGGTTTTTCCGGTGGGCGGATATCCACTATGCAGGGGACAGTCTCTTTGCCGTGGGGAAGCAGAAACAGGCTGGTGCCGTTGAAGAATCCGTGCAGCTGATCCAGATGGGCGCTGCGTACTGACAGATCCCAGGCGTATACATCGTAGCGCAGAGACAGCGGGCCGTTGCAGGGGCTGCACTGCCAGTTCTGCTTGTCCAGCTTGGTCAGCTCTACTGCCTGGTTACCGGCCCAGGCATCGATCTGCACGATGTTTTTGGCAAAGTCGCGGATCATGTAGCTGCCGGGGATCCAGGCGGGCAGGGAGAAGGTCTGCCCTTCGGCTGCCGGATTCTGCACTGTGCAGGTCACTTCAAACAGATGGGCCGCGGGATTTTTGGGCTGGACGGAGTAGAGGATGGGTGTGTTGGATTCAGTGCTCATGCGGTAATCAGCGGGATTCGTAGCAGTGCTTTTGCGCCTTGTACTGGCGCAACAGCTCTATCCGCTCGGTGATGGCGTTGATCCGCATCCGCTGTTTGGGTTTGTCCATCAACTCGTTTTGCAGGATGTGGAGATAGGCAGGGGTAAAGGCAAAGGTGCCGACAACCGCCGCCGCAGTGTTGCTGTCGTCCTCGCCGAAATCCCTGGGCGCCAGCCGCTGTGCCTCGACATAGAGATGGTGAATCTTCTGGTCGAGCTGGCGGCAACCGAGTTTTTTGTCGCCGGGCTGGTGGAGGGTGACCGCGTCCTCCGGTGGCTTGACCAGACTGTTGTGGCTGCAGCCGCCAAGTGTTAGCGCGACGGAAAGACAGAGCGTCACTCTCCACCCGCATCCAGCCAGGTGCTGTATGGTTGAATAAATCAGCTTATTTTTTCCCGGATTTTTTTTGCTCAGGGGGTGTTTCTTTCTTTTCCCCGGTGCTGGTTAAATCAAGCGGCTCCAGATTTTTGGCTGGTTTCTCAGGTTTAACCTCTGTAGCGGATCCCTTTTTTGCTGGGTTTTCATCCCCTTTGGCTGCATTTTTTTCCGGTTTTTTCTTGTTGGGTTTTTCTGGTTTCCCCTTTTCTGCCAGCGTCTTGTCGATAGCGGGAGCGGTTGTTGTTTCGGTGGTATCAAGAGCCTTTTGCTTTGGTTGTTCCGCGATGGCTTTAGCCGAAGTTTTGCTGCTCTTCTCAGCGACATGGGTATCTTCATTCGCTTCGTAGATCAGCTGGTCGATTGTTGACGCAGTGATCATCTTGCTGGTATCCACGCTGGCCAGGGTCTGCGCTCCCTGTGCCAGATGTTCGTAGACTTTCTTGTAGTGCTGCGTCATATCTTTGTAACTGTTGGTCAACTTGCCGACCAGTTCAGCGGTTTTTTCAAAATGGTGGTTGACTTGATGGCGGTATTCATCCGTATCTTGCTTTGTTTTCCACAGTTCGGCCTCTATTTCAGCGCTGTGTTCAACGGTTTTTGTCATTGACTTGCGACCAATAAAAAAGCCGATACCGATACCGATGAGAAGAACAATAGTTACTATTAATATGGTTTCAATATTCATTGTTTCCTCTTCGTTCCGTTATGTTTTACGCGAGATCTTCAAACAACACACTGGAAAGGTAGCGTTCACCGGAGTCGGGCAGGATTACTACCATGGTTTTTCCCGTGAGGTCAGATTCCGCCACCAGCCGTGCAGCAACGGCGATTGCTGCGCCGCTGGATATTCCTGACAGAATGCCCTCTTCACGTGCAAGACGGCGGGCGTATTCGATGGCCTCACCATCCTCTACTTTCTCTACCCGATCGATAACGGAAAGATCCAGTGTTTCGGGGATGAATCCAGCGCCAATGCCCTGAATCTTGTGTGGGCCAGGCTGGAGTGCTTCGTTTGCGAGCGCTTGGGTAATTACGGGGCTGGCGGCTGGTTCGACGGCAACGGAGGTGATCTCCTTGCCCAGGCAGCCCCTTTTAATATAGCGTGAAACGCCAGTTATGGTTCCTCCCGTACCCACGCCGGCGACCAGCAGGTCGATTTCGCCATCAGTGGCTTTCCATATCTCCGGGCCGGTGGTCTGCTCATGAATTGCCGGATTGGCCGGATTTTTGAACTGCTGCGGCATGAAGTAGCGTTTCGGATCCCCGGTGGCAATCTCTTCTGCTTTGGCGATTGCACCGGGCATCCCCTTTCCGCCTTCGGTAAGAACGAGATCAGCGCCCAGTGCCTTCAGTACCTTGCGCCGCTCCAGGCTCATGGTCTCTGGCATGGTGAGGGTGATTTTATATCCGCGTGAGGCACAAACAAAGGCCAACGCAATGCCGGTATTACCGCTAGTAGGTTCGACGACCTCCATGCCTGGTTTCAGCACACCCCGTTTTTCGGCATCCCAGATCATTGCGGCGCCGATACGGCATTTGACGGAATAGGATGGATTCCGCCCTTCAATTTTTGCAAGTACCCGTGCCTGGCCAGGCTTGATAATCTTCTTGATCTGTACCAGGGGGGTATTGCCGATAGATAACGAGTTGTCCTTGAAATATTCCATTTTTATCTAACCCGATTCATATTCCGAAGAGTGATACTTTACGCGCGTGCCACGGTTGGAGCAATGGGGTAAGCTGGAAATAGGCAGCAGAAAATTATAATTTCCGGGTGGATTGCATTACACTTCCTTGATGATGAAATTTTCTACAATTGAGTCCTTTGTGGGCAATACTCCACTGGTTCGTCTTCAACGTCTGCCGGAAGCCAACGGCAATACCATTCTGGTGAAGCTGGAGGGCAACAATCCAGCCGGTTCGGTAAAGGATCGTCCAGCCCTCAGCATGATCCGGCATGCCGAAACGCGGGGTGAAATAAAGCCGGGTGATACGCTGATAGAAGCGACCAGTGGCAATACCGGAATCGCGCTGGCGCTTGCCGCGGCAATCAGGGGTTACCGGCTGCTGCTGATTATGCCGGAGACCATGAGCATGGAGCGTCGGCTGGCGATGCAGGCGTATGGCGCGGAAATCGTGCTGGTTTCCGCCGATGAGGGGATGGAGGGGGCGCGTGATCTGGCCCACTTGATGCAGGGGGAGGGCAAGGGCCGGGTGCTGGATCAGTTTGGCAATCCGGATAATCCGCTGGCTCACTACGAATCGACCGGCCCGGAGATCTGGCGTGATACCGGCGGCGAAATAACCCATTTCGTCAGCGCCATGGGTACCACCGGCACCATCATGGGAGTGTCGCGGTATCTGAAAGAGCAGAATCCCGCTGTTCAGATCGTTGGGGTGCAGCCGGCCGAGGGGGCCAGTATCCCCGGTATCCGCCGCTGGCCGCAGGCCTATCTGCCCCGTATCTATGACCCCGCCCGTGTGGATCGAATCATGGATGTCAGCCAGCAGGAGGCGGAGCAGACCACCTTGCAGCTTGCCTCGCGGGAGGGGATCTTCGCCGGCGTCTCGTCTGGCGGAGCGGTCGCTGCTGCGCTGCGGCTCAGTGAAGAGGTAACCGATGCCGTTATCGTGGCGATTATCTGCGACCGCGGGGATCGCTATCTCTCCACCGGCGTGTTCGGACAGGCGTAGTCCATGTCACGCAGACGAAAGAAACTGCCGGCCGAGCCGGTGCAGGCCGATATCGAATCGCTCTCCCACGATGGCCGGGGAGTGGCCCGGGTCGATGGCAAGGTGACCTTCATCGACGGGGCGCTGCCCGGCGAAAGGGTCATGTTTCGTTATACCGGACGGCGCCGCCGCAATGATGAGGGGAGTGTGGTGGAGGTGATCACCGCCTCCCCGGATCGGGTGCCCCCCCGTTGCCCCCATTTTGAGCTGTGTGGTGGCTGCTCCCTGCAGCACCTGGAGCCGGAAGCACAGGTGGCAGCCAAGCAGCAGATGCTGGTGGAGCAGTTGCAGCGTATCGGCAAGGTGGAGGTACAGCAGATCCTGCCACCGCTGATCGGGCCGCGCTGGGGCTATCGGCACAAGGCCCGTCTGGGAGTGCGTTTCGTCAAGGGCAAGGGAAGAGTGCTGGCCGGGTTCCGGGAAAAACACAGTGGCTTCATTGTCGACATGCAGCGCTGCGAGGTTCTCCATCCCGCTATCGGTGAGCGTATTCAGGATATCGCCACGCTGGTGCAGTCGCTGCAAGCCAGCCGTCTGGTACCCCAGGTGGAGGTAGCGGTGGGTGATGCTGTCGCCGCGCTGATTTTCCGCCATCTCGAATCCCTGTCTGAAGAGGATTGCGCCCGACTGAGCGC
>JAJRUX010000220.1 GCA_024277575.1 Gammaproteobacteria bacterium | reverse complement strand
GGCAAGGCCGAGAATGCACTGAAGGCGATCCGGCAGATGCTCTCCCCCAACGCGATGGTATTGCGCGATGGCAGACAGACAGCCATCCGCTCCGAAGATGTGGTTCCCGGTGATATCATATTGTTGCGATCGGGCGACAAGGTTCCGGCAGACTTGCGTCTGTTTCGTGTCAAGGGCCTTCAGATTCAGGAGTCGGTACTGACCGGCGAGTCGATGGCGGTGGAGAAAACCACCGATCCGGGTTCCGAGGAGGCCGTAATCGGTGATCGCCGTTGCATGGCCTACTCCGGCACACTGGTAACCCATGGGCAGGGGGCCGGGGTGGTGGTTGCCACCGGTGCACAAACCGAGATTGGCCGTATCAGCACACTGGTATCGGAAGTCGAATCGGTAACAACGCCCCTATTGCGTCAGATGGCCCAGTTTGGCCGCTGGCTCACCATCGCCATTCTGGGGCTTGCCGTTATTACCTTTGCCTTCGGTGTACTGCTCCGGGGTTATCAGGCTACCGAAATGTTCCTGGCCGCTGTCAGTCTGGCGGTGGCCGCAATCCCTGAAGGACTGCCGGCAATCATGACCATCACGCTGGCCATCGGTGTACAGCGCATGGCCCGGCGCAACGCCATTATTCGCCAGCTGCCGGCTGTTGAAACACTGGGCGCTGTCAACGTGATTTGTTCGGACAAAACCGGCACGCTGACTCGCAACGAAATGACCGTGCGCACCATCGCTACCGGCAATAATCTGTTTGAACTGAGCGGTACGGGCTACGATCCCCACGGGGGGGTATCGTTGTCTGGCAGAGATGTGTTGCCGGAAGAAAAACCCCTGTTGCGGGAGGTGGCTCGAGCTGCAATGCTCTGCAATGACACCTCACTGGAACAGCATGATGGCGAATGGCTTGTTCACGGCGATCCCATGGAAGGCGCACTGCTGATATCAGGCCTGAAGATGGGACTGGATATTGAGACCGAGGCCAAACAGTATCCGCGTACCGACCTTATCCCGTTTGAATCCGAGCACCGTTTCATGGCAACGCTGCATCACAGCCATGCCGGTAAAACCTTCATCTTTCTCAAGGGGGCTCCTGAACATGTTCTGCAGATGTGTGCCCGGCAAAGAGCGGTTGACGGGGATCACTCCCTGGATAAAACCTACTGGCTGAACCGTATTGAAGAGATGGCACAGCGGGGCCAGCGTGTCCTCGCCATTGCCGTCAAACCCGTAAGCCATGAACAGCTGGAGCTGACCTTTGGCGATGTGGAAAACGGCCTCATCATGCTGGGGCTGTTTGGCTTGATTGACCCGCCCCGCGAGGAGGCAATTGACGCGGTACAGCAGTGCACCCAGGCGGGGATCCGGGTAAAAATGATCACCGGCGATCACGGTGCTACCGCCCGCGCCATCGCCCGACAGCTCAACCTCATCAATGCCGACGATGTCATCACCGGACAGGAACTGGACTCATTGAGTGAGGATGAGCTTCGGCAACGGGTGCTGGATATTGACGTGTATGCCCGCGTCAATCCCGAACACAAGCTACTGCTGGTCAAGGTGATGCAGGAGCAGGGATTGATTGTGGCGATGACGGGTGACGGTGTAAACGACGCTCCCGCCCTGAAACGCGCCGACGTGGGTACCGCCATGGGCCGTAACGGCACGGAAGCCGCCAAGGAAGCTGCCGAAATGGTTCTTGCTGATGACAATTTTGCATCAATAATCTATGCGGTAGAAGAGGGCCGTACCGTATATGACAACCTCAAGAAGGCCATCCTGTTTATCCTTCCCACTAATGGAGGACAGGCGCTGATCATCCTGGCCGCCATCCTGTTCGGCTTTCACCAGCTACCCCTGACTCCGGTCCAGATACTTTGGGTAAACATGGTGATAGCGGTTACCCTGGCGCTATCACTGGCGTTCGAGCCCCCCGAGAAAAATGTCATGCGGCGTCCGCCCCGCAACGCGGGTGAACCGATACTGACAGGCTATCTTCTCTGGCGAATTGCCTTTGTCTCGGTCATCCTTATGGGTGGAACATTCGGTTTTTTTCTCTGGGAGATGGAAAAAGGCGCCAGCATTGAACATGCGCGCACCGTCGCGGTAAATACGCTGGTAATGTTCCAGATTTTCTACCTGTTCAACTCCCGCTATATCACTGCCTCCATATTCAACCGCGCCGGATTCACAGGCAACCGCTATGTGCTGATTGCCATTGCGGTACTGGTTGTTTTGCAACTTGGATTTACCTACCTTCCGCCAATACAGTCTCTGTTTGGCACCACCGCAATCGATTTCAAGATCTGGTTATACATCACTCTCGCTGCTTCCTCCGTACTGTTTCTGGTTGAAATAGAGAAATACTTTATACGACGGTTGGGGAAGAACGGATAGCAGAGCACAACGCTACAGTCAGGCCAATTCTGGATCAACCGTTTATTGGTGATCTGTCAACAAAAAGTGAGTTGAGCATGCTTTCCCGCACAGAGGCATGGGAGCGGCAGTAATGGCTTCCATTCATGTTCTTCGGAAGCCGGTATTGTAGTACTATTGCACAAACCACAAACAGGAGCTGGAACAAATAACCATGCCACAATTAATCATTGATCGAACAAATTGTTCCTGATTTTTCTGTTGGTAAAAGAGAAACAAACCTTGAAGTCACCCCCGGCGATCTGTGGGATTCGGGTAGTCGTAGCAAGCTGGACGGGAGAGCGAATTCAGTAGACTACTCCCAAACCCGACAGGAACCTGAACGAACTGTAAACCGGGCAAGCAGGGACATCAGCAGAACGCCCATCATCCACCAGCCGCCGCCCCCTCCTCCCACTCCGGGCCTGGTAACGGTAACCTCAACAGACGAGCTGACACTGCCAGCATTGCCACTGCAGCTGATAACATAAACGCTGTTTCTCTCCGGGGTGAGAGTCAGGCTACCGCGGATTGCCCTGGCACCATCCCAATCACCGCCGGCGGTACAGCTGTCGACATTGGCGCTGGACCAGACAAGGGTAGTACTGGTGCCGGCAGCAATGTCATCAGGATCCGCGCTGAACGTAACGACGGGCGCAGAGGTGGTTGTCACGGTAACATCGAAAGAGGCAGTGGCACTTCCACCGCCACCGGTACAAGTCAGAGTGTAGGTGCTGTTTTTGTCGGGGGTAACTATCTGGCTGCCACTGGTATCTTTGTCGCCACTCCAGTCTCCGCTGGCGGTGCATGTGTTCGCATTGGTACTCAACCAGTCAAGGGCAGTATTGCCACCCGCAACGATACTGGCCGGAGTGGCATCGAGGGTCACACTTGGCACCCCCGCTGAAATAACTACCTCGATACTGCGCACGGCGCTGCCAGTATCACTGTAACACCTTAACGTAAAATCGGTATTTTGAGTCAATGGCCCCACTGTCTCACTGCCGGCAAGTGCCCTGTTTCCGGTCCAACCTCCTCCGGCAATGCAGCTGTCCGCGTCAGTGGCACTCCAGGTCAGTTCTACCGTCCCGTTTACGGGCACGCTGGCGCTGCTGGCATCGAGGCTCAGCGAGGGGAAAGGGCGGGACGACCCGCTCCCCTCGGAAAGCTTGTAGACGAACACGTTCTGTTCCTCGTCGTTGACCACCACGAACACGTTCTTCGAGGGAACGTAGCGGAAGCGG
>JAJRUX010000219.1 GCA_024277575.1 Gammaproteobacteria bacterium | reverse complement strand
GCTGACGTTCAGCCGTTCGTACGGCGTTGTTCCTGGCGACGCTCTCAGCGGTCCGTCACGACCCTCGCATGAAGGATTTCTACCAGCACCTGGTGCAGGCCGTAAAACCCAAGAAAGTCGCCCTGGTCGCTGCCATGCGCAAGCTGTTGACCATCATCAACGCGGTGTTTCGAAGCGGGGAGCCTTATCGTGTTCTCGTGGCCGATTAACCGATTTCGAAAACACAGTTGCTGTTAGGGAAAATGAGAATAAGTATATAATCTCATGCTTAATAGTCCTTTAACAAATAGCTAACATTTGATTCTGTCCCTATAACTAAAGGAATCCGGCAGCTGGCCGTTAAGTTGAGGCGTTAAACGAACATCTTGTGGAGCAGAACCATGGCAAACGGCCTGAGTGAATATATCAATAACTCATCCTTGCGGACAAAAATACTCTCTTTATCGGGTCTGCTGATCGTTGGCATTGTTTGTGTAGGTTTGTTGGGTGCAGGTTTTATCCACAGCCAAAGCAAGGCTACTGAAGCTGTGGTGGCCGAGAGTCAGGCAAAGGTAACGGCGGCATCCCGCGCCCGTCTTGCCATTGTGGAGATGAATGCGGCAATCAGTACACTGCTGGCCGCTAATGAGCGGTTGGACATCCGTAAGGCGGCTATTGCTAGTATTCGTGCTTCGTCACACTTGGATGAGGATATTCAACATCTGCACAAAGCGTTGCCGGGGAATCCCGAAGTAACACGTCTTGCCGAGCTGCTTGAAAAATTGAAACCGCAGCAGCTCAGCATCATCCGAGCCGGGAAAAAGAATAATGATGCTGCCGGACTGAATAAGCTCAAGGAGATTGATTCGCTGCTGAAGGAGGTTGAGGCGGTTTCTCAACAGCTGGTCGATGGTGAACGGGAGAAGCTGAAGACCAGTCTGGCGCAGAGCCGGCAGCAGGGCAAGCGCATCATCATGATGCTGGGTGCTTTTGTTCTGGCAAGTATTTTGATGGGGGTTCTGGTCAGCCTGTTTGTGGCAGCAAGAATAACCCGGCCTCTGGTGATGATCGAGAAGAGTATGGCATCTGTTGCAACCGGGGATTTGACTATAACCTTGCAGGCCGGAGGCAAGGATGAGATGGGGCGTACGGTCAATGCCATTTCAACTACCGTCGGCAAGTTGCATGGAATTATTCGCGGCATAATGGCCAGCTCGACCATGCTGACCAAGGAGAGTGAGGAGCTTACCGGTGCCGCTGGACTGATCCATGATGCAACCCGGCATATTCATGATAATGTCAAGCAGATTCAGCAGGAGTCCAGCGTTGCATTGTCGGCTACCAACGAAGCGATGGAGCAGCTTGATGAGGCTGCAGATGAGTGCCGCTGTGCATCGGATACAGCGACGGTTTCAGCGAATGAGATCGTATCTGCCGTAAATGACTTTCAGCGCTTTCAGGGGGATATGGAACAGACTGTTAGCGTTACCCAGGAGCTGGCGGATGCGGCGGGGAAAATTACCCAGATTACCAATACCATTCGAGGCATTTCCGAGCAGACCAACCTGCTGGCCCTGAATGCAGCCATCGAGGCGGCTCGTGCCGGCGAGCAGGGCAGGGGGTTTGCGGTTGTTGCCGATGAGGTCAGGGAGCTTGCCAAGCGTACCAGTGAGGCCACGGATCAGATCTCCGGATTGATTGAAATAATGTCCGGCAGCGTGAACGTAACGGTGGAGTCGCTGGAGACAACGGTTAATGATTCGCGCACCAATATCGAACGTCTGCAACAGGCTGCGCAGCACATCTCTAAAAACAGCGAGCAGGCGCAACAGATGTATGAAGGGATGAAACAGGTTGTAACCATCATGGCTCCGCAAAAAGAGGCAATGCAAAGCATAACTCAGGCTGTCTGTTCATTGTCTGAAATGGCAGAGGAGTCCAGTAAACAGGTAGTCAAGCTGAACGAGCTTTCCGGTGACCTCAGCGGTGAAGCAAATAAAATGCAGGGAATGATCAAACAGTTCAGAGTGTAGACAGAAGTTGTATTAACTAAAACAGAGAGAGGAACTAACTGATGAAACGAAGTGGTGACAGGCTGGCCCGCAGTATATTGCTGGTTTCTTTGGTTGCGCTGGGGGCTTGTGCATCGATTGCACAGAGTGGCGAAAGCAAAATAGCTCTCAAGGCAGGTGATCCAAATCTGCAACATTGGCTATTGCCCGAGACACCACCTTATCCAGAGAACAATAAACCTACCGCGGAGCGTGTGGCACTGGGAAAACAGCTCTTTTTCGATCCGCGTTTGAGCCGTAACGGCAATATGTCCTGTGCCTCCTGCCACAGTCCGATGTTTGGCTGGTCTGACGGCCTTCCCACAGCAAGAGGCCATAATGGCATGCTGTTGGGAAGGGCTTCCCCGACGGTTATCAATACCGCTTACAACTCGATTCAGATGTGGGATGGGCGGAAAAAGGATCTGGAGGATCAGGCAACCGGACCGATGGAGGCCAGCGTTGAAATGAACTCCGATTTTACCCGGATGTTCAAGTTTCTGAACAACAGCAAGGGATACAAAGCAGCTTTTGCAAAGGCCTACCCGGAGGAGGGTATCAGCAAGGATACAATTGCCAAGGCGATCGCCAGCTATGAGCGTACCATCATCAGCAATGATTCACCTTTTGATCGCTGGATAAAAGGTGACGAAAAGGCAATGACTGAACAGCAGGTACGAGGTTTCAGCGTCTTTACTGATCCGGCCAAGGGCAACTGTGCGATCTGTCACAGTGCACCGAATTTTACCGATGACGGTTTCCATAACCTGGGACTGGCTTCGTCTGCCGGTGAAGATGCGGATCCCGGTCGCTTTGCCCACAAGCCTATCAAAATATTGAAAGGTGCATTCAAGACACCGACACTGCGGGATGTCTCCCTCACCGCCCCCTATTTCCACGATGGATCAGCAGAAACACTAATGGATGTGGTTGAGCATTACGCCAGGGGTGGTGTCGTGAAAGAGCACCTGTCACCCAATATCAGAAAACTGGATCTTACCCAGCAGGACAAGGAGGATCTGGTTGCCTTCATGGAGGCGTTAACCACCGAACATGAGCCTGTGGCGCTGCCGGTGTTGCCGCTTCGCTGAGTATTGTTTCCAGTTGCCGGCCACGATGTTACGGTCGGCAACTCCAATGGTGTGAACTATCAATTTGGTTACGAGGAGAAGAATGATGAATAGCTATACCAAGACTTTTTTTTGTGTTTCTGCCCTGTTTTTTGCAAGTGTGGCAACCGCCGAGGAATATGAAGTTGCCCAGAAAAACAAGGCATTTTCCGTAGAAGAGTTGAACATCAAGGCCGGGGATACGGTAAAATTTACCAATCAGGACGATTTTTTCCACAATGTGTTCAGTTTGTCGGATCTAAAAACCTTTGACCTGGGTTCGTATCCAAAAGGTGAGTTTAAAAGTGTTACTTTTGACAAGGCCGGGACGGTTGAGGTTGAGTGTGCCATTCATCCCAGTATGTTGATGACCATCAACGTGGAATAACTTTCTGACAGGTGGTTATAAATATGAATCTGATAATATCAGGAGGAATGGTTTTTCTTCTGCTCCTGACCCAGATAGTGGTTGCTGGTGAGGATAAAAAAAGTGAAGCCAAGCCCACACTGGAGTATGGTGCCAAAGTGTTCCAGTCACGCTGTGTGCTTTGTCATGGCCGGGAGGGATATGGTGATGGAATATTGCCAATGTCTCTGAAGGACTACCCCAACACCAACCTGCATGAAAACAAGTTTGGCAAGGAGCTGGATGAGCTCAGGATGTCAGTGATTTACGGGGGAAGTCTGGGCACCATGAGTGCTGAAATGCCGCCTTGGGGGGATGAGCTGACCTATACCCAGGTTGAGTCTGTAACGATGTTCACCAAACTGCTTATCGATGACCCGAAAAAAGCGATTGCCATGGTGGACAAAACCCAGGCAGGAACCAAACCGACGGAACGGGTCGGCAGGGCGATTTTTAAAAGCTACTGCTCTCTCTGTCACGGAGAGAACGGAGAGGGTGATGGAAAGATGGCAAAGATCATCAAGAATCCTCCGCCATTCAATCTGACACTCAGCCGCGTACCGGATGAGTATCTGATGCAGATAATCACCAAGGGCGGCGCAGCGATGGGTCGTTCACCACGGATGCCTCCGTGGGGTGAGCAGTTCTCGGAAACAGAAAGAAAGTCCATCATTCTGTTTATCAAAACATTGCGGCGATAGCTGGTGGAAAAAAAGATTTTTCACCCCGGAGAACATCGCTTCTCCGGGGTGAAAGGCTGTTTTCGTCAGCTCTCTTTCTGCTCTACGCTGTAGGGTAGTTCCATAAACCTGATAATAGCCTCGTCACTGCTTTCCAGACAGATTTTTTCAGCAGCCTCAACCGAAGCGATCTCCATTACCGCGAGCAGTTCATACCCTCCTTGAGCAGCGGGTTGTGCATCAACAATTTTCCCCGTTCTGTGATCGCTTCCGGAAATACGCAACCCATCTCCCGGTTTCGGGAAAATATCGGTATCCACAATGGCCCGGTACATGCGGCGCTTCAGTTTACCGAGATACTGCATCCGTGCAACCACCTCCTGGCCGGGGTAGCAGCCCTTGGTGAAGCTGAGCCCGCCCACCGCCTGCAGGTTGATCATTTGCGGCACGAATGCTTCAACGGTTTCCGGGTATACGCTGGGCAGTCCGGCCTGGATATCCAGCAGGCGCCAGCAGTTGCTTGCTATAGGCTGGGTTTTGGTACTCAAGGTCAACCATAGCGGGATTAATCTTGCGGCTTCTCCGACAATGACAAAACGGGGGAAGGAGCCCGGTACTCTGAGTATCGAGCAACCAACCTGGTGGAGTACTTCATTTATCCCGGCAGGTATTGTGGTAAACAGTTTTCGGAGCAGTTCCTCTGCCTGCGGGCCCGCCAGTCCCATGGTGGCGAATCTGTCGCTGCTCTCTTCCTGCGTGACCCTGGACATCAGAACATATCTGGCCAAGCGCTCCCGGATGGGCGAGACAAGGGCGTATGGCAAAAGCATGTAGTAGTATCCATCCATCATGAACAGCCGGAAGCAGGTCAGGGCGCGCCCTTTGGGACTGCACCAGGCGCTGAGCTGACTGTTGCTTTCTGTAACTTCACGCACATCATTGGTGAACTGGTTTTGCAGAAAATTGGCGGCATCCTCGCCGCCAATCCGGATCAGTCCCAGATGAGAAAGTGCGCAGATGCTGGTCTGCTCTGTAACGGTTTTTGCCTCCTGCCGGGGGGAGTCGAAGGGTTGCACAATACCATTTTCAATCTGTGCCCCGGCACTGTTGAGAAAATCCTGCCATTCGCTATTCATCTTGATTGTTTTCCTGTGGTATTGGTATATAGTGAACTGGTGTTTTCGTATAATAAATCCCGTGTACAGCAATAATAACAGACCTGTCTTCCTTGACTTGACCCGGATTCGCTTTCCGGTTGTTGCGCTGGTTTCCATCGGCCACCGTATCAGCGGGGTGATGCTGTTTGCCTCCCTGCCGGTTGCGCTTTATCTGTTCGGACTCTCCCTGCAGAGTGCCGAAGGCTTTGCCTGGGTAAGTGCGCTGTTCTCCCATGTTTTATTCAAGCTGCTGCTGATTCCCTGGATTTGGTTCCTGTCTCATCACCTGTTTTCCGGGATTCGTCATTTGCTGTTGGACATGGAGATTGGCGTGGAGCGGGAACAGGCGCGATTCAGCGCCCGGCTGGCTATCGGGGCTGGTCTTGTCATGTTGCTGATTGCCACGGTAGCTGTCTGGTGAGAGTTCCCAGCGGTGGTTTGCGGACCTGGGAACTGCAGCGTATCAGCGCGGGTTATCTGGCGCTGTTTGTCATCTGGTTTGCCGCCCATCTGATGCTTGATCCACCGCCGGATTACCAGCACTGGCGTGCGTGGGTGGCGCAGCCGATGGTAAAAACCGCTTTTATTCTCTTCTTTGTGGCGCTGCTGGCGCACTCCTGGGTGGGTATGCGGGATCTGTTTATGGACTATGTCAAGCCGGTGTGGATCCGTTTTGTTTTGCGTTTGTCGATGATGGTGCTGTTACTGGGGATGGCGGCCTGGATCCTGCAACTCCTGCAGCAGGTAGTGCCCGCATGAGCAATCTGCGCCGGCGCAAGTTTGATGTATTGGTGATTGGTGCCGGTGGCGGTGGTTTGCGTGCCGCTCTTCAGCTGGCGCGGGTGGAAGCCAATGTGGCGGTGGTATCCAAGGTATTCCCCACCCGCTCGCATACAGTGGCTGCGCAGGGTGGAATCAACGCTGCCCTGGCCAATGCCTTGCCTGACAACTGGCACTGGCACATGTATGACACGGTCAAGGGCAGTGACTACCTGGGTGATCAGGATGCCATCGAATATATGTGCCGTGCTGCCTCCCATCTGGTTATCGAGCTTGAACATGCCGGGGTACCCTTTTCCCGGCAGGACAACGGCAAGATCTACCAGCGCCCCTTTGGCGGGCAGAGCCAGAACTTCGGCGGGGAGCAGGCCGCCCGCACCTGTGCTGCTGCGGATCGGACCGGCCATGCCATTCTGCATACCCTGTATCAGCAGAACATTCAGGCTCGCACCCATTTTTTTGATGAATACTTTGCTATTGATCTGATCAGCGATGATGACGGAAATGTTCTCGGTGCAGTGGCGCTGGAGATTGCCACCGGCGAGCCGATCATCATCGAGGCCAAATGTACCCTGCTCGCTACCGGCGGAGCCGCGCAGATTTTCCGTACCAATACCAACGCCCGGATTAACACCGGCGATGGAATGGGGATGGTACTGCGCGCCGGTATACCGCTGCAGGATATGGAGTTTTTCCAGTTTCATCCCACCGGTATTGCCGGAAAGGGGATGCTGATCACTGAGGGTGCGCGGGGTGAGGGTGGCTATCTGGTTAACAAGGAAGGTGAACGGTTCATGGAGCGTTATGCTCCCAACGCCAGGGACCTCGCCAGCCGTGATGTAGTGAGCCGGGCAATCGCCACCGAAGTACGGGAGGGGCGCGGCTGCGGTCCGCAAGGGGATTACGTGCTGCTCAAGGTGGATCATCTTGGTGAAGGGGTCGTGGCCAAAAAGCTGCCGGGCATCCGGGAACTGGCGCGAACCTTTCTGCATATCGATCCGGTGAGCACACCGATTCCGGTGTTTCCCACCGCGCACTACACCATGGGGGGAATACCCACCAACCGGGACGGTCAGGTTGTGGCGCCTTTCTCCCACGGCCCCGAGGAGGCCATACCGGGTCTCTATGCAGCTGGAGAGTGCGCCTGCGTCTCCGTCCATGGCGCCAACCGCCTGGGAGGAAACTCGCTGCTGGATATTGTCGTATTTGGCCGTGCCGCAGCCAACCATATCGCAGATCACCTGCGGCAGAGCCGTTATCACCTTCCTCTAAATGAGGAGAGTGTCGAACGGGCGCTCTCCCGCCTGGCCCGTTGGAACCAGCGGGGAGATGGCGAACCGGTAGTACAACTGCGGCGGGAACTGCAGCAGACGATGGAACGCTATTGCGGGGTATTTCGTACCGAAGAGGTGCTGGCAAAGGGGGTTGAACAGGTGCTCGCACTTGAACAGCGGCTGCAAAACGCCGTATTGACCGACCACAGCAAGGTTTTCAACACCGCCCGCATTGAAGCACTGGAGCTGGAAAACATGATGGAGGTAGCCATTGCCACCGTCTGCTCCGCATTGGCCCGCAAGGAGAGCCGGGGGGCGCATTCGCGTATCGATTTCCCCGGGCGGGATGACGAACAGTGGCTCAAACACACCCTGTTTTTCAAACAGGAGCGCAGGCTGGACTACAAGCCGGTGCGCACCAAACCGCTGACGGTTGACACGTTTCCGCCAAAGCCCAGGGTCTATTGAATGAGTAATATGCGCTTCTCAATCTACCGATACAACCCGGAGATCAACGGCGGACCCTACATGCAGGAGTATCAGCTCGATAATATCCAGCCCGGCATGATGCTGCGGGACGCCCTGCTGCGCATCAAGGAGCAGGACGAGACCCTGGTGTTTCGTCACTCCTGCGGGGAGGGTGTTTGCGGTTCAGATGCCATGAACATCAACGGACGCAACGGGCTGGGTTGCATCACGCCGCTGGCTGAACTCAAGCAACCGATAGAGGTGCGCCCGCTGCCCGGCATGCCGGTTATCCGGGATCTGGTGGTGGATATGGATCGCTTTTTTGAACACTACCGCTCAATCAAGCCGTATCTGGTGGCCCATGATCCCGAGCCGGAAGTGGAGCGTCTGCAAACTCCGGAACAACGTGACAGACTTGACGGTCTGTACGAATGCATTCTGTGCGGCTGTTGCACCACCTTCTGCCCCTCATTCTGGTGGAACCCGGATGGTTTCCGCGGCCCCGCAGCACTGCTACAGTCCTGGCGCTTCCTGGCTGACAGCCGTGATCAGGCCACCGCAGAGCGGCTCAGTGAACTGGAAGGACCCTACCGGCTGTTTCGCTGCCGCAGTATCATGAATTGTGTGGAGGTATGCCCCAAGGGATTGAACCCTACCAAGGCCATAGGGCGCATCAAGCAGATGATGCTCAAGCATATTTTATGAGGAATTGAATCAATGCGCTCTGACAGGGCTGCTGCCAGAACGCACCATGATAACCGTGATCCAGGAGTATGTCGGATTTGGGAATAATCTACTGCGCTGATGGGAGAGCGGCCAAAATATCCCCGGTTTTTCGTTAAACAGGCCCACTATTCGCCTCAAAACCGGAAACATTTTGACTCGCTCTCCCACCAGCTCGCTACGATTACCCCAAACCCGACAGGCTCCTAGAAAAGCTTCTTGGCCATGTTCAGGACGCCATCGATGCCGCCGATGGAGTCGAGCAGAGAGCCGCCGCTGCTGGATTTGTCCACCACCTGTGGCAGCGCCTCAGCGAGACCGCTAAGCACACTCCCTTCGTCGGTGTTCAGTTGGGAAGCCATTTCAGAAACCTTTTCGCTGCCAAACAACTCTTTGACCTGATCAGCGGAAATGGCTTCGTTTTCCCCATCTCCAAGCCATGATTCCACCACAGAACCCAGTCCTTTTTCCTGCAAACCGGCTACAATATTTCCCAGATTAAGGTTGCCGTCGTTGTCGGAAAGAAGACCGCCGAGAGCCGAGGTAATGCTGTCCAGATTACCGTCACCTCCCCCAAGTTTGTTCATGAGAAGTGAGGCGCCTAATTTCATAATATCCATTGTTATTTTCTCCGGTGGTATCCTGTAATGGTGAATCCCGATGGAATCACTGTAACCAATTATACTATCTCGGTTTTCGAGGTTCAAATGAGCTGCGAAGGGCAGATATGCCAGCGGATCTGTGACGGCTGTAAGGGAATCGGCATGGTCAAAAGTATTGATGGGGGTAGTTGTTTACCCTTTCCGTTAATTTTTCATAAAACAACAAGTCAAAAGGCAAGATAGCAGACAATGAGTACAGAAAAAGTGTTACATGCGCGCAGTGAATCAAAATGCGAACTGTGCGCTGCCACGGAATCGCTGAGTGTCTACGAAGTTCCCCCGGACTCAAACGGTAGTGCAGATGAGTGTGTGTTGATTTATGAAACCTGTTGCAGTCAGATTGAGAACCCGGATCAGGTTGATGTTCACCACTGGCGCTGTCTGAATGACAGTATGTGGAGTCAAGTACCTGCTGTTCAGGTAATCGCATGGCGGATGCTTGTGCGCCTGAGCGATCAGGACTGGCCACGGGAACTGCTCGATATGTTGTACCTGGATGAAAGCACATTGAGTTGGGCAAAGGCGGCAGACGAAGGCGACAGCAGTGATGATACAATCAGATACTTGGATAGCAATGGCGCTGTACTTGAAGCAGGTGACACCGTTATGCTGATCAAGGATCTGAATGTAAAGGGCGCCAATTTTAAGGCAAAACGTGGTACGGCCGTGCGCTCCATCTCGTTGGTGCCGGATAATTGTGAGCATATTGAAGGGCGTATCAATGGTCAGCAGATTGTGATTTTGACCAGGTTTGTCAAAAAGGCGTGAGCCGGTTGGGGGAAAAGCAATGAACCTGCGGGTTGTTCTTGTTGTGGGGGTGCTTCTGGCCGGATGCTCCAGCCGTTCCATGGTGACGGTAGAGGAGTCTGGTCTGGAAACCGGAGCCGGAAAATCGGTTTGGTCAGAACAGCAAAATGCTGTTGTAGCCAACGACCCGTCCACCTCTCTCGTTTACAAGCCGCAGCTGCGGGGAGAATTGAAAAATCGCGCAATAACCGAAGCCAGCGGCTTGGCCGCTTCACGGCGACATGATGATCAATTATGGGTATTGAATGATGGGGGAAATGCCGCGGTACTGTATGCTGTTGGTGTCGATGGTTCTGATAAAGGTCAGCTGATAATCAGCGGCGCAAAGAATCGTGACTGGGAAGATATGGCCTCTTTCAACTGGAAGGGGGAACCTTATCTGCTGATTGCTGACATTGGGGACAATAAGGCAAAAAGGAACCGCTGTTATCTCTATTTTGTGCGTGAACCGGAAATGCCCGGTACCGTATCCGTGCCCGTGGTTCGTACCATTGAATTTATTTACGAAGATGGTCCCCGTGATGCCGAGTCGCTTGCTGTTGATCTTCAGGGAAGGCGCATTTTTATCTTGAGCAAGCGGGATAATCCACCGCTGCTTTATGAACTGCCGCTGTTTCCGAAAACGAGGGGGGTACAGATAGCCCGGCGGATTACCGCAACCGCTGGTCTGCCGCAACCTTCACTGGCCGATGTTTTTGCCAACCCTGTACTGGGCAAGCTGGGTGATGCGCCTACGGCAATGGATATCTCGTCGGACGGAAAGGAGGCGGTGGTGCTGACCTACCGGAGTGTCCTGTTGTATGTGCATCATCCTGGCATGAGCTGGGCGCAGGTGTTTTCCCGTCCACCAGAAAAAATAGCGGATCACTCGCTTATGCAGGGTGAGGCGCTGGCTTTTGATGTACATGACGAGCAGATCTATTACACTTCAGAACAGCTGCCTGCCCCCTTGTGGATGCTAACCCCACAACTGCAAACCATTCGTCACAACGAATGATTAGCCTAAAGGTGCCCCTGGTCGTGGCCGACACCACTGCAGGGGCAATTGAAAATAATGTGAATAAGCGGTGAACTGGCACACGTTCTTGATGCAATACTTGCGGGCCAGGGCCGATTTTTTCTTTGTGCGGCAAGGAGAATCTTGTCACGGAGCAATTATCGTGATCGATATTTTGTTTCAGGACTGAATGCCGTCTTTCTGACAACAGTAACCACAACGGGTTAAGGTAAACTCTATGATTTACGGATTGTTATTGGGCCGACTGATATCAGCCATCTTTCTGGCTCTTGTTCTGGCTTCCTGCCAGACAGGTACCACCAGACTGGCCAGCATTGGAGATGAGGAGCTGGACTCTGTTGTCAAAGAGTATATTTTTACCGCTGCCAGTCTCTGTGTTCATACCGGTAGTGGAAAAGACTATCCAGTTGGTCCGGGACAAACCTATACCGCTATTTCTGATGTTCCGTGGGAGGCACTCGGCCCGGGTGATACCGTTCGTATCCATTTCAAGGAGACTCCCTACAAGGAAAAAATAGTCATCAGCACGGATGGTACAGAACAGAACCCAATCCGGTTATGTGGTGTTGCCGGTCCGAATGGCGAGCGTCCCATTCTGGATGGTGATGGAGCGGTAAACGATCCTGATGACCGCATTGCTTACAGCACCTGGCCACCAATGGAAGGACTGGCGATGATTATGCTGTGGAATCAGGATTACGATTTCAAGGTTCACAACATCATCATCGATGGCCTGCACATCAGAAATGCAAAGAACAGTTTCAACTATACTCGCATGAATGGCAGCAGTGATCAGTATGAAAATGGGGCAGCCTGTATCCGTATTCAGGCGGGAGATAATATTGTCATCCGTAACAATGAGCTGGAAAACTGTGGTAACGGTATCTTTACCATGTCACAGGAGTACAACGAAGCGAGCCTGACCCGTAATCTTCTCATTGAGGGAAACTACATCCACAAAAGCGGTCAGCCGGGGAGCGGGCGGGAACACGCTGTCTATATTCAGGCGATTGGAGCCATATATCAGTACAACCATTTTGGTCCAAATGCGAAGGGTTCAGAAGGAGCAACCTTGAAAGAGAGAGTGGCTGGCTCAGTGATCAGGTATAACTGGTTTGATAGTGGAAGTACCCGAGTACTGGATCTGGTAGAGGTTGAAGATGCTGGCCCCTGGTATCTTGAACAGGCGTATCGTGACTGGGCATCGGAAAATGGAGAGGCAATTGATGCGGGACGTCTGCAAAAGGTGCGGGCAGCAGAGGCGGCCTATCGGAAGACTTATGTTTATGGAAACTATATCAGGCATGTGGGCAGCCAGACATCTGCATCCGGTTTGATTCACTATGGCTGGGACAATGATCCCCTATGGGCACGCAGGGGAACTCTGTATTTTTATAATAATACCGTATCAATTTTGAATGATCGTAGTGATGATTGGAGAATCAGGCTATTTGATATGTATCTGTACGACGAATCTACCGGTGCCCCTGCCCGCGAAACAGTGGAGCTGTTTAACAATATCATCTATGCTGCGAGCGAAACCGCAGGAGCGGCTCCGAGTTACTTCTGCCTTGGGCGTGATAGTGGAACAATTAATCTGGGTGTCAACTGGATTACAGACAGCTGGAAAAGTGCGGAAGCCCTGGAAAACTGTTATCCCTATGCCCGCGATGGAGAACAACCAACGGTCAACGGAGTTGAAAACCTGATTGACACATCCGGTGCCCCGCTGCCGATCAATTTGCATACGCTTGCTCCAAATAATACTCCACAGCTGCGAAAATCGGCGCAAAACTTGCCTTCTGAGATAATCAACAGATATCCGGTGGTGAAACAGTATGTACCGCATCAGGGTGGTGCGTCACGTGACTCAGTCACTACACCAGGGGCAATGGAGCTGCCATGATTTTATGGCTTTTCAGGCATGGCTGAGGTTGAATTTCTTCTTGCTGGTTGAGGGAGGCGATATCTTTACCCGTCCCATATAGGGCTTCTCTTATTGATGTGTTGTGAATTCAGAGATTGGGGAGACTGTTCTTTTGTGGAGGGTAATCCTGTTAGACAAGGCGCTGATTCAGAAACCATATGGTAATGATGCCAACAACCAAAAAAGTTGCCAGTGAGGCGATGGCATAGCGACGGTACTGTCTGGTCAGTTTTCTCTGTGGTTCAATGGACAGCAGGAAGGGGAGGTTGCTGTTGGCTGGTTTTTTCAGCAGGTGGATATCGGGTTTCTGCAACTGTTTTTCATGGATTTTTTCGGCCTCTAGCCTCGCCTTGTGGCGTACTGCCTGCCACTCTTCAATATCTATTTCGCCGTCATTATTTTTATCAAAACCGGCAGTAACCAGAGCGGCATGATTCCGTTTCCACTCCAGCAACAGGTCACGGGAAATCTCTGTCACCGAACTGTTATCAGCGGCCCTGACCGTCTTGAACTCACCGACAGCGTAAAGCGGCTGTCCCGGCAAAATAAATCGTTCTGTGTAACGGTAATTTTCGTTGAGAATACTGCCAACGGAACCAGTTCCCACCAGTGGTGCCGCCATCGGCCAGGCGGTACATCCATACCAGACCAGTTTGTCAGACATGGTGATCTCGGATCCGTCCGGATCAACTACACACTGTCCCGTCCCATCTACCAGATAAAATGAGCTGTCGCTGCTTCCTTCGCTGATCTTTTTCCAGCGCTGAAAGAAGGTGCCTTTGTAGTGGTAGTGTTCTTTTTTCTCTATCTTGTAGTGATACCAGATGCAGGTCACTTTGGACAGTGGTGCAATAATCGGTGCCCCCTCAATCGGCTGGCCAATCCCCTCCAGCTCGACATAGCCCTGGTGGGCGGAGCGAATCCTGGCGGTTGGTACATCCTCAATCAAGCGGGCCCGGTACCAGTAGCGAAAGCTCAGATAGAAGGTAACCAGAGTTGCAGAAAAAAACAGCGTCCAGATTAACCAGAACTTTGTGGAATCAAACTGTGCGACATCCACTTGTTTTACTGGCCAAATAGTGCCTTGAGATCCACATCGGTTGTCTCTTTATCACTGAATTCTAGCAATACCTTGGCCCTGATGTTAGCCAGGCGGGCAATGATGATGTCTGGGAACTGTTCGATGCGCACGTTATGATTGTTGACACTGTCATTATAGAATTCGCGGCGATCAGCGATGGTATCCTCCAGTGTGGAGATACGAGCACGCAACTGTTGAAAACTCTCACTGGTGCGCAATTCGGGATAGGCCTCCGCGAGGGCGAACAGGTTGTCCAGTCCCAACCGTAGAGACTGTTCCGCTGCACCCAGGGCCGCCACGTCGCTACGCTGCTGGGCGGTAGCTACCCGGGAACGGGCCTGCACGACTTTTTCAAGTGTTTCCTGTTCAAACTCCATGTGCTGTTTGCAGGTCTCCACCAGCTTCGGCAGCTCGTCATGACGCTGTTTCAACGTCACATTGATGTTGGACCATGCCTGGGATACATTGTGTTTGAGGCGAACCAGATTGTTGTAAATTACTACAGAGTAGGTGGTAAGCAGCAGCAGGATGCCACCTGCGACAAGAAAAGACATGGCCATTGATTTATTGCTCCAGATTAGCGTACGGATCATCTGTAAGTATCGTCAAAAAGCGGGTGGGGGTTTAGTTGCCAAAATTGAGGAACGGGCGTATACAAAAAGAATCAGGGCGCAAAAATCCGGCGAGGAGGAGACATGTCCAAAGCCCAATGGCAGCATTTTCCACATCAGGCAGATATCGGTGTACGCGGGATTGGTGAAACCGTCGAACAGGCATTTGAGCAGGCTGCCGTTGCCTTGACCGCTGTCATGGTGGATATTGCATCCATAATGCCGGTCCAGTCCGTCAAAATCAGTTGTGAAGCTCCCGAACTGGAACTCCTTCTGGTGGACTGGCTCAACGCCATCATCTACGAAATGGCAACGCAGAACATGCTTTTCTGTCGCTTCAAAGTCACCATTGATGGTGGAAAACTTCAGGGTTCGGCGTGGGGTGAGCCGCTAAACAGAGATAAGCATCATCCTGCTGTAGAGGTAAAGGGGGCGACGTTTACCGGTCTCCATGTCGGCCGGAAAAGTGATGGGCGATGGGTGGCGGAGTGTGTAGTGGATGTGTGACCGTGTTTTGTGTTTTGGGATGAGCCAGAGCCAAGGCTTTTATTAACCCGGCAACAATATAGATCGTATTCAGCTATCGTGTGCCGGTTTGCGGCAAGGCAGCAAAACGCCGCTGTAGCCCACGCTACAGCAAGTTTTGCTAACACAGTCCGCAAACCGGCACACGATAGCCTGTCTTTTAATATCAGCCTGTTAGGGGCTTCAGGCATGGCCCGGCACGGCGTTGCCCTGATTCCGATGTTGAAAATCCCTGTTTGCACCTCTCCAACCGATAAAAAATTGGCGGAAATTTTTTATAAACTGAAAGGTTGCGAATAATTATCAAAATAAATGAAAAAATCACTATTTTTTTGAGACACTCTGTTATCAATCATTAACCGTTTGTTCTATTTTTCCTGAACAGAGTTGTCCTGCTACACATCGAAACGAAAAAACTCTCCCTGTACATTACCGCCATAGATGCTTTAATTGAAACAGAGCCATGAAAACGTCTGAGGAGAACACCATGGATTTGCGGCAGTTTTCCCAACATACCGAATACAGCTGGCAGATCGATCCGCATGGTG
>JAJRUX010000218.1 GCA_024277575.1 Gammaproteobacteria bacterium | reverse complement strand
TGGAGAGGGATGCAATCAGGTTCAAGGATACTACTTCTGCAAACCGGTGCCCGCCAACACGTTCAGTGACATGCTGCGGAAACATGAAACCATTGAGTGGCTTTCCGAGCATATAACACCCCCTGCAACAATGCACTAACAGGGTAACCCGGTTGGAAAGAGAGGGGAGTTGAGATATTATGCGCGCCCCGCTGGCAACTTTATCAGGCATTATCCATGTGGTTCAAGAATCTCCACCTCTATCGCCTTACCAAACCATTTGAACTGTCACCGGAAGAGCTGCATGAGCAGCTGACGCAAAAACCGTTTCAACCCTGCGCAGCGATAGCGCCATTCAGTTATGGCTGGATATCACCTCTGGGTCGAAGCAGCGAGCAACTGACCCATGCAGCCAACGGTAACATCATGGTGTGTGCCCGCAAGGAGGAGAAAGTCCTGCCCGCCGCTGTAGTGCGCGAATTCGTTACTGAAAGGGTAGTGGCTATTGAGGAAGAACAGGGTCGTACGCTGCGCCGCAAGGAACGGGAAGAGATTCGCAATGAAGTGTTTCTGGACCTGCTGCCGCGCGCATTCACCCGCTCCAGTTACACCTACGCCTATCTTTAATCCCGCGAAAATATACTGGTAGTGGATACTGCAACTGCCAACAGAGCCGAGGATCTGATAAGGCATCTGCGCGAAACATTGGGCAGCTTCCCCGTCATCCCGCTAATGACAAACACGGCTCCATCAAATGTGTTGACCAGTTGGCTGAGGGGAGAAAAAGTGCCGACAGATTTTGTCATCTCCGATCAGTGTGAACTACGCGATACCAAAAAAGAGGGGGGGATCGTGCGCTGCTCGCAGCAGGATCTGTTTGCCGATGAAATTCAGTCACACCTCAAAGCAGGGAAGCAAGTAACCAGGCTGGCTATCGAGTGGCGTGAACGTCTCAGTTGTATTTTGTCAGAAGATCTGACCATAAAACGGCTGAAGTTCCTTGATGTCGTGCTGGATGCCGCACATGAACAGGGAGCCGAAGATGAGGCAGCGCAGTTCGATGCAGATTTTACCCTGATGACCCTGGAGCTGTCCCGATTTATTCCGGCATTAACAGAGATTTTTGGCGGTGAAAATGATACCGCCTCTGCCACCAGCTAAAACCCTACACTGACGCCAAACCGGACAACCCACGGATCGCCGTAAGGAGTGTCATCTTCATCATAGCTGAAGTTATAGAGCACCGACATATACATTGCCGCATTGCTGCTGATGGGGGTGCTCATCCCGCCGCCGGCGAGAAAACTGTGATACTGCCGCCGTTCCGTGTTTGAACTTCCGCTATAGTATTCATGATCGAGATATTCGTAATCAGCCTCAATATAAAACGAAGGGATAATGCGATAGCGGACAAACAGAGAGGCTCCATAATCGTTGGTTGTTACCGTTCTGTTGGCGCGATCATCATTACGGTAACGATAAAGAAGACTTGCTCCCACAGAGGTTCGGGAATCCAGGTGCATTCCGATCATCGGTGACAGCTCAACATAGTCAACGGTGCCGAAGCTCGCGCTGATTCCACCACCATAAAAAATATTTGACCGGGAAGAGACAACACTTGCACCCGCTGTTGACTGGGCCGGAATGGCCGTAAAAACTGCGATAAAAACAGCGAGAAGAAGAGTCCTGTTCATTCTGCTTTCCTCCAATACAGATGCCCTATTTGCTTTTTTTGATATGACGCACCAGGCGCCTGCGTTTTTCCTGCTGTCGTTTGGTCAATATGTTTCTGCGTCCGGCAAAAGGGTTTTCGCCCCCCTTGAACTCTATGCGCAACGGCGTCCCCTCCAGCCGCAACTGTTTGCGAAAAATATTGCTCAGATAACGCCGGTAGGAGTCAGGTACCGCACTGGTCTGATTTCCATGAATAATAATGACAGGTGGATTTTTCCCGCCCTGGTGGGCATAGCGCAGCTTGATGCGGCGGCCCCGAACCAGGGGCGGTGAATGGGCCATCACGGCATCTTCCAGCAAGCGGGTCAGCTTTGGTGTGGGGAGCTGTATCATGGCGGATCGATAGGCCCGCTGTACAGACTCGAACAGCTCCCCCACTCCTGTACCATGCAGCGCCGAGATAAAGTGGATGCGGGCAAAATCCAGGAACGGCAGTTTCAGATCCAGTTCACGGCGCACCTTGTCCCGTTGTTCCTGCGGCAGATGGTCCCACTTGTTGACGGCGATTACGATAGCACGGCCGGAGTCCAGCACATAACCGAGCAGATGGGCATCCTGGTCACTGATCCCCTCCTGTGCATCCAGCACCATAATCACAACCTGTGAAGCATCGATGGCCTGTAGTGTTTTTATAATGCTGAATTTCTCAACTGCCTGTTTCACCCGGCTGCGCCGCCGCACGCCGGCGGTATCGATAAAAATATAGTCCCGCCCATCACGCTCGAATGGCACAAATATGCTGTCCCGCGTGGTTCCCGGCATATCAAAAACCACCACCCGTTCTTCACCCAGAATACGGTTCAACAGGGTGGATTTTCCTGCATTGGGACGGCCGACAAGGGCGATCCGAATCCCCTTTTCCGGAAGTTCGTCACAATGCTCTGATGGCTCCTCTGACGGGAGGATCTCTTCAACAAGCTGTTTGACACCCTGCCCATGGACAGCAGCGATAGCCAGAGGCTCTCCCAGACCAAGGGCGTGAAATTCCGCAGCAGCCATGGCCGGCTCCAGCCCCTCGGCCTTGTTGACCACAACAAACACCTTTTTTCCGGACTGGCGCAGACGCTGTGCTATGGTCTCATCCGCAGGGATCAGGCCGGCTCTTGCGTCAACCAGAAACAGAACCGCGCTGGCCTCCTCCACCGCCAGCCATGACTGCTGCGCCATGTGCTGATCGATTCCTTCCGATTCGCCACTCAACCCTCCGGTATCGATAACGATATAGCTGCGCTGGCCAAGCCGGCCCTCGCCATATTTCCGGTCACGGGTAAGACCCGGCTGATCGGCAACCAGTGCATCACGGGATTTAGTCAGGCGATTGAACAGGGTGGACTTGCCCACATTGGGGCGGCCTACCAGGGCCAGGACAGGCTTCATGAAATCATCTGCGCGGCGCAGCTTCCAGGCAGAACAGCCTGCCATCGTTACTATAGATATACAACCGCTTACCGGAGACAACCGGTGCTACACGCATACCACTTTCAATCGGGAAACGGGCCAAGAAATGGCCGTCACTGCGCGCCATCCAGTGCAGATAGCCCTCCATGTCACCAACCACCACGCTCTCCCCGTAAACCGCGGGGGCAGTCAGGGAGCGGCGCTGCAGCGCCTCCTGCTGCCAGAGGGATGCGCCACTGGAACGCTCCAGTGCCCGGACGCGATCACTGTCATCACTCAGGTAAAGAGCTTTTTCATCCGCGGCCAGACCCGTTGATGACGACATGGCGCGGCTCCACAGCACACGTCCGGACTGCAGATCGATCGCGGCAATTCTCCCCTGGTAACTCACCACATAAAGCACGCTGCCAATTACCAGTGGCGAAGCGTCGATATCCACCATTCGCTCCAGCTCGGAGCGTCCTCGCGGAACGGCGATACTCTTTTCCCACAAGACACGGCCATCGCGCAGCACCAGAAGCGCTATCTTTCCGCTGGCAAATCCGTCCACCACGATGTCCGACAAAATCACCGGCGAACTGGTGCCGCGCAGCGTCAGGGTTGGAACGGTACGATCATAGATCCAGAGCTGTCTGCCATCGGCCGCATCCAGCGCAAACAGTTTCCCGTCAACCGTATGGGCCACCACAACACCTTCACCCACAGCAGGGGGGGCAAGAATTTCGCTGGATACCTGGGCCCGCCAGAGAACTTTTCCGTCTTCGGCGGCGAGTGCAACAACCTGCCCGTCAGCAGTGCCGATAACCACTATCCCGTCGCCGTACCCCGGCCCGCTGGTCAGAGACTCATCGAGATCAATTTCCCAGCGCTGCTTTCCGCTATCGGCCTGCAGCGATACAACAGTCCCTTTGTAATCATTGACATAGAGGATGTCACCAGCGAGACGGGGGGTCAAACGCAGATCCTCCTTGTCCACACCATGACCAACCTGTGCACTCCATACGGTTTTAACCGTGAGTTCCGGCTTGAACTCCACCAGCGCAGCCGGAGGCTCGACTGGTGCCGATCCGCAACCGGAGAACAGAACAACCGCAGCGCAACACACCAGAAAGGCGAACTGCGGCCGGGGAAAGCGGCCCCCGACTATCCGGAAAAACCTGCTCATAAACCGCTCCTGTACAGACGGATCACTGGACAGCCTCATCC
>JAJRUX010000217.1 GCA_024277575.1 Gammaproteobacteria bacterium | reverse complement strand
AGATGACCGAAGTCTAACCTTCAGCGCCGGCTTTGCCGGCTCTTATGATACCATTTTCCAAAGCTCTGGAGGCACCCCCGAGCCGATGGGCGATGTCAGCAACCCGAAATTTTTTGGCGCTGGCAATAAACGGGGCTATGAGGGAATACTGGGAGTAACGCGAATAATCAACCGCCGCACCGTAGCCCAACTCAATTACACCATTGGCTCCCAGGAGGGATATCTGACCGATCCCTACAAACTGATCAGCATGACCGATGCCAATGGCATTGAGATGGAACGCTATTTCGAAAACCGCCCCGACAGCCGACTGCGGCAAACCCTGTACGGCGCTCTGGTGCATCGGCTGGACAACAAGGACACCATCCATCTCTCCTATCGTTTTTACTGGGATGATTGGGATATCAACTCCCACACCATAAATTACCGGCACCGCAGGAATCTCACCGATGGCCGTTTTCTGGAACCCCATCTGCGTATTTACAGTCAAACAGCTGCGGATTTCTTCCGTCACAGTCTAGACTACGGCCAGCCACTGCCCGAGTATGCCACCGCCGATTACCGTCTGGATGAAATGAACAGCCTCACTGTGGGGGCAAAGTATGGTCTACCGGCATGGGGAGGCACCCTGCGTTTCCGTCTGGAGTATCTCTACCAGTCATTTGCCGAAGCGGAATACGACACCAACAAGGCGGTGATATTCCAGGCAAGCTATAAGAAAGCATTTGATTGACTATGCTAATCCAAAAACTGTTTACTTCACCATAGAGGCACGGGTTACCGTGTTTTTTCCAGGAATGAGACAGTATATTAGAACCGCTCTTGTTATTCTCCCTGCCTTTGTGGTTTAGTCCCGGAGGAAAACGAGCTCTTGTCCCCCACCCTGACCAGAGAATCAGGTTACTGGCGTGGCTGCTTCCAAGCCATGGCCAGCCCATGCGAGATACTACTCGCAACCGACAGCCGTTCGCTGGCGCAAGAACTCCTGCAGGAAAGTTACACCGAAGCGAAACGTATCGAACAGAAATTCAGCCGTTACCGCACAGACAACTGCATTCACCAGATCAATCACAGTAACGGGAGCCCCGTTACTGTCGATGAAGAGACCGCCAACCTGCTGGATTTTGCCCAGCAGTGCTACCAACTCAGTGAACACAAATTTGACATCACCTCCGGCGTACTACGGGAGGTATGGAAATTTGACGGTAGCGACAACGTTCCCGAACCGGCCGCCGTGGCAGCAGTTCTGCCACGCATCGGTTGGAACAGGGTTGAGTGGAAAAGGCCCATCATTACTCTGCGCCCGGGAATGGAGATCGACCTGGGAGGAATCGGCAAGGAGTATGCTGTTGACCAAACCGCCCAATTAATCTTCCGGGAACTGAAAACGGGGGCGCTGATAAACTATGGCGGAGATCTGTTTGCGCTGGGCCCACAACAAAGCGGTGAACCCTGGGGGGTAGGGGTTGATGACCCGGAGGCTACCGGCACCAATCAGATCGGTGCTGTCAATCTGTCAAAAGGGGGACTGGCAACCAGCGGTGATGCCCGGCGCTACCTGCTAAAGGATGGTATCCGCTACAGTCACATTCTGGATCCGACCACCGGGTGGCCTGTTCCGGAAGCGCCCCGGGCAGTTACCGTTATCGCCAATACCTGCCTGGAAGCCGGGATGCTTTCAACCATGGCCATGTTACAAGGGGCGCAGGCACGTAGTTTCCTGAAAGCACAAGAAGTTGATTTCTGGTGCATTTAATCACCTGCCCGAATTAAAGGCGCCCCGTTCGAACAGTTTTTAACAGAAGATATGTGGCAACGGGTTTCTGCAACAATTTCGCCAAAGCAAGATAGATCCTCCCTGCGGTTGTGTTACCGTCAACCCGTGTTACAACCAGCACTTCAGACGAGGTTCTTTTACGCATCAATATCAAGATAGCATCTCCAACCCCGGCAATAATCTCCCGCTGGCTTTTTTCCCTTATTTCCATAAAACCGACTTTCTCCCCAACCCGCAATTGGGTAGCAAAAAGAGAAGGCATATCAAAACCGGAAACATTTTGACGCGCTCTCCCACCAGCTCGCTACGATTACCCAAACCCGACAGACTCCTAGTACTCTTTCAAGGTAATAAATTAGGCAAACATCGGTGGCTCACCCGAAACCGATTCATTTATCGCTGTCTCTCCCTGGGGAGAATAGCGCGCATCCCTGGTTAAGACCTCGGGGTTTTTCACTCCAAAATAGGAATACACGGTTGCTGCAACTGCTGTTGGCTCAAATTCATAGCTGTCATCTGTAGGTTTGGTAAACTGACGGTTCTGCTTTGAACTGCCAAAGCGCTCCGTTTTCCCAACAACTTTCCCCAGTGCATTTGGCGGACGAAGATCTGCCCCGCAAAAGGTATAAAGATTCTGGTTGTTACCATGATCCCAACCCATCGAGTTGTTCAAATTGACATTGCGCCCAAAGTCACCAAACACATTGATAACAATATTTCCGGTACTACCACCATCGGGGCGGGTTGCATGCTTGATATGCTTGGTCGCCGCCCGCAGAGTTGTCATCAAGGCCTGCATCCGGTCAGTGTACTCCTCGATTGCAGAATTGTGGTCGTCCCACCCCCCCAGCCCACCGCCAACCGTAATGAACAGGCTGTCCGGGTTGGCAATTGCCAGCGTGACAGCCGCCTTTATCCGGTCTGTATAGCGCGTGTTGGGATACCGCAAACGCCCGTCATCACCGGCATCCACATCACCCTCGGGAAGCAGAGGCAGAGAACCCGTATCATTGAGCTTCGTGGCAAAACCATCAATAAGCTGCTCTAGGTTCCGGCGGGTCTTGAACCCGGCATAAGCCTTGGCGTAGCGAGTATCAGCTCCTGCGCTCATCTGTGCAGCCAGATTTTCCAGTGAGGTATCGAAATCATTGCTACCACGAGAGTAGGGATTATCAAATTTTTGATCCAGACTGATGGAGCGCATGGCCAGAGGCAGCGGGTTATCTGGATCACTGATGAAAGCTGTTGAAGCCCCTTCAAAGGAAACAAACGGCAGTACCATCTGGTCAATCGGTTTGCTGAGAGAATCGCGGTTTTTATATAAAACTGCGGCAAGGGTTGTACCCATTCCGGGGCTGTTGTCGATATTCAGGTTTCCGGTCAAACAGGAGAAGATACTGGGGCGATGCGCCCGGGTATTATTCTTGCGTCGGTATACCGTCCGATAGATAGACATATCACCGGCCGCCAGCATATCCTCCATCGCATTGCCACCGGCATCACTCCATAGCCCATTACGCGTTATCCTGCCTTCATTATCTGTTGTGGCTCTTAGCAAACTCCCGGGATAGACGTTCTGGGAATTGCCATTGATATCGTCAATATTGGTCAGATTTCCCGCCAGCTCAGACGGACCGCCATAGAGAAATACGTTGATGACCTGGGGCATAACCTGCGGCGCCACAAAATCAACCTCATTCAGCGCAGGTGCGGCGGCAACTCGCTTAATCAGTGAGTCGTTGGAAAATATAGTTGGCAAACTGGCAGTAAAACCAAGCGCACCAACCGATTTAATAAAGGTTCTTCTTTTCATGGCGGACACTCCCTCAGTTAATCGCCTTGAAGTAATACGATTCAGGTAATCTGGAAATATAGTCAAAGACCAGGCGGGCAAAATCATCATGGTAGCCGTCCCGGATTACATGCTTGCCCTTTCTGTTTCTTATGTAATTCGCATTACGGGCAATATTGGTCAAGGTGGTTTTTTCAAGCGCATCCGACCTCCGCAATGCCGTACTCAAAAACAGATAGTCAATAAACTCATTGACGCTCATATTCTCCACCGCAGAAAACCTTTCCTCATTTTTTTCGTACAATGCCAGCTCTTCAGCAGTGGCATCGTCGCCAGGTTCATCTGCCGAAATCAAACCCAATCCCTTGCGCCAGCGATCCCGGCTCAGAAGCAATACCTCTCGATATCCCTTGTGGTAGTTGGCGAAACTCAGCGAGTCCATGGGAATGCCAAACAGCCGCCCCAGTTTTAATGACATGGTGGGCCAGCTCATCTCTGTTATATAAGCGCGCGCAGCTCCCCCTCGGTTAGAGACAATACCCTGGAACAGATCTCTGGGCGCAGTCCAGTCAAGACGATGAGCGGCCCCCAGAAAGCTCTCTTCAAATGATTTGGGCCGCTCTGTATTTAACAAATACTCCCGGGAAAAAATAATTCCCTTGAATATCTCTTCAAACGTAGTCGGGTTGCTGGCAGAAATTGATTTAACTATTTTCAGTCGATCGGAATTACTTCGTTCGGCAAAGAAGTACTCTACCAATACCGTTATTACCCGACCAATCAACAACGGATGACCGGCAATCAAATCATAAAATTCATCACAATTTGTTACATAGGAATCCAGCACCAGTTGGGGCTCTGTATTTGGAGAACCTGTGGATAAAAGCTCATACCCCTCATCTTCATTAGAGAGATACAGATCCTTGCATGCGATAGAGGCACGGGGAACATCCTCATCCCGATCAAACAGCCCCAGATAGATTTCGATCATCTCTCGAGTGTTATCTTCCGGAGAACGAAACCGGCGCCAGTTTTCCTGTGTTCGCTGGTGGCGTGCAACAATCTGCCGGACTGTTTTTCCGTTACGCAGATCTTCTACCAGCTTGTTGTACACTTTTTGAACATCATTGATATTGGCACTGTCAATCTCTTCCGCCGGGGAGAACAAAATGGTATTGGCAAGATGCCAAGCAATCCAGTGATCAAACATGTCCTTGCTCAGGGGATATTGATATATCCGCGCCAAGGGGCGTTCCTTGGGGGTCTGGCGAAAGCTGAATCGCGCCTCGACTCCGCTCTCCTCATCACCGCTGATCAGCGTGTCGTAATAATCCAGCGTAGCACCATCCAGTGGAGTGGACAGGGCAGCTTCTACCGAAGAGAGAAATCCTCGCCCCTCTTTCAATGCCGGCCTGTCCATGCCTTGAGAGATATCAAAAAAATCAGCAACAGCGACACCTCGGTACATCGTCCCCAACAACTTGTTGGCGACACGGTACTGCTGTTCATCGCTAAGGCGGGAATACTCATCTTCAGAGAGTGGTGCAGCGAAACCGGAGACATGGAAACCTGCCTGCGCACCTTTGCTGGGTATACCCACATCACAACCGGCAATGGCCGCGGCCAATATGACTAATGACAATAATCTTTTCATGGGAGAGACCCCTTGCCTACCTGAATACAATGTCTATCGGAAACCAACGCCCGCTTTTATTGTTAGCGGTATCTGTTGTTGTGTTCTTGAGCAGTATTAAAGCCCGACAGGCCCCGCTTATCTGCGATGCTGGTCACAGTTTGTAACAATTCACCATCGGTTCAGAAAACGGAGAAGAGGCTGGAATAATTTAGTATCTACTGAGAGAATGACGATAGACATAAAAACCCGACATCAAAAAAAACCAGGGGGTACGATTTTATAATGTGTGGTATTTGTGGAACGTTACATCTGAATGGCAGTGCGCCAAAACTGGCTACTACTGATCGCATGCTGGACAAACTGGCGCAACGCGGCCCAGACCACTCTGGCAGTTTCAGTGACGGCCCTGTAGCCCTGGGACACCCGCGGCTGGCTATCATCGACCTGTCAGAGCACTCCAATCAACCGATGGTGGACAACAGTCAGGGATTGGCTATCGTCTTCAACGGAACTATCTACAACTACCCCGAACTGCGCAAACAGCTTCAGGAGATGGGGCATGAGTTTTCCTCCCTGGGTGATACCGAAACTATCCTCAAGGCGTACGCTGCATGGGGTGAACAGTGCGTAAAACACCTGCACGGCATGTTTGCCTTTGCCATCTGGGATATGCATAACCAGACCCTGTTTCTTGCCCGGGACAGGTTGGGGATCAAGCCACTGTATTTCAGCCGCACCGGGGATCGGTTCCATTTTGCCTCAAATACGCAGGCCCTGTTAACCACGGGTGACATCGACACATCTATCGATCCCGTGGGTTTGCATCATCAGCTCACCCTGCATGGTGTTATCCCCGCCCCACGCACCATCCTGAAGGGGATATCCAAGCTGGCTCCGGCAACCACCCTGACCATCCGCCCGGATGGCAGGGAACAAAAACGAATTTACTGGCAACCCCAAGCCAGACACCCATCTGCACCATGGAGCGAGCAGGCGTGGTGTGATGCCATAAAACAGTCACTGCAGCAGGCGGTTGGAAAACGGCTGGTAGTGGCAGATGTTCCGGTCGGGGTGCTGCTGTCGGGAGGGCTGGACTCCTCTCTGCTCGTGGCCCTGCTGGCAGATGCCGGCGTCAGGGATATTCTCACCTTCTCCATTGGATTTGAGGATATCGGTTCGGAGCGTGGCAGCGAGTTTGAGTACTCCGATCAAGTGGCGGCACGTTTTAACACTCATCACCATAAAATTCATATTGCCAACGACAAAGTTCTCGACCGGCTGCCTGAAGCTGTGGCAAATATGGCCGAGCCCATGGTGGGACAGGACGCCGTTGCCTTCTATCTATTGGCCGAGCAGGTGTCCAGACAGGTCAAGGTAGTCCAGAGTGGACAAGGGGCAGATGAACTGTTTGGCGGTTATTTCTGGTATCCACTCATGATGGAAGAGCGGGATGGCAATGAGGTGGATCGGTTTGCCAGACACTATTTTGATCGTGATCACGAAGAGTATCTGCAAACCGTCACCTCCGCTTACCACGGTGAGGACTATACCCGGAACACCATAGAAGAGCTGTTAGCAATGCCAGGAGCAGACAGCTTTATGGACAGGGTGCTGCGCATGGATGTCACCACCCTGATCGTGGATGATCCGGTCAAGCGGGTGGATAACATGACCATGGCCTGGGGGCTGGAGGCCCGAGTTCCGTTCCTGGATCATGAACTGGTGGAGCTGGCCCTGCAGATGCCACCAGAGCTGAAGCTGAAAGAGGGCGGAAAGTATCCGCTAAAAAAAATTGCTCGGGGCCTGCTGCCCGATGCCGTTATCGACCGCCCGAAGGGCTATTTCCCCATGCCCGCACTAAAGTACCTGCGTGGTCCGTTTCTGGAGTTCATGCGGGAAATACTGCACTCGGATGCCTGCCGCAATCGCAGACTGTTTGAACCCGCCTATGTGGAAAAACTGCTGGCATCACCCGAACAGCACTTTACCCGCATCAAGGGCAGCAAATTGTGGCACCTCGCCCTGCTGGAGTTGTGGCTGCAGCTCAACGTGGATTCTGTTTGATCTCCTGCAATGTTTTCAGTGCGGTTTTTGCCCGATCCAGCTTGTTTCGCAGCTCCTTGTTGAACGGATCCAGTTGCAGTGCAGCCTGCCAAACATCAACTGCCTCCTTGATCCGCTCCTGACTGTATAGATCATCACCCCGCGCAATACTTCTCTGTACAGATTGCTGGATAAGCACATCCTGCTCAGCTTTCAGCTCCCGCACCCGTGGATGGTTCGGATTGATCTCCAGCATCTGCAACATAATGCGACGAGCAGCCGCCAAATCATTCCGATCACGAACCCGGGCATATTCAGCCAGTAATCTGCCCACATGCTGTTGCCGCTTAACCTTCCGTGAAGCATACCGGACGATAGGTTGATGGCGCTGTGGTTGATATTTTTCACTCTCTTCCACCCGTTCTATCCGCGGCAGACTCCGCAGCGCCGCTTTTATCTCCGGACTATCCTCAAGTCTCTGGGCCATCACAAAACAGTGCTGGGCCAGGCGGAGATCGCCCTCCTCCTGCACCTGAAGACCCACCTCAAGCAGCTTCCTGGCAACAGCCCGCCGCTTGGCCTGATATTTACGCAGATCCCAGTCCAGAAACAGATAACCAGGGTTTACCAGCTCCAGTTCCCGGTGCTGGCGAGCAGTCTCCAGCAGGGACCGCCCTTCATGCAGCAGCAACTCAAGCTGAAGCTGTTCGATACGCTGTTGGCGCCGCGTTTCCAGTTCGTCCCGAGCCACCCTCAGCACAGCGCTCTGGGGCCAATGTTCTCGCGCATCATCAATCTCTTGCAGCGCCTTGTCCCAATGATTCTGCTTGGCCAACTGGTTAGCTGCGGCAATCTTCTCCTCGGCATAACGGCTGGCACTCTTCTGCGCCGTCTGCAACATACTGCGCAAGGAGTCGTTCCCCGGACGCTGTTGTGTCTGCCGTTGCAATGCAGCTAGCGCATTACCATACTCATCCGCCGCCAGCCAAGCATTGATGTGCGCCAGAGTGATAGGATCGGTATTCGGCAGATGAGCGCACCCTCCAGTCAACAAAGTCAGCAATAACAGAAAGTGCGGCTTCATCCTGCCAACCGCCTGGACAGTAGTGATTCAATCTGCTCATACATATGAGGATGAAGTGCTGCCACAACATCATCTACACGGTAGGTTGCCACGGGCTTGTCTTTCCCTCGCACCGAAATGGACTGATATCCGCCAATTTCCACACAGTCACTGACCATTGGTTGCTGAAGCATCCCTTCACTGACAATGATCTCTCCCGCTTCTGCCACCCCGGACAAACGAGAAGCGAGGTTCACCGCATCTCCCAACACCGTATACTGCATCCGGCTTTTTGATCCCATGGTACCCGCCAGCATCGAGCCACAATTAACTCCGATACTGAACTGGATGGGAATTTTGCCCATCCACAGACGTTGTGTATTCAATCGTTCAATCAGATTTTTCAGCAACACGGCAAAATAGAGAGCATGAAAGGCGTGTTTGGGGTCATGTTCCGGCACCCCAAACAGAATCATGGCGCAATCGCCTACATACTTGTCAAGCGTGCCACCGCACAGTTGGCTGCATCTGCGATATAGCTGAAATACTCATTCAGCAGCTCGGCGGTTTCCGCCGCTGAAAGCTTTTCGGACAGCGAAGTATAGCCAACGATATCGGCAAACAGTACACTGGCAGTTACCGTTTCTCCACCCAGCTTCACCTGATCGATATTGGACAGCATGTGTTTTGCCACATTTTCCGGCACAAAACGGGAGAAAGCCTGCTCCACCTGAACTTTTTTCCGTAACCCCTGAGCCATCTCATTAAAGGCAACCATCAGTTGGCCCAGCTCATCACTGCGCTGCTCGGTAATACGGTATTCATAATTTCCAGCCTTGATCTCCCGGCTGGCTGCAATCAGTTGCCGGATTGGCCGGGCGATACGCCCGCCCAGGATAAACGCACCACCAACCCCAAGCAGAATCATTGCCAACGTAATGGTCACAACCAGCCGCACCGACTCTTGCAGCGACTGCACCAACGACTGCCTGCTAAAGGTTGCCAGGCTGTAACCCAGTGTTACATCCTGAAAGTGGATGGGGCTGATAAAGCTGACCAGATAGATCCCCTCCTCAGGGGCATACCACTCAATCTCGTGGGTATCAGCTGCCTCCAGATTATCCTCCATGCGTGTCTGGGGAATCTCTTTTTCCGGTGGTACCAAGCCTGATCTGACCAGGATCTCTCCATCGGCGGAGATAATGGCTGTGCCATTGATATTTTCGTTGCGGGTCAAATTGGTAACCAGCACCTTAAGGCCAAGTTCATCCTTGGCGAGCACCAGCTCCTTGGCAGAATCAGCCACCTGATTGGCCACCGTAAGGCCAAACCGCGCAACATCTGCACGCAGCAACACCCCCTGCCGATCGATGAGCAGCAATCCAAGCAACAACATTGCTGATGTTATCAACAGGGTGATAGCGATAGCCAGCTTATACCCGATGGGAATACGGAGGTTTCGCCACGCCCTGGTAATAAAGTTACCACTTGCCATGGGCTGATAGAGTTATATCGCTCTGATTGATTGTTTAAGCGGCCAAATCCCGAATTATAAATTATTGTCAAACATTCTCTTTGGACCAGCCGCTCTCCAATAACATATCACATTGGAACTCAAAACCCCATGTGTCAATCTCACGACACATTACTGCTGCATCGAACGCTACGGCTTGCATACATTTGATTAAATGTGGCCTAATTGAGCGCAGTTGAATCTGGCATCTGCTGATATTAACGGAGTATACGAATAATGTTGAAGCGCATTTTTCTGTTTTTGGTAACCAATCTGGCAGTTATCGTGGTGCTGAATATTGTCCTGCGCCTGCTGGGAATCGATCGTATCACCGATGCACAAGGCGGTCTCAACTACACCAGTCTACTGATCTTTGCCGCTGTAATCGGTTTTGCGGGCTCACTAATCTCTCTGCTAATCTCCAAATGGAGCGCCAAACGCATGGTCGGCGCCCAAGTGATTCAGCAGCCATCCAACCCGACTGAACAGTGGTTACTGGAAACCGTGGAGAGACAGGCCCGTAAAGCTGGCATCGGCATGCCGGAGGTGGCTCTCTATAACGCTCCGGAACCCAATGCCTTCGCCACTGGCGCCAACCGCAACAACGCACTGGTAGCGGTAAGTACCGGTCTACTGAACGTAATGGACAAAGATGCTGTGGAGGCGGTGCTGGCCCACGAGATCAGCCATATCGCCAACGGCGACATGATTACACTGACCCTGATTCAGGGGGTGGTCAACACCTTTGTTATTTTCATCTCCCGAGTAGTCGGTCACACAGTGGATCGCGTTGTATTCAAGAACGAGAACGGCTACGGCCCGGCTTACTGGATAACCACCATTGTCGCCGAGCTGGTGCTGGGCATCCTGGCCACCATCATCGTGATGTGGTTCAGCCGGCAGCGTGAATTCCGCGCCGATGCGGGTGCCGCCCAACTGGAAAACAAGGAAAAAATGATCGCCGCACTGCAGGCTCTGCAGCGTAGTGCTGGTGAAGCCCAGCTACCGGATCAGATGGCTGCTTTCGGAATTTCGGGACATATCGGACATGGACTGAAAGCCCTTTTCATGTCTCACCCACCACTGGAGCAACGCATCGCTGCATTGCAGAACGCCTGACCTGGAGCCTCAATAATCCGCTGAAAGGGTATTCAGCTCAGTTTTAGCACCTCAATGCACCCTTCGGCGGGGTCTTGACCAGATTTCCGTGGAAAATCACGATGCCTCTCCTGAAAAATCATACTGCATGGAGGAGGAAGGCTCTTGCACAAAATACCCCTGGATGTAATTGATCCCGGTCTGCCACAACAGTGAAAGGCTGTTGGCGCTCTCCACAAACTGGGCAATCGTTGCTCCCCCGGTTTCACGCGCAACTTGGTTAATGCGCCGAACCATCTCATGGGATTCGGGATTCTCATCCAGATTGGTTATCAGGGAGCCATCGATTTTCAGATAGGCCACCTGGAGACGTTTTTGCAACATGATGGCATTGGGTTCAACGCCGAAATGATCCAGCGCAACCCCGCAACCCAGTTTACGCAATCCGTTCACCAGCGTAGTTACCGGTCCAAGCCGGGAAAGGGCGCACTGTTCATTTATCTCAAAAATTAATCCGCCATCAGTTACCCCGGCGTCACGCAGCTGCTGGCCAACCCACAACAGCAGTGAATCATCCTGGACCGAATCCTCTGACAGCTTCACAAACAGCTTGGTAGTCAAGCCTTTTTTCTGGCGTTCCGCCAACGCACGAATGGAATGACTGATTACCCAACGCTCCACTTCCGGAAGCAAACCAGCCTGCTGCGCAACCGGAATAAATTCCGCAGGCGAAATCTCCTGCCCCTCCTCGCGCATACGTAGCAACACCTCATATTTTTCACCCGGTTCGCCGTGCAGACTGACTATCGGCTGGAACAACAGATGCAATCCACCCTGCTCCAACGCCTGCCGGATACGCTTGACCCAGGCACTCTGCATCTCCCGCTCCGCCATATCCTCAACAACGGGAACAAACTGGGTAACACGATTGCCACCTGCCTCCCGACTCTCTGCACATGCCTTGCTGGCCCGCACCAGCACCTCCTGTGCACTGGGCACCGTTTCATTAATCAGGGTCACGCCAATACTGCAGGTAGTGTGAAGTGAACGCCCCTTGATCTCTGAAACATGTCTTTCAATCATGGCGCGCAGCAGATCGGCAATTTTCCCCGCTGTCGTGGCGTTACAATTCCGCACCACAGCGGTAAAAATGTTGGTGTAAAAACGCGACAGCCCCTGAGCCAGATTGCCTTTCTGCCGCAAGACGCGGGCAATATCAACCAGCAGATGATCACTGGCGGCAACACCCAGTTGCTCCTGAATACGTTTGAAATTGTCTATCTCTATGTAGAGTAGCGCACCATTGGCATGACCCTGCTTGGCCTTTTTCACCTCCGCGCTCAAGCGCCGGAGAAAATACTGCCGGTTAAACAGTCCGGTAATCTGATCGAGATTCTTGAGTTGACGAACCCGATTTTCCAGCTCTTTGCTGTGCGACCGCTCACGGATGGTAATCTGCACACAAGGCTCCCCGCCAAGCGTCGCAGATCGTAGTTCCATCGTGGTCTCAAACGTGTGACCATCCGTGTTGCGCCCCTGCAGCTGTATTTCATTTTGGCCTTGCTCGCCCTCTGAGTAGCTACGCAGAGACGCTTTCACCTTGTTCTGGTCATTCTTTCCTATTGTCTCCAGCAACAACTCTCCTTGCAGCTCCCACAATCCAGCAAATCCGAAACGCTTTATGTATGCACTGTTGGCATAAACGTAAACCCCATCTCTTACATAAGCAATGGCATCACGAGAGCTTTCCAGCAGATCCCGGCCACGTCGCTCCGAATCGAAATATTTTTGAGTGAAGTAGCGTTGGGCCCGTCGCGCCTCCAAATCCTGCAGTTCCCGACCAACCACCAGGCGCAGATGCTCAGGGGAACGCATGCTGACCCCCGCCCTGGCTCCAGAGCGCAGCAACTCCATCACCTCATTGCTGTTTTCCACATTATCATCAGTCAGAATTAGAAACGAGAGGTCCTGGCCGCTACGCACCGTTTCCGCCAACACTTCCACGGGGGGAAAATCCTTGTGGGGCATCCGGGCCATGACCATGTCCCACTGCCCGCTTTCAAGCAACTGTTTCATATCTGCAGCATTTTCTACCCGCTCCGCCAGAACAGGGCAGCCACCACTACGCAACAAATTGATAATCTCTTCGCCATCATTTACCGCATCCTCAACCAGGATCAGGCGCAGATGGTGATTTTTGCTGGTCATACTCATTATATTTCCCTTCCCGAAAACTCGCTGTTTCCTTTGTTCCGGTTCATTCCGGATCAACTGGCCGATATAAACAACGCATGTTTGATATTTCGGCAGCTCCGGCTATTATTTTTAATAAGAATGCAGTCCGTCCATGAAGAAAGGAGCGGAACCGAACCCGGACAACCCAAAGATGCTTGATAATACAGGATTTTTTACAAAAGCGCGATAATACCCCGATACAATCATCGCTTCCGATATCACGCAGCTGCGGATATCTCATCGGGAAGTGGCTAAAACGGAGATGACAGAATGGCAAATATTACAATTCGCCCTGAGTCTTTTGATGATCTGCACGGCATCGACATAGTCAATATCAGTGCTTTTGAAGAGGAAGACGAAGCCCGGCTGGTAACGGCGATCCGCCATAGTCCGGCTTATATCCCGGAGCTCTCGCTGGTGGCAGAAGGCCACGATCGTATTGTCGGCCACCTGATGATGTTTATGACACAGCTTGAACAACAGGAGCGGAATATAAATATCCTGGCACTGGCTCCGATGTCGGTACTACCCTCCCATTCCCACCGGGGAATTGGCTCTGAACTGGTAACCAAAGCGCTGGAACAGGCTAAAAACCAGGGCTTTCCGGCAATTGTCGTGGTTGGCTATCCTGACTACTACACTCGTTTTGGATTCAAGCCTGCCTGGCAGAAAGAACTAGCCTGTAATCTGCCAGTAACAAGAGAGGCTGTATTAGTGCTGGAGCTGGAGGAAGGAACTCTCGACAGGGGAGGCACTATTATATATCCGCCGGTATTCCACCAATTCTACGAAACGGCTCACTAATCAACTGCTTGGCCGGGTCCCCTTCCCGCTCCCGCACCAGGCGGGGTACCAGATAGCCTGGCAAGGAGCTGTGCATCGCCTCAACCAGGATAAGGGCTATATCTTCGCTGACCTCAAAATGGGCCGCGCCCTGCACCTTGTCCAGCAAGTGAAGATAATAGGGCAGCACACCCGTCGAAAACAGTTTTTCGCTCAGATTACCCAACGTCTCTGCCTGATCGTTAATCCCTTTCAGCAGAACCGATTGATTCAGCAGAGCCACACCGGCTGCCGCAATTTTCTGCAAGGCATCGTGTACCGATTCATTCAGCTCATTGGGATGATTGGTATGGATCACCATAACCATCTGCAAACGCCCTTGGCCCAACCAATGCAGCAGTGCCTCATCCACCCGCGATGGCAATACCACAGGAAGGCGGGTATGAATGCGCATCCGGCGCAAATGAGGAATAGCTTCCAGCCGACCAATCAGTTTCGACAGATGGCTGTCCGCCAGTAACAGCGGATCACCACCACTCAGAATCACTTCGTTGATAGTCGAATCACTGGCAATATAATCTAGAGCCGCCCGCCAGTAATCACGCTTTGGATTGGCTTCCACATAGGGGAAATGACGGCGGAAGCAGTAGCGGCAATGCACCGCACAACTGACAGCAGCAATCAGCAACACCCGGCCACTGTACTTGTGGATTACCCCCGGAACCACCATTGACGCCTGCTCCCCTACCGGATCCCGCCGGTAATCAGGCATAAACAGGGTTTCCCGATTGTGTGGCAACACCTGCATTAATAGCGGATCCCGAGGGTTTCCCTGCTCCATGCGAGCAATGAAACTTTCCGGCACACGCAAGGGAAAGTCCGTACATGCCTCGGCGTCAACAACTGAACAAGGCAGATCCAGCCGCCGCATCAACTCCTGCGGATCAGTAACCGCCCTGGCCATCTCCCGCTGCCAGGAGGCTGTATGTAAAAATTCAGCTTTTGTGGGTATCATACGCAAACAGATTGTACAGGAGTCGAACAATACCATGGCAAGTTACAGTACCAACGAATTCAAGCGCGGACTCAAGGTGATGCTGGATGGCGATCCAGCTGCCATTATCGAGAATGAGTTCGTCAAACCCGGCAAGGGCCAGGCCTTCAACCGGGTAAAACTGCGCAATCTGAAAACCGGCCGGGTCATCGAGCGCACCTTCAAGTCGGGAGAAAGCATCGAAGCAGCTGATGTGGTCGAAACCGAAATGCAGTACCTGTACAGCGACGGAGAGTCCTGGCACTTCATGGATCCGGAGAGCTTCGAGCAGTTCGCGGCCGATGAGGTGGTGGTTGCCGATGCCAGACCTTGGCTAAAGGAGCAGGATATCTGTACGCTGACCTTGTGGAACGGCGCGCCTCTCAGTGTGACCCCACCCAACCATGTCACCCTCAAGATTGTTGAAACGGAACCCGGCGTTCGCGGTGATACCGCCACCGGAGGCAACAAACCCGCCACACTGGAGACAGGTGCTGTCGTACAGGTGCCACTGTTCGTTAACGAAGGAGAACTGATCAAGGTGGACACCCGCAATGGGGAATATGTTTCACGCGTCAGGGACTAGCTGGTCGTAACCCGGTTGTGAGTTGGCAACCCACGGCGACACAACAAAGACTACAGCAACGGGCCGCCCTGCTGGCGCAGATACGTGATTTCTTTGCCGCACGGCATGTGCTTGAGGTAGAGACACCGATCCTTTCCAGCGCCGCCAACACCGATCCCCGGATCGAAAGCTTCACCATAACCTTTTCCGGCCCCGACGCCGCCCAGGACCTCCCATTCTATCTCCATACCTCTCCCGAATTCCCGATGAAGCGCCTGCTGGCTGCGGGCAGTGGAGCCATCTACCAGATCTGCAAGGTGTTCCGCCAGGGTGAGGCCGGGCGTTATCACAACCCCGAGTTTACCCTGCTGGAGTGGTACCGTCCCGGCCTCAACCACTACCAGCTAATGGATGAGGTGGAGCAACTGGTCAGTCAGCTGCTGACCCGGCTGGATTTGGGGAAAAGTGAATATCTCAGCTATCAGCAGGCATTTGAACAATATGCGGGACTGAACCCCCACCAGGCCAGTAACAAACAGTTGATCAGCTGCGCTAAACAGCACGGATTAAAAAAGGTAACCGGCCTCACAGAAGAAGATCGGGATGACTGGCTGGATCTGCTGATGAGCCATGTGGTCCAGCCACAATTAGGGCAGCACCAGTTGACTTTTATATTTGATTATCCGGCCTCCAAGGCGGCTCTGGCCCGCATCAGTCCCACCAATCCCCAAGTAGCAGAACGCTTTGAGCTCTTTCTGCAGGGGGTGGAGCTGGCGAACGGTTTTCATGAACTGACCGATGCAGCCGAACAGCAGCGCCGCTTTCTCAAGGAGT
>JAJRUX010000216.1 GCA_024277575.1 Gammaproteobacteria bacterium | reverse complement strand
GGCGCAGTGAAGCGTAATAATATTATTGCAACGAACCACAACGCCGCCGGCACGAAAAAGAGCCGGAATCCCGCCATGAACGATGATTGAGAACGCCCTCAGTATTTTCGGACAAAAAAAAGATCGTTTGCAGCCACACGACAATATCTCAGCAAACGGAGTGTTGAGTCCAGATGATCACTTGGAAAGAGTTCCGGGAAGCCGCTGGCAGGCGAAACATGAGACTACATATCCATCCAGTACTCATAAGGCATATCTTTGGCCAGTGCCAATCCCCCCTGGGCCCCGGCGTAGAGTGGATTGTCAACAATGGAGATATTGCAGGGTCCCATCTCTGACAGCGCTTCCGTCAGGTAGGTGTCTATACCGGCAATCTGGCTGCAACCACCTGCCAGGATTATATTATTGCGCACCTGATCCTGATATTCGGGATCAAAACGGGCGATCATATCCATGGCTGTCTCGGCGATAGCGGGAAGAATGCTCTCACAGGCACGACGCATCTCGCTGGTAATATCATGAACAACCGGCCGCCCCTCAACCCTTGCCTCCACCTCAACCTGGGTCAGTGAATCACCGACAAAACCATGCTCCTCCTTGAAGGAACGGATAATGTTCATATTAAAATCGGCATCAGGATAGCGCTCGGTCAGCAGTCCAAGCAGCTGTTCATCAATATAATCACCGGCGGTGGTCAAACTGCGCTGGTCATCCACACTGGGCATGGTACCGTGCATAATACAGAAATCGGTGGTACCCGCACCCATGTCGATAATCATCGCGTTGTCCAGTGCACCCATGCCATAAGCAACCGCAAACGGCTCGGAAACAACGATCAGCTTTTCGGCATAGTCGGCAATGGCCTCCCTGATGGCTCGCTTATTGATCTTGAGCGCCTCAGCAGGCACACCTACGGCAGCAAAAATTTTCTGGCGCGGCCGTGGTTCAACCAAGCTGATCAGATGACCGATCAGCTCAGCCACAGACTCCTCGTCCTTTTCGGTACCCGACTTGATCACGCCGTGGGCCAAGGGTCGAACCACATCCAGCGACAAACGGTGTTCTCTCACCTCGTCTCCAAACAACACTCGGTCACCCAGCATTTTCCTGGCAACGAAATCCTTTGGCCAGCCGACCAGACTCTGCACCCATTTGCGTTTTCCATTACTGGCCGCGATGGCCGATCGGGAGGTACCCAGATCGATACCAATACGCAGTGCTTTATCCTGCTGGCTTACCTTAACTTTCGGCATAGGTATTACTCCCTTGTTCAGGCCGCTGCCTGTCTTGTTGCCTTAACTGATTCAGATACGAGAGGATACCCCTCTCCAGTGCTGCTGCTATTTTATCGCGATAGGCAGGTTTTGCGAGACGGGCTTCCTCCTCAGTATTGCTGATACAGGTCACCTCGGCAAGTACACTGGGAGTTTCCGCCCCCAGAAGTATCACAAATGGAGCTGTCTTGATCCCGACATTGATAATACTGCGATTGTGGCGGCTCAGAGCTTTATAGACACTTTTCTGTATATGTAACGCCAGTTTCAGGGACTCCTGCTGTTTGAGAGTATCACCGAGTTCAGTTATCAATTCGTTGAATTCAGCCACTGCATACCCTGAGTGGTAATTCTCCTTTTTTGCAACCTTCATACTCTGGTCGTCGGCGGGTGGTCCAAAATAGTATGTCTCCACAATCATCATAGGATCATTCGGAATGGTGTTCAGGTGAATCGATATCAGCAGATCAGCATCGTGTTGCTTGGCGTATTCAACCCGATGTTTGAGCGACAGGGTAACATCCGAGTCTCTGGTCATGATGACATTGATGCCCTTCTCATCCACCAGTCTGTTAAATAATAGACGTGCGATTTTCAGGGTAATATCCTTTTCCATCAATCCGTTGGTACCAATAGCGCCCGGGTCATCCCCCCCGTGCCCAGCATCGATAACAATGGTGCGAACCCCAAGACCAAACAGATCCGCAATAGCAACCTCCGGTTGATCAAGCAAAACCTGGTAGCTCTCGGCATCAGAGACCTCGTTCTCCACCGCTCTCTTTTCGGCCACACCTGTTCTGCCAGCCGGCAGCAATACAGCACCTCTTCCCGAAAACATTCCGCTCTGCGGGGAAACAGAATCCGTCGAATCATCCTCTTTAACGGGGATTACACCGGCAGTTGCATCCGTTATCAGCGGCGGCATGCCCCTGCCCCAGTTACCTGTGACATATTTGGCTTTCTGAATCTCGATGGGCGAGGCGGAACTGTCAGCATCCTGTAATGCGGTATGTGTTACGAAACCGGTCAGCGGCAAGACCACAGCAAGCACGGCGATACCCATCCAGCGCCGAACTTTTCCCCGGCGCCGCAGCTCAAGCTGTTGCAGCTTCTCCAGATCCAGATTATCCCGATAGACACCATGCAGTATCGCGCTTTTGGAGGCTTGCTGGCGGGTCTCGTTACGATTGGTCATAATTGTTCAGATATTTTTAATTGGCGAATTTTACCTTTTTTTAACAATGACATGAACCAATTCAAGCGAACTGTTCCATATTTGTCACCGGAAAAGGCCACAAACCAATCGCTTTTCAGACCTCGAAACAGGGAGGAATTGTTCACATGGAGCTGCTGAACAACCGGGTCATCCTTGGCGGAAAGGCCGCTACTGTGCTCACCGGAACACCCACACCTACAGCATCCTGGTCATGAGACCACTGTCACCAGATACCGAGGAGGAGCTGCTGGAACGAGCCAACGCCGTGGCAGGATTGGCGTTGGGGCAGGTAGCCACCCAGGCTGGCTGGTCCTGTCCCGCCAACCTGCGCCGCAACAAGGGGTGGACGGGGCAACTGCTGGAAACGGTGCTGGGCGCCAGCGCAGGTTCACTGGCGGAACCTGACTTCCAGACCATCGGTGTTGAACTGAAGACGCTGCCCATCGACACCCGCGGCCTGCCAAAAGAGTCCACCTATGTCTGCACCGTTCCCCTGGAGGGCAGCGCCGGAAGCTGGGAAGATTCATGGGTGCATAACAAACTGCGGCGGGTATTATGGGTTCCCATCGAGGCGGATCCCACCATTCCCCTGCCACAGAGACGTGTCGGCACACCCCTGCTGTGGAGCCCGGATCCGCAGCAGGAGGCAGCACTGAAACAGGACTGGGAGGAATTGATGGATATGGTCTGCCTGGGAGAACTGGAAAAGATCACAGCACACCATGGCAGCATACTGCAAATCCGCCCCAAGGCGGCTGATGCAAAATCCCTCACCTGGGGCATCGACGCCGCCGGAAGCCGTGTCCCCACCACCCCAAGAGGATTTTATCTACGCAGCCGTTTCACTACGGAAATACTACAACGACACTACCTTTTCCCCAGTTGAATTGAGAAACTGAGCGCAGATGAAAACCATTTGCATTTGTCTCTTTTATACCTATAATATTGAGAATCATTCCTGTTTAAGAACCGCCAGCCATGCACAACAGTCAACCGCTTTCTGATGCAAAGGAGCATGCACACCTGACCATTACGGCAATCACTGCGGACAAAAAGACCCAATGCCGCCTGATGGGATTCGGGCTGGGTATCGGCAAAGAGGTTGAACTGCTGCGCAACCGGCACGGAGACGTGGTAATTAAAAACGGCAACAGCCGCATCAGTCTCGGGCAGGGAGTTGCCAGCCGGATTCTGACCTGCCGTTCTGCTCAGGATACAAAATGAAGGCTTGCTGCAGCGATCACACCACATCTTCCACCTCCACAAACGGAGAGATCCGCAAGATCGCCCTGATTGGTAACCCCAATGCCGGCAAAACCACGCTTTTCAACCGCCTGACCGGCACCCGCCAGCGCACCGGTAACTGGCCCGGCGTCACCGTGGAGCGTAAGGAAGGGGAATTTGAGCATCGGGGAGAGCGATACAAGGTTGTCGATCTGCCCGGTGTCTACATGCTGGAGGGGGGTGAGACCTCCATCGATGAGCAGATTGCCCGCAACTTCCTGCGCAAGCACCCTGACTATCTCTATATCAATATCGTGGACGCCAGCACGCTGGAGCGTGGCCTGTTTCTCACTGCCGAAATATGCGAACAGGGAGTGCCTGTCATTGTTCTATTGAACATGATGGATGTGGCCGCAAAGCGGGGCATGAAAATCGATACGGACAAGCTCGCAGAGGAGCTTGGCTGCCCGGTCATTGCCGTGTCACTAGGCAGGGATCGCCAACTGGAGAAACTGCTGCAGGCGATCAGCGGTTTTGATATCGCCAGTCACAGCCCTCTGGTTATCAACTATCCTGACAGCGTGGAAACAGCCATCCGGACTCTGCAGAAATCTGCAAACACTCCCCGTAAGGAAGCGCTGCAACAGTTGCAGTGGGAAGAGCAAGCCAGCCGCTATCGTCGCCAGATAGAGCAGACAAGTGGTGAAGAGCTCGATTTCCTGCTCGCTGATGCACGTTTTGAGTACGCTGGAACAGTTGCAGGGAAGGTGGTAACGGAGCAGGGTAAAGTCAGCCGCACCCTTTCTGACCGGATAGATCGCTGGGTGCTGGGAAGCTGGACCGGCATTCCAATCTTTCTCGCTCTGATCTACCTGCTGTTTCTGTTCAGCATCAACCTGGGCGGCGCCTTTATCGACTTCTTCGATCAAACCGTCCAGGCTCTGCTGGTGGATGGCGGAGGGCATCTGCTGCGCAGCCTGTCCGCCCCGGAGTGGCTGGTGACCCTGCTGGCGGACGGGGTTGGCGGTGGCATCCAGGTAGTGGCCACATTTATCCCCATTATCGCTGCGCTGTATCTGTTTCTCACCCTGCTTGAGGAGTCCGGCTACATGGCGCGCGCCGCCTTCGTCATGGATCGTTTCATGCGCCGGCTGGGGGTCTCCGGCAAGGCATTCGTGCCACTGATCATCGGTTTTGGCTGTAATGTTCCGGGGATCATGGCTGCCCGTACCCTCAACAGCCATCACGAGCGCATCCTCACTGTTCTGATGGCGCCCTTCATGTCATGCGGAGCCCGGCTGACCGTCTATGCCCTGTTCGCCACCGTATTCTTCCCCAGCGGCGGGCAGAACATCATCTTCCTGCTCTATCTTACCGGTATCGGCTTCGCCATTCTGACTGGACTGGTATTACGTAAAACCCTGCTCAAGGGGAGCGCCGATGAGTTCATCATGGAGCTGCCCACCTACCAGATCCCTTCACTGCGCAATATCCTGCTCAACACCTGGAACAAACTCAGCGGTTTCATCCTTGGTGCGGGGAAAATCATTGTCATTGTGGTAACCCTGATCACCCTGGCCAACAGCATGGGGACTGACGGAACCTTTGGCAACCAGAACTCGGAAAAGTCGGTCCTCAGCACTACGGCAAAAACCCTGACCCCGCTGTTCGAACCCATGGGCATCACGGAAGAGAACTGGCCGGCAACAGTCGGTATCATTACCGGCCTGCTCGCCAAGGAGGTGGTAGTGGGTACGCTGGATGCGCTCTACTCCAGTATCGATAACCCGGCGCCGGACTCAGCCATAGATAATAAGCCGTTTCATCTGATACAACAGCTACGTGGAGCAGTTGCCACCATTCCTGCCAACCTGCATGGCGCTCTGCAACAACTGACCGATCCACTAGGTCTGGGTGTGGTTACCGAACTGACCGACCTGCAACAGGCTGCCGATGTACATGGTATCGACAAGGCCACCCTGCTCGCCATGAAAACCCGTTTCGATGGTCAGGTGGGAGCATTTGCCTACCTGCTGTTCATCCTGCTCTACTTCCCCTGTGTTGCCGCAACCAGCGCCATGCAGCGAGAGGCCGGAACCTGGTGGACCCTGCTTGGGGTAAGCTGGAGTACCGGACTGGCCTACACCACCGCCGTCATTTTCTACCAGCTGGCGACACTCACCCTGCACCCGCTCCAGTC
>JAJRUX010000215.1 GCA_024277575.1 Gammaproteobacteria bacterium | reverse complement strand
TGGCAGTTCAGGCCGTTCGCCCTGCTGGTCGGGCAGCTGGGTTATGCGCTGCAGGCTGATTTGCAGGGTAACCCCGTGCAGGCTGATGTCGGCAGCAGTTTCCTGGGTACACCCCGGGTATCCGATGTGCGCGGACGTATCGCCGCCGCCGATCTGCTGCGCATGCTGGGTGTGCCGCAACACGTTGGACTGGCAGGTGACCTGGAGTTCGATATCAGCGAGGTGGTATGGGCTGGCTCCGGTTATCCCGCGCTACAGGGCGTTGTGACCTGGTCACCGGCACGCATCGTCACACCGGTGCAACTGGAGTTGGGCAAGGCACAGCTCGATACCTGGATTGAGGATGGCATCACGCGTGGCAAGCTCGAGACACAGGGCGGCACATTGCTGGTTGAGGCCGATGTCGAACTGCAGGCCAGTGGCGCCTACCGGCTCGATGCCCGCCTGCAACAGAAAGGCGATATGCCGCCGGCGGTCGGACAATTCCTGTCGTCGTTTGCCGAATACAGTAACGGAACCTACCGCCTGGAATGGTCGGATTCAATTTAATTTGTAATGACCCTGCTGCTGACTACCCCGGAACAGCATAGTTTCGATGACCCCACGCTGGAGCTCGATGAGAAGCGGCTGAAGCAGTGGCTGGCGAGTCTGCCGGTGCTGAACACCGGTGAATCGTTGCGCAAGGTGCTGGCGGCGCTGGAACCGCTCAATGAACAGCGTCTCGATAGCGATCGGCGTTTACGCCTGCTGAGCCTGTATCAGGCCAGTATAAAGCGTTTATACGATGCCGCTGAACCTGTGCGCCTGCGTCAGCAGTCACTGTCGCGGCGCCAGCGTCAGGAGGCGGTGGATAACGTCGAGCGCCTGTGCCTGGCGGTGGCCAACGGCTTCAAGATTGTGATCAGGGAAATGCACGCCAAAGGCGTGCAGGATAGTGACCGCTTCGGCCAGGTGCTGCGCTGGGCGGTGCAGCAACTGAGCGCGGCCTTGCTGCACAGTTTCCGTTTCTATCGGCCGGAGCCGCCGTTCGTGTTTCTGGAACTGAACCAGTTGTACCGCCTGGCGCGCCATCATGGCCTGCACGGGACCGCCGGGGCGCGTGACAGCGATGCTGCGGGGCACAGTCTGGCGGCTATTTTCCAGGCGGCCTGCCTGCTGTCGGTAGCGGATCCGTTCAGCCTGGAGGAAGGCCAGGCGGAGGAGTATTTCCGGGCGTTGCTTAAAGTGGCGGATGGCGTGCGGATTATTCCGGGCAACAGTTGGCAGGGTATACCGGAAGGGTTGTTCTATATTGACCTGCAGAGTGATAGTCGGCCGCGTCACTGTGTGTTGCTGGAATCACCGGTGAGTGGCGATGACCCGCACATCATGGATGCGCGCAAGGCGTTGCAGAAGATGCACCGGGCGCTGGCTGCGCTGCCGATAGACCGGCGCAGTCAGCGTGCGGAGACCGGGCTGCTCAAGGCGCTGTTGCCGGAGGTGTCGGCACGCGACAAGCGTCGTAGTGAACGCCATGGTGACGGACGCTGGGTTGAACTGGTGGTCGGACTGGAGGCGATCTGTGAGTGGATCCAGGCACGTCAGCGCGGCTCGCGGCCGGAAGCTGCGCGCTGGCAGGTGAAAGATGCCAGTGACGAGGGTTATGCACTGGTGTGGGATGAAAGCGCGGCCAGCCTGTTGCAGGTCGGCGATCTGCTGTGCCTGGTTGCCGACAGCGAGAAGGAACAGCAGGCCTTCCAGTTACTGGTCGTGCGCCGGGTACAGGATGAGCGCGAACAGGGCACCGAACTGGGTGTGGAGAAACTGGTGGGCGCGCCCAACCCGGTGCAAGTGGTCTGTGATGAAGCGTCGGCCGACAGTTACCAGGCATTGTTCCTGCCCTCCAGCGGCGCGGCCGGTTCAGTGGCGCGGCTGGTGGCGCCAACGCCGGTTTACCAGGAAAACCGCTCGCTGCTGATTTATGTCGGCGAACGTGAAGTGCCGGTGCGCTGCGGCGTGCGGGTCGAGCAGGCTCCCGGGTTCGATTGTTTTGAATTTACATCCGCAAGTCGTTGATGGAGTCACAATGAGTGCCAGAAAAAATATTCCCGTCGAGGTCATGACGCCGGAAACCAAGTGCGGTTTCTGTACCAACACCAGCTGCTGTACCTACATCAGTCAGGAAATCGATACGCCGCGCTCCAAGGAGGATTTCGATTTCCTGCTGTGGCAGATATCGCACCGTGATATCAGGGTCTACAAGGATGAAGGCAGCTGGTACCTGCTGGCGGAAAACGCCTGCACCCATATCCAGGCGGATGGCAGCTGCGCTATCTATGATGATCGGCCGCAGATCTGTCGTGATTATTCCAACGATTACTGTGAATTCGACGAGCCGGCGGAAGAGGGTTTTGAGCTGTATTTCAAGGACTATGGTGAATTGCTGGTCTATTTGAAAAAACGCTTCAAGCGCTGGGGGCAACGGCCTTATTGACTATTTAATTGGGGTCAGAGCACATATTTTCCTAATATTCACAATTCGGGATGCGAGGCAGCTTTAACGCCTGCTTTTCAAGCGGAGAATATTAGGAAAATATGTGCTCTGACCCCAATTAAATATCAGGTCAGCTCGTTGAGCAGTTCGTTGAAACTCTCTATCGCAACAAAATCATCCGTCTGCTTTGGTGGTCCCTTGCTGTCCGGCAGCCGCACCGCGCGCAGGTGGCGGATGCCGTAGTCGCGTGCGGCGCGCAGCACAGGCAGACTGTCATCGACGAACAGTGTCCGTTGCGGATCAAAAGGATCTTCGGCAGCCAGTCGCGGCCAGAACTGCGCATCTTCTTTCGGCACACGGAAGGCGTGGGCGCAGATCAGGCGGTCGAAATGTTCGGCCAGGCCGGTGCTGGTCATTTTCAGCTCGATGACTTTGTGATGTGCGTTGGTCAGCAGCGCCACGCGCTTGTCCGTGGCGCGTAACACTTGCAGGAAGTCCGTTACCTGCGGGTGTACCTGGATCAGGTGTTCCAGTTCACGTTTCAGGGCGCTGATATCCAGGCCCAGTTGCTTGCTCCAGTAATCGACGCAGTACCAGTCGATGGTGCCTTCCATGGCGCGGAAGCGGGGAAACAGGTGCTGTTTCGCCTCTTCCAGCGACAGTTTGTGCTTCTCGGCATAGCGCAGTGGTACGTGTTCCAGCCAGAAGTGGTTGTCGAAGTGCAGGTCCAGCAGGGTGCCGTCCATGTCCAGGAACACGGTGTCAATGTCGGCCCAGGGCAGGGTGGTGGAGTCGAAATTGGTTGTCATGCCCGGTATGATGGCCAGCACAAGTGCTGAAGTCACGGAAAGTTTTAATGTTCCCGTCATTGCGAGCGCAGCGCGGCAATCTTTTTAATAGGGTATCAGTCGTAAAGAGATTGCCGCGCTGCGCTCGCAATGACGGGGTGTACAAGAAACCTTGATGCGGTGAATATTTCACATGAATCCATGCAGTTACCTCGATGCAACACGCACACTGGCAAAACAGGCCGGCGAAAAAATCCTGGAAATCTATAACACCGAATTTTCGGTGGAAGAAAAGGACGACAAATCACCGCTGACCGCCGCCGACATGGCCTCGCATAACGCGATTGTTGCCGGCCTGGAGGCATTGACGCCCGATATTCCGGTGTTGTCTGAAGAATCCGCCAAAATACCTTATACGGAACGCGCCTCATGGGATACTTACTGGCTGATCGATCCGCTGGACGGCACCAAGGAATTCATCAAGCGTAATGGCGAGTTTACCGTCAACATCGCCCTGATCGACAAGGGCGTGCCGGTGCTCGGCGTAGTGCATGTGCCGGTGACCGGTGTGACCTACGCCGGTTGTGCAGGGCAGGGCAGCATCAAAGAGGTACCGGGCGAGGGTGAAAAGCCGATCCATGTCCGCAAATTGTCAGATGGTCCGATGGCCGTGGTCGGCAGTCGCTCACACCAGGGTGATTCGCTGAAGGCGTTCCTGGAAAAACTCGGCGATCACGAGATAGTCAGCATGGGCAGCTCGTTGAAGATCTGCCTGGTGGCGGAGGGTGTTGCCGATGTCTATCCGCGCCTGGGGCTGACTTCGGAGTGGGATACGGCGGCGGCGCACTGTGTCGTGACAGAGGCGGGTGGTTCACTGACCGATCTGGAGATGCAGCCGTTGCGTTATAACACCAAGGATTCGTTGTTGAACCCGTTTTTCTTTGTGTTCGGGGATGACAGCCGGGACTGGTCAAAATACCTGTAAACGTTTAAGGCTGTTGGGCTTCGCTGCGCTCAGCACCAACCTACCTGCCCATCCGTAGGTTGGCGCTGAGCGCAGCGAAGCCCAACAATACCCGCAGATCACAGGCTCATTGAGCCGCAGCCGGCCTCCATTTACGGCTTAACCACGCCAGCAGTGATACGGCAATCAATGCACCGACGGTGTCCGCAACCCAGTCCAGGACTTCACTGCTGCGGCCCGGCACGAAATACTGGTGGAATTCATCACTGATGCCGTACAGGCTGGCTATCAGGACACTGACCTTTATCTGTGCGTTGGTGTAGCCCTGTACCGATGGCGTGCGCGAACCCAGCAACAGGAATCCCAGAATGCCGTAAGCCGTGGCATGAAACAGTTTGTCCTGGTACGTGAACAGCATCGGGGTAGGCAGGCTGGGTTGATGCGACAGGTAGAACAACAGGCCCATCCAGACAAGTGCCAGCAGCAGCGACAGGCGGCGCAGCAATATTGTGTGTTCAGGCAACGGACTGTGGTGCGTGTGGCACCATAGAGAAGAGTTTCTCGCTCAGCTTGCGGCCGTATTCCATGCGGTTCGGCTGTGACAGGCTGGCTTCGGTGGCGAGGCTGTCGTTGAACAGGACCGGGCGCTTCCAGTTTTCCAGCACTTCGTAGAGCGCCTCGTCCAGGTGATCCAGGTTATCGTCCAGTTCCACCAGCAATACGTCGATCCTGTCCGGGGACAGGGCGTGCAACTCATGGGCGGACAGTGGCAATGAGTCAACCACTTCAATGCCGAAGCGGGACAGCAGTCGCGACAGGTAGATACGCAGCAGTTCGGATTCAGCGGCGATGGCGATGCGCAGCTTGCTTCCCTTCATGCCGGGTTTCAATGGGACTGGCTGGGTGCTGTTTGTGTGGGAGAGGGTTTCCGCAAAATCGGGTGTTTCCTGTTGTACCGGGAACAGCCCGCTGGTCCGTTTGTCGCGCGCAACATCTTCAACCAGCGCAACATCGATATGCTCACGCTGTTCCGCGTAGCCATACACCAGCGTGGTATCACACAGCAGGTTGATCAGGCGCGGCACGCCGGCGCTGTGCTGGTGGATGAGCTTGCAGGCCTGTTCTGAAAACAGGTCGGCATCACCACCGGCAATTTTACAGCGGTGACGGATGTATCCGCAGGTTTCAGCCTCGTCCAGTGGTTCGAGGTGGTAATCCACGCCGACGCGCTGTGCGAACTGGATCAGGTCAGGACGCCGCAGGGTGTCGCGCAATTCGCGTTGCCCGACCAGGATCACCTGCAATACCTGGTCCTTGTCGGCGTTGACGTTGGACAGCATGCGCAGCTCTTCCAGCGTCTCGGCGGACATGTTCTGCGCCTCGTCGACAATCAGCACGGTGCGCCGGCCCTGTGCGTATTCCTGGATGATGAAATCCATGAAATCCTGGTACAGCTGAACCTTGCCCCTGTCCTGGTGGGGCAGGTCAAAGGCCAGTGCGATCCATTGCATCAGGTCGCCGAAGCTCTGGTGGGTGTTGGAAATCAGGCCGACCTTGAGCTGCGGGTCGAGCTTGTTCAGCAGCTGGCGAATGAGGGTGGTCTTGCCGGTGCCGATATCGCCGCTGATCACGGTGAAGCCGGCCTGGTTCATGACGCCGTATTCCAGCAGCGTCAGTGCCATGCGGTGCTTGTCGCTGAGGTACAGAAAGCCGGAATCAGGGAGTAGCGAGAAGGGCTTTTCCCGGAACCCGTAAAAACTTTCGTACATGATGGCGCCCCGTCAGCCCTTGCCGGCCTTGTTCAGGACCGTGCCTAATATATTAGTGGCGGAGAGCATGTCCACGGCGTTCTCGACTTCTTTTTTCGTCGTTTTGCCCTCTTCCACCACCAGCAGGGTGGCATCGACGTAGGGTGCGAAGGCCATGGCGTCGGCAGTGGAGAGCACCGGAGGCAGATCAAAGATAACAATGCGGCCGGAGTAGCGGTTTTTGAGCTCGTCGACCAGCTGGCTCATTTTCGGTGAATTGAGTATTTCCGCTGAATTCAGCAGCGCGCGGCCGCCCGGCAGAATAGTCAGGTGGTTGATTCCCTCGGGGCGCACCAGCAGTTCAGGCAGCGGCGCGTCTTCGAGCAGGTAGTCGCTCAGGCCCGGACTGCCGGGTATGCCAAGGTGCTCGTGCAGGCTGGGATGGAGCAGGTTGGCGTCGACCAGCAGTACGGTGTAATTCACTTCCATGGCCAGGCTGGCGGCCAGATTCAGGGCGGTCAGTGTCTTGCCTTCACCGGTGCCCGGGCTGGTGATGGCCAGCACGTTCCAGTCGTTTTCATTCAGGCGTTGCAGCACCTGGGTGCGCAGCATTTTGTAGGCGTCGGTGAACTCGCAGGAGTCAAAGCCGGTGACCACGCGTTTTTCGCGCAATTCCTGCCTGGGGATATCGATATGGCGGGTCTGCGAGTACTTGACCTGCTCGGCCGGCGTCTCGACAGGGGCAGGCCCGGCAGGGGCATTGTCCATCGGGGCTGTTTGCGGCTGTCCGGCTCGTTCTTCCCGGGCCCGTTCCAGGGCCTGTTTGATGCGTTCCATTGTTCGTTACCTGCTCTTTGAAGTCCGGGGCTCTAGGTGTTTATGACAACATCTGCCTTGCGCAGTGCCTTGTACCAGAGTACGTCGAGTGGCTTCCAGATGTTCAGCAAGGCTATGGCTATGATGATAGTGGCTACCGCTGCGGCGACCTTTGTTAACCGTTTGCGTTTACGTTTGCCGGCTTCGCGATCGTTTTCCAGGTAGGGTATGACAGCCAGGGGCACAGCACCGATCGCAAAGGACAGGGATTTGCTGCCGCGCACTGCGTCGTCCAGGCTTTCCGCAACTGCGGCGTAACCGATACCGGCGCCCAGTGCCAGTACCAGGCTGAGGAACAGGATCGCAGGCCGGTTTGGACTGACGGGTTCTTCGGGGAGAATCGGGGGCTCGATGATGACAAATCGCTCACCCCTGCTGTCTTTTTCCAATTGATGAGCGATTTCTGCAGACATCTGCTTGGCGTGAATTTCCTGGTATTCAGCAGTGGTGTTACGCAAGTCACGCTTCAGGGTCTGGTATTCACGTTCCACTTGCGGAGTTTCGATCAGTCGCTGTTCATATTTGGCCAGTTTTTTCCTGAGCTGGTCTTTCTTTGTGCCCAATGAGCGAATTTCGCTATCAGCAGTTTCCAGTTGGGACTGAAGCTGGATATAAGCCGGGTTATCCGGGTTATCCTCTGCTGATGAAGCCAGACCTGATTCCTTTCCTGGCTCGGGGCTGGATTTTTCAAGGGCTTCGATCTGGCGACGGACTTTAATGACATCGGGATGCTCGGCGGAGTACTTTTTAGTCAGGACTGCCAGTTCTCCGCGTAATGCATCAATTTGCCTGAGTTGTTCGGCTGAAGTGTTTTCGCCCCCCGTTTCCACCTCCAGCGCCTCGATTTCACGCCGGGCACGGATAACATCAGGATGGTCTTCAGAATAACGGGCCAACAGTCCGAAATAGCTGGTTCGAAGCGCCTGTAGCCGTGTGGCAGGGTCAATCGAGATATCGGCGCCATAGGGCTTCAACTGGGACAGTTGGGACTCAAGATAGATCTTGCGCTCTTCCAGCGAGCGGATCCTGTTGTCGGCTTCCGAAATCTCGCGCTCGGTACGATCCATTATGGTCATATTGAGAGAAGAGAGCTCGGGAAGAGAGTTGGGGTGCTTTTCCTTGAAGGTCGCAATGCGACTTTCGATGTCCTCGATAGATTGCTTCAGACGATTTGATTCTGCGCTGAGAAAGGCCAGTGTCTCGCTGGATTGCTCGGAACGCTCTTTAAGGTTTTCCTTGAGATACAGGCTCATCAGTTCATTGGCAACTTTTTGCACCTGGTCCGGGTATTCGCCGGAAAAACTTAGCTGGAAAGCGATCGTTGCTGCCATGGGGCGGCCTGACTGCGGATCAACCACATCAGCCTGAATGATGTCCAGGCCGATGCTGTCTCGCATTCTCAGGATGACTTCTTCCATGGTGAGGTATTTACGCTCTTCCTCATAGAGATGATAGGTCTCAATAATCTCTGTCAGGTTGGCGCGGGCCATAACCTTCTGATTGATAGCCTGAATACGCTGATCTGCAAACGTGGTGACTGTTGATCGCACCAGGTCGGACGGAATATCCTGTTCCTTGATCAGGATAGTCGCTGATGATTTATAGGTTGGCGGCCATAGCACAGCCGCAAGTGCGCCAATAATAAAAATCATTGTGGCAATCACGAAAATGCTGAGACGGCGCCTTTTGAATGCACCTATATAATCTGAGAAATCGAGTGTCTGTTCTTCCATCATCTTCCCTTGCGCGCTCTGTTTAATTGCGCTACTGCGCGTATGGTGGCCGCTCCCCCCGGATCAGGCCACTAGCGGGAAACCGCAATTCTAGGCCACTGGTAGGTGAGCGTCAAATACGCGGCGTTTTTTGTCGCGTCATCACTGGTGTCGTCAAATGTTTGCTTTGTATATCGGTAAGTTCCGGAAATTTTCCAGAATTCTTTTAAATGCCAGTCAATCCGGGGCTCAATCCAGTAGTAGTCACGGTTCAGGTTCCTGCTTGCCGTATTGTCGGTCTGGCTGGTGTAAAACTGCACGTTCAGGCCCGCTGACAGGAGCTGAGAGAGCCGATACCGGCTTTTCCAGCCCAGGCGAGTCACTTCGATCGGGGCGCCATTGGTCGAGCTGCTGATGTTCCGGGATGCGGTGAGCTTCGTTTCCCCTCGCAAAAATGTCTTTGTTATATCACCATTAAAGGTATACCCCGTGCTGCTGTCTGAAACATTTTCAGTACGCGGGATGATGCCGATAATCGTGTCGCCCGACAGGATATATTCAAAGCCGCCACGTAAAAAATCGGTCTCGGTGCGGCGTATGCCGGCAAACAGGGAGCCCGACAGGGTTTCACTGAACTGGTAGGAGCCACCCGCCTGGAGGTTGGTATTTGTTGATTCAACTTTGTTGTCGTTATCGCTACGGCTGTATGAAAGGGTAAGCGATGCCATCGCACGTTCATTAAGCACACGTTGCAGCGATGTTTGGCCGCTGTGGACGGTGAAATCCACAAAACCCGTACCACCGCTGTTTTTATACTGGACGTCTGTATAACTGTAATTGACTTGTGCCGTCGTGCGCTCGTCCAGGCTATAACTCCAGTTCGGTCCCCCCCTTAACTGTCGGCGGTCTACCCGGCCAAAGACAAAGCCGGTGTCTTCCAGCTGGCTGTCCAGTGTGGTGTCCTTGATAAGGCTGGCGTTCAGGCCTGTTACGGAGCGCTCCATGCGATGGAAGGTATTGATATCAAAGCGGACATTATCATCGTCGAGGTTGCTGTCTTCCTTGAAACGCCGAAAGTTGAAATTCACGTTACCGCTGGCGCCGGAGTTGGGTGTTTCCACGCTGAACACAGCACCGGGACTTAAACTGACTTCGGTCGTGGAAATCTTGTCATCGATAGCCAGATTGAGATTGTCGGTGTACCCGGTTCGGAGCTCGATGGTCGGGTCGATTGTCCATTCTGCGGCATTCGCGGGAACAGCCGAAAACGTAAGTGCCAGCGTCAATGCTGTTGTGCGAATCAGGGATCGCATGTGTGTATTCCTTAACCTGTTGTAATTCCGAGTAAAGAGCGGCCCGGAAAGCGGGAGCTTTAATTATCGGTGGGGGTGTTCTGGAAGCCTGCTCAGGAAGGTTATGGGACCACCAGCACATCCCCGGCTTTTAGCAGGATGTTTTGTTCCAGGTGTTTCCCCTTTTCCACGTCACCGTATTCAAACGGGATCGCGACCAATTCGCCGTTTTCCCGGCGCAGGATCTTGATTTTGTTCAGGGCAGCATAGGTTGCGGTACCCCCCGCCATACTCAGCGCCTGCATGACATCGATAGTACGTGCCATCGGAAATACGCCGGGACGGTTGACCTTGCCGAGCACGAAGACGGTATTCCCTGCCAGTTCCTGTATGGATACGGTGACAACCGGGTCAGGGATGTATTTATTCAGGCGTTCGGTAATCAGCAGGCGCAGGGCTTCAATGCTGTTGCCGGCGGCTTTCATTTCGCCGGCCAGGGGGAATGTAATATAGCCATCAGGTCGAACGACGACGAGCTGATTCATGTTTTCTTCTTTCCACACCGAAACGATCAGCTGATCCCCAGGTTGAATCGGATAGGAGTCTATAGCCCTGCTGGTGGTGTCCTCTGCGATCGCAGTCGTGCCAAAGAGGAATGTCATCAATAGTAAGGTTGTCAGGAATTTAAATACGCTGAACATGTAAGCCTCTGATATTTAAGGAAGTCATTGTTTTAATTGTTGCCTGCAACAGGCGGGCATTGAAACAAAAGGGGCATGATGGGTCAAGTCAAAAAAAACGGCGCTACCCAAAGGGTAACGCCGCTTAACAGGCTGTAATTACAGGGTTTTAGTTCTGTATGCGTTTACGAGCCCAGCCCAGCAGGCCGATCAGACCAGCCACTAACCACCAGTCACCGCGTTGTGCCGGGTTGACTGATGCTGTGGTGATGCTGCAGCCGCTGGTGTCACTGCTGCGGGTATCGACAAACGTCGGAACCCCGGCAGTCCCCAGTCCACTGGGGTCGCTGACGGTTCCCACGGCCGGGTCCATGTCATTCAGGCCATTGTCCGTGATGGACAGCTGAATACATTGGTGGCCGAGGTTGGCGACAGTGTCATTCTCGAGATCGATATAGCTTGCATCGTCGGGTGCCGGACACACCATGCCGCTGGCGCCCGCGATGAAGGGTGCGGACTTGACGCTGTCACCAACACTGGTATCAAAATTACGCCAGACACCATTATCGAGAACTCGCCAGACCGGGCTGTTGGGCACGCCACCGGTGAGCGGCAGGACAACCGAAACCCTGGAGGCTGTGATGCCATCGACGGTGTAGTCAAAGCAACTTCCCACGCACTGTAAATCAACCTTGGGATCATCCGGTATACCGGGGTCACCAGCGGTCAGTCGGGTTTGACTGGTAACAGTCCCGTCGCTGGTTGCCAGATCACCGTCGAGGAAGCGGACGGTGCCTTCCAGGTACAGCTGATAGGGCACGCCATTGAAACCTGATGCCGGCAGGCCGGCGACATCTTCCACGTGTGCTGAATATTCCAGTATGTAGGTGGAGCCATCCTGACAGGGTTTGTCACTGCAGGTTATGGTGGCGAAACCCAGATCCTGGGGGAATTGTGAGCTGCCGCCCAGGTTGATCACGGGTATTCCGTTCCAGGAAACAACGTACTTGGTAAAGAAGTCCAGTGTTCCGTCCGGCTTGCCTGTAATACCGCCATTTCTGGTCAGGTCAAAACCGGTATTGGAAAAAAATCTCCAGGGTGCAGTGAAGCTTGTCTGCTCCGTTCCATTTGGTGCGCCGGTATGTGAACCCGTTGCCGGTTGGTTGTAGCCGATGATGAAACCGCCATCCGGGCCGGGTTCCAGCGGGGTATAAATGAGCTGTGTTGACGATACTTGCATACTGAACCAGGATTTCTGCGGTTTGATGCCCTGGTCGGGTTGGCCTATACCTGGTTCGAATGTCAGTATCGGTATGGTGTTGGGTGGCAGCGCAGCAGGCCAGTCAGACGTTGTTTCTGTCACAGTAATGGTGACCGTGGCCTGATTAGAGGTCAGTGCACCGTTGACGGCGTCGATATCGTTGACTGTGTAAGTACAGGTATCGACAGTTCCGATGGCAGCAGACGGCTGGCTGTAGGTGATCGTACCATCGGCATTTGCGACGCAGGTGCCGGCGTTACCGTCTGAGTTGGTGACGACTACCGAGTTGTTGTCGATCAGGTTGGGGTCGATACCTCCGGGTTTGCCTGGGTCATTGTTGGTGTCGGTGTCGTTGGCAAGGATGTCGATAACCAGATCCACATTGTCCAGTACTGCGGTGCTGGTGGCGGCGTCAGGGTCATTCACCGCGACAGGTGCTGCATTGGTGGTTACAGAAACGGTGACGGTCGCCGCATTGGACGTGCCATTTATGTTGGTGCCCGTGTAAGCGAAGCTGTCTGTGGGGCCGGTAAAACCTGCGTCCGGCGTGTAGATGACAGTGCCATCCAGATTTGTCGTGTCTGTAGACCCGTTGGCAGGTGCTGATGTTACATTGATCTTGTCATCGTCCGGTGCCGGGTTGTCATTGGCGGCCACGTCGATGGTGACCGGGTTTTCAACGATTGTCCTGGCGGTGTCGTCATTGGCAATAGGTGCGCCGTTGGGGTCGAGAATCTTGCCTGTTACATTGACCCCGTAAGTGACGCCGCCGAAACCGGAAGAGTCGGCCTGTGGCACTATGGCCGTGTAGGTGATTGCGAAGTCATTGCCAAACAGGCAGTCGGCCGCTGCGCCGCCGGCATTGGGGTCGGTGCAGGTAATGGTTGCCAGTTGGGTGCCATTATCGTAGGTCCCACCGATATCCTCGCCACCTGAGCCGACGCAGATGCCATCCGATGTTGTGCCGCAGTCCTGCAGGCCGCCACCCATATTGATTTCCGGGATACCGTTCCAGGTCACACGCCAGCCGCTGAAATCCAGTTCCTTGATGGAGATGTCGCCACCGACAGACTCGTTGGTTACGATGAGGTCGCTGCTGGTGTAATGCTGGCCGGCGTTACTGAAAAAGCTCCATTCCTTGTCAAGCTTGCCCTTGGTGGGGTGTGGAGCGCCGCCATGACTGGGGTGATTGGCCTGGGGAGGCTGGGCCTGACCTACACCGATGAGAATACCCCCGTCTTTACCAGAGGAGATATTAGTCAGGACGGGGGCCGGCGGGGTTCCGGTTAACATGGAAAAGGTGCCGCTGAAGTCAAGCAGCGCGGGGTCCGGCATCGCGCCCTGCGCCCCGCCAGACGTGACACTCAGAATACTGGCCATTGCTGTGTATAAGGCTGTGCGTTTCATGTTGAATTCCTCACAAAAATCTAATAGTTATTTTATAGGCGCGGTGTCGGAAACGGGGTATCCCGGTCCGCCATCAGGTTATCCTTACGTGTCGCGCCGTCAAACCCCGGGTCTATAGCTTGAACCCGAAACTTACGCCGACCGAATCCTGGTACATCTGGATTTTACCGGTATCACCGATAAGGGTCGGGCCTTCCTGTTCATATTTAAACGCATGGACATAGGAGAAACTCCATTCCATTTTCTTGTTGGGCGTGTAGGTAGAGCCCAGCGTCAAGTGGTTCTGGGTAACTGCGGGCGCAATGATGTTGAACAGCACCTCGCCGTTCTTTTCGTCGATCGGGCTTTTGCCATAGTTCCAGCCGGTGCGAAATGTCCATTTGGGGTTGTAGTCGTAGGCAACACCCACTTTGAAGACCGTCTGGTCATCCCAGCCGAAGCCGAGGCCACCGTCGGCACCCAGTGAGTTTTCCTCCGGGCTGTCCGGGAAGCCGTTGCCGGTGGTAGTGGCACTGGCATTACCGATTGAGCGCACATTGGAGTAGAGCGTGTGGGTGACGTCTGCACCGATTAACAGTTTCGGTGTGACTTTGAAGGCGAATCCGGCGCCGAAGTTTTCAGGCGTGTCCAGGCTGCCTTGTTCTGCAAACAGATCCTTGTACTTGTCAAACTTCGTCATGTAGACGCGCGATGTGTAGGTGGCGCCCAGTGACAGACGCTCCTTGAAAAATCGCCCCATCCATCCCAGGCGCACGCCGGCACCGTAGGCCCAGTCGTTGCCCCTGTTGGTCAGATTTTCCGGGAACTGGCCGGTATCATTGAAGATGGAGGTGAAGGTCGAGAAGTAGTCCAGTCCGAAGGCGCGGAAGGTCTGGATGCTCATGACCAGCGAGGCACCGATCCGGTTCTGTTTGTTGAGCCGGTAGGACGCCGTCGGGTTCATCTGCATGATCATCAGATTGACACCCAGAGTGTCGTTCACGTTGGAGCCGGTTACATTATTGTAAAGGTTCATATTGTAACGGCTACCGCCACCACCGGCGGGTATCGCCGAGAACCCTACAGAGATCTTGCGGTTGAATTTGTAAGTACCACCCATGGCCGGCATGAGAAACCGGTTGGCGCTGCTTTTGTATATCAGTTCGTCATTACCTTCGCCCAGCCTGGCTTTGGCTGAGGGCACAAAAAAGTCAGCGCCGACATCCACGCGATCCTTGACGAACCCGATACTTGCCGGATTGACCGCGCCGCCAATTGCATCCTGGGCGGTAGCAATACCAATACCACCCATCCCGCGGGACTTGGTGCCATACCCGATAAGGAACATACCGTTGGTGGCGTAACTGACTGAGGGCAGGATGATTCCAAACGTCAAAACCCCTGCCAGCAGCGACTTGGCTGCGTGCTTCATAGATTCTCCTCCTAAACGCGACGTAAAATTAATGCTTTATATAAATTGTTGGTTTTACCCCGCAAAAATTTTGCTGTTTCTGGGATAAAACGCCAACTTTTATAGCTATATGCAGAATTAAGTGATATTCAGCTTAACGTAATAGAATTTTGTGTTACAAAAACAGTAACCAACACCCCCTCTTACGTTCTCTCATGTTTTCAATGAATGGTGCTGATTGGGTTAATGAAAGTCAAGGCCGAAAAAGTGCTGAATAGATGGCGGTAGCGATTGTAGCCGGGCCTGGCCAAGGTTTAGGTGATGGGCGTATTGTCGAATTTTTTAACTTTCCGCTTCTGTATTGAAGAACGGCATCGGTATCCCCGTAATTTATTGAATAATAAGCCTTTATTTTTTCGCGGTGGTTGTCTGTGTCAGTCTCCAGATTGACGAAATACTTTACATTTGCTCACTGCCTGAAAGATGAATGCCGCACTATTTTCTGGCAACTGATTGAATTCAAATAAAATTAAAATAGCTGGCACGAGCATTGCTTTTACTAAGCTCAGTGTACGCCATGCACATATAACAACCAGCAGCGCGCACACTATAGCTTGATCAAACTATCTATTTGAATTTTGGAGGAGTTAACCTCGATGAATCTTAAGAAAAGCGTAATACACTCATCAATAGCGCTGGCAATGGGCGGAGTGAGCATGAGCGCCAATGCTCTCCTGCTCAACAGCACCACTGCAGTCCTCGATTTCACCGGTACTTTCAGCATGATGACGGCTCAGGGCCCTGTCCTTACCGCCATTCAGTCTGGTAAGGACGGTGGTATCACCATTGGTCTGGCACAGGCCGTTCAGGCTAATCACGCCACCCACGGCGGTCTCAACCACCCCAACAAGGGCAAACTTGACCAGGAATGGAGCTTCTTCTCCAGTGCCGGTCAGAGTTTCACCACCACCGGACCTACCGTTGTTAATGATGACGTGAACAGTGATGGCGGCTTCACCAAGACACTGGACTTCAGTGGCTGGCGCGTGTCATGGAACGGTATCCCCGAAATCAACATGGGTGGCGGCCTGCAGGATTGCGGTACCACGACTGATGGTGTCTGCGTATTTAATGGCGCCGACATCGGTGGTACGTATGACAATGGTACCCAGCTGGCGACCATCACCTGTAACACTGCAAGTTGTTCCAACAGCAGTACTTTCTCGCTGACCTATGATGCGATCGTACCGCAGGCCGATCCTTCCGGCTTCGGTGGCGCAGCATACGGTATTAACATTACCGGTAGCGTTACCCCGCATCCGTCAGCAGTGCCTGTTCCGGCTGCTGTCTGGCTGTTTGGTTCCGGCCTGGTAGGCCTGGTGGGTGTTGCCCGCCGCAAGAAGGCTAAGGTTTGATTGACTAGTAGTCTCTAAGTAATAAGTCAGTCGATAAATGGGCGGGGCGTAATGCTCCGCCCATTTTTTTTCTTTTTTCAGTAAAAAATATCTGCAGAATCTCTTGCTTCGCGGCAATTATGGTTCCGGCTTTTTTAAAGGCCGGTTATACTGTGCCGTACAACTTTGTGTGATTGCCCGGTTATGCCTCCAAACTCTTTCCCGATACCTGTTGGGGTGATTGGCTGTCGGTTGTCGACTGGCAAACTGTGCGGAAATAGAATTCTGAGAACCCGTCTATGAAAAACAGAGTATTGTCTCCCCTTGGTCTGGCAGTGTGTCTGCTCTTTTTTATATCCGGGGCTACCGGACTCATCTACCAGGTGGTTTGGACACGGTTTTTCACCATCTCTTTTGGCAATACCACCCTGGGTGTCAGTGCTGTTCTGACCGCCTTCATGGCCGGTCTTGGCTTTGGCAGCTATGTTATCGGCCGCTTTATTGACCGGAAACGCGATTATCTGTTGATCTACGCCATTCTGGAGGTAGGTATTGCGCTGGCGGCATTTGCAATGCCCGTGCTGCTGTCGTCCCTACAGGGATTCTATTCCACGGTCTACAACAGCTTCCCGGATTCAGTGTGGGTGTTGCAAGTGGTCCGCACATTGATTTCTTTTGCGATTCTCATCGTACCGACATTCCTGATGGGAGCGACCCTGCCGGTACTGACAAAATTCTTTATCAGTCATCAAAGCCAGGTGGGCGCGCGCATCGCGGTTCTCTACGGCGCCAATACCCTGGGGGCCACGGTAGGCAGTTTCCTGACCGGGTTTTTTCTTATCAAACTCTTTGGTCTGCTGGATACAGTTTACATCGCCGCCGTGGGTAACCTGTTGCTGGCGGTGGCTTTCCTGTTCATGCGCCGGGTGGTGGGCGCCCTGCCGGAAGAGCGGGATCAGATGGGTACCGCGCAGAGCGATGCAGAAGAAGCTGGAGGTGAGAAGGGAACACTGACTCCCACCCTGGTGAAGGTGCTGCTGGCCAGTTTCGCGCTGGCCGGCTTTACCTCTCTGGCTTACGAGGTGCTCTGGTTCCGTTTACTGGTGTTTGAGCTGCAGACCACTATTTACGCCTTTACGGCAATGCTGGCCACTTTTCTTGCCGGTATCGGTCTCGGCAGCGCGGCGTTTGCAGTGTTCCTTAAAAAGGAGCGGAGTGTGGCGCACCACTGGCGGTATTTCGCCTACGTAGAGGTTGCCATTGGTCTGTTCGGGTTCCTGTCCATCATGATGTTCGGCACACTGGAAAGTGTTGGCGCAGTGGCGGTGACGAGCTTCTGGGAGAATGTCGGCGTCCAGTTCATGCTGGCAGCCCTGATCATGTTGCCGCCGACTTTCCTGATGGGCGCGACTTTCCCCATCGTGGTCAAGATCCTGGCGCGGGATGTACGAACTATCGGCAGTTCGGTTGGCAAGGCTTATGCGGCCAACACGGTCGGTGCCATGCTTGGTGCGTTCATCACCGGGTTTTTCCTGGTTCAGTCTATTGGTACACAGAACAGTATCATTCTGATCGCGGTGCTGAATCTTGTTATTGCCTCGATACTGCTGCTTTACGTGCCGCAGGATGAAAAGGCGGGAACAACGGCAGGCCAGGGCGGTTATGCACGTGGCATGGGTAGTGTCGCGGTTGTGCTGGGCCTGTGGCTACTGGGTGGTGCGGGCATCTATGCCATCCCGGGTGATTACCTGTTCCAGTATTACAATGTTGGCGAGCAGCGGCATGACAGCAACGTAGAGATTCTGCACGCCGAGGAGGGTCTGGAGACTATAACCACCGTGCACCGCTACCCGGATGGCACCCGGGTTATTTCGACCGGATCCATTAATGTTGCAGGTACCAGCTTCACGCTGATAACCACCCAGATGATGCAGGGGCATATCCCGATGTTGCTGAAACCGGACGCTCGCAGGGTGCTCCAGGTTGGTTTTGGCAGCGGCGAAACTGCTCACATCATCACCACCTATGACAATGTCGAACGGCTGGATCTTGTTGATATCAGTCAGTCTGTGCTGGATACCTCGGCCAGATTTTTCAGCGACATTAACCAGGACGTAGTGAAGCATGAGAAGTTTCACCCCACCATTATGGATGGCGCGAACTACATGCGGCTGACCAATAACACCTACGATGTGATCATGAACGATTCCATCTGGCCTTTCTATGCAGGTAACTCAGGCCTGTATACTCGTGATTATTTCGAGGCAGGCAAGAACCGGCTCAACAAGGGCGGGATCATGACCAGCTGGTTGCCGATAGAAATAGACCCCAGGGATTTCGAGATTTTGATCAATACCTTCCATACCGTGTTTCCGCATGTGTCGGTATGGATTGCGTTGACGCACTATAACAAGCATGCCTTGCTGGTCGGGTCCGAGGAAGAGCTTGAAATCGATGTTGAGCGATTCCTGAAAAGGTTCGATCGCTATGCTCGTAAGGATCTCAAGCTGGTCAAGCTTAATAATCCGATCAACCTGCTGGATACTTTCAGGATGGATGAAACGGATTTCGCGCAGGCGGTAGACGGGGATGCAATCCATACCGAGAATAACCCGGTGCTGGAATTCTCGCCTTCGCGCGGCAGAATGGCGGGCAACGAATACCGCGTGTACCAGTTTATCCATGAGCATATGGGCAATATCCAGCCCTACCTGAAAAATATCCCGGTCGCGAAGAACAAGGGCAGGAGTTTCTCTGAAAAACTTGCCGCGGCAAGGGAAGCCTCAGCACATGTGATGAGCGGGCTGATCAAGCGGGAAGGTTATCAGAAGGGGTTCGAGCTGGAGTTTCAGCAGGCACAGGCAATCTGGCCGAGGCACCCTGGTGCACGCAAACTGCTCGCGGGACTTGATCACCCTGTTGTCGTGACAAAAGAAATGCTGGCCAACAGGACGTTCGAGGATCTAAGCATGTTCGGCAGGCATTTCCTGAAAAATTCGGCCTATGATAATGCGTACGTGATTTTTGACCAAATGGCGCAAATGCGCCCTGATAATGCGGATGTGCAGTTTCTGCGTGGCCGGGCCCTGGTTGAACTGGGTCGGTATGAAGAGGGCATTTCTGCATTTGAAAAGGCAGGCGCCCTGAACCCGGACCTCAGGGATGTGTCTCTGTTGGCGCGGACGTATAACCTGTTCGGGGTTTCGCTCGGACGGCAGAATAAGATGGATGTGGCCGAGCAGCAGTTTGTCAAGGCTTTGCAGCTGGATCCCGACAGCGCTGTTGCACATAGCAACTACGGCACCTTGCTGGCGAAGACGGGCCGGGACGACGAGGCTGTCAGCCAGTACAGAGAGGCGATCCGCCTTGCGCCGGATGAGGCTGACTTCTATGACAAGGTCGGGGTCATTCTGGGGCGTAGTGGAAAAACCGGGGCATCAGTCGAGTATCTTGAGAAGGCTGTGGCCCTGCAGCCTGATCATTGGCCTGCGCGGGAGCACCTCGCCTATGCCTATTTCTACCGGGAAGATTTTGCAAAAGCCTGGGCGCAAATTCATCGGATGCAGGGCGCCGGGAAAGGCATCAACCCAAAATTTCTGGCGGCACTGAAATCAAGAATGGCGGACCCCGCCGGTTCGTGACGCAGGAAAGCTGGTGCCATGATTATATCTCACAAGTACAAGTTCATATTCATCAAGACGGTCAAGACAGCCGGGACGAGCATCGAAGTCTTTCTGTCGCAGTGTTGTGGTGATTCCGATGTACTGACACCGATCACTCCGCATGTTGATCCCCACAAGGCGAGAAATTTTGAGGGTTTTGGCAATCACATGCCTGCGCATCAGGTGAAGGAGTTAGTGCCCGCCGCAGTTTGGGATAACTACTACAAGTTCTGTGTGGAGCGAAACCCCTGGGAGAAAACGATTTCACAATATTGCATGCTTAATCACCGTGCCGGTGGAAAATTGCCGGTTAGTGAGTTTATGGCCGGCCCCGCTCTGCCGGTCAATTACCCACGGTATATGGACCGGTCCTGCACCAAGGTCATAGTGGATCGCGTGCTTAAATATGAAAACCTGATGGAAGAACTGGACGAGACATTCCGCATGTTGGGAGTCCCGTTCGAGGGCTCTCTGAATGTCAATGCAAAGTCAGAATATCGAACAGACCGGCGTCCGTACCAGGAGGTATTCGATGAGGCCACGGCGGGCTATATTGCGAAAGTGTTCGCCAAAGAGATAGCATTGCATGGATACCGCTTTAAGGAAAACCCCTGAACCCAACCCTCCTTCCGTCGTAGGAGCGGGCTTGCCCGCGATTACCAGGCTTCAAGCAGCTGTTGTTCCGGGAACCCGATCCCCGAGGCGCTCCATACAGCGGCTACCCGCTCGATCGCAGCGTTGGCCTTCTCATTCCATCCCGGGTGCTTGTGGGTCTTGCGTTTCACTCGAAATCGATCGGCAGTGCCGGTACCGGAAAATCTCGTATACAGATCTGCAGCTGCTGTCTGCATGGCTTGCTCCCCGTAACACACGATCGTATGGTTGCCGGGCTGTAACAGGCCGGTGGTGGCGAGATTGTTGTGATAGGTCTCCCAGTAATGCAGGTAGATATCAAAATATTTGCTGGAGTTGATCGTATCCTGGCTGATGCCGGTGAACAGGCTTGCACGTTGTGCGAAATCCTCAATATTGCTTCGCACGGTAAATTTCCCGTTTTTCGGCAGGCCACCGGACTTTTCGTAGGTTGATATACAGGCGGCAACCGGATGCCGAAGCGTTACGAGGCATTCGGTATCAGGCCCCATGATTTCGCGAAAAAATGCTCCGTGGTAGGCGGCTTGCGTGGTTTTTTTTGGCACGACTGTCGTGCTGTCCGCGGCCCCTGCCTGCTGGTTGCCGAAGAACAGCTCGGCCATGGCGAGGTACTCGGCAGTCTGGCGCATCAAAGTGGTATACGGATTGTATTGCGGAGTCATCTGGAATGGCATGGGATTGGGGAAGCCGTCGTGTGCGATGGTGCGGGGTACTTGCGCGGGGGCGATACCGATGGACTTGAACAGGTGCCTGGTAAGATAGGAGCCCCCACTGCGTGGTATGCCCACCACCAGTATGAATTTATGGCGCTGCTGGAACGCTGACAGTTTGTCCATGAGTCCAAACATAATTGACATCATCAGGTCATAACTGCGGTTGATGGTATTAATTGCTACCGGGTTACTTAGTACCCGGGACAGGTTGGCCTGTGCTGTGTCGCGTACCGAGCCGGCATTATTTGACAGTTTTTCCCGGCGCTGATTCTGCCATGATGCATCGATGGCCTGGTTTTCGAGAAAGCGGTACAGAAAATCCACCAGTACCGGCGAAATCGGCAAGTGTTGATCTGTTAACTTGATCTCAATGCTCATTGTTGCCCTGCGTTCCCCAAATACAGTGAGAAATTCACGTATCAGCTGGTTTATACTGACTGCATAAAGGCTGATAGTTTCTACCTTAAACACGATTGTGAAAAACAGCAAATATATCCGGAAAAAAAAGCAACAGGCAATGGCCGTCCTGGCAGGTGGTCAGCTGCACAAGGCCAGGGAGTTGTTCGAGCAAGTCTGTCAGGCCGATCATTCTGATATCGAATCATGGGTCAGCCTGGTTACGATCAATGCCCGGCTGAATCGGCCCGACCAGGTAGAGCGATGTTGCCGGTCCATAATTGCGCTGCTGCCGGGTTCTGATGAAGCACACTATCATCTCGGCTGCGCACTGATGCTTCAGCAGAAGTATCGCGATGCAGTTGCGGTATTCAGGCAGGCAATCCAGTTGAATCCACGCTATGTGCTGTCCTGGTTGCACCTTGGCAAGGTGTTGCATGCGCTTGATGATGTGGACGAGGCGCTGTACTGTTACAGAAAAGTGACAGAACTCGAGCCTGATTCGGCACAGGCCTATAGCAGTATGGGGCGCATTCTGGAGAACAGGGGAGAAATCGATGCAGCGATGGCGCAATATAAAAAGGCGCTGCAGATAACCCCCGGCCTTGTCGAGGCGAATATCGGGCTAGCCTATGTGTTTATACACCTGGGTGAATTTGGAGAGGCGCAAGCACTTGCTGACCGCGCACTGCAAACCGATAAAAATAATGAAGATGCCATTGCGATTGCTGCTAATGTTGCCAACCGGATGGGTGATCCAGGAAAAGCCTTTCGTTTGCTCAGGCCGGTTATTGAGTCCGGCAGCAATCATGTTAACGCGGCAATTACCTTTTCCAACATCAGCAGAAGTCTGGGCAAGGAGGATGAGGCTATTAGCATGATAGAGCATGTATTGGCCTCGCAGCAGGCAATCTCCTCCTCGAACCGGTGCAGCCTTCATTTTGAACTTGGCAGGCTATATGACTATAAGAGCGCCTACGAAAAAGCATTTATGCATTATCAGCAAGGCAACATGCTCAAGCGGGCAGACTTCGATACGGAGCAGCACCGGCTAAGGACAGATGCGCTAATCGCTAACTACAGTTCCGGGTTTATGGCGAGTGCGCCACGTGCCAGCCTGCGAACCAGTCGCCCGGTTTTTGTGGTTGGGATGATCCGTTCCGGTACTACGCTGATCGAGCAGATCCTTGCCAGTCACCCGGCTGTGCATGGTGCGGGTGAGTTGCCCGACATAATCCGTATGACGTCCTCGCTTCATAGTGAGCTCGAGTCTGATCTGCATTATCCTCAGTGCCTGGCATTGTTGTCCCGGGAAACAGTCGACACCCTGGCCGGTAGCTACATTGACCGGTTGCAACAGCTGGCTCCCGGTGCTGACCGTGTCATCGACAAAATGCCAGGTAATTTTATGCACCTCGGGCTAATTGAAATGCTGTTCCCCGATGCGGTCGTTATCCACTGTATACGCGATCCCCTGGATACCTGCTTATCGGCCTATTTTCAGGATTTCTCGCAAAGTCACGCCTATTCCTATGACCTGCGGGATCTGGGTGCCGTCTACGGGCAATACCTTCGGGTTATGGAACACTGGCGTAAGGTTCTCACAATACCCATGCTGGAGGTTCAATACGAGGATCTGATAGCGGATCAGATGACCATTAGCCGCAGGCTTGTGGAATTCTGTGGCCTGGAGTGGGATGAGCGATGCCTGCGTTTTCACGAGGCCGGACACGCTATTGCAACCGCCAGCTACGATCAGGTGCGCCGCTCTCTCTACAAAGGGTCTGCCGGTCGCTGGAAGAACTATGCGCATTACCTTGATCCCTTGCGCATGGCGCTTGAACGGGGATGAGTTGATATGGAAAGAGTAAGATTTTTGCATATCCCCAAAACGGCGGGTTCCACACTGATCTCCATACTTGATCGCCAGTATTGTGGGAAAGCCAGGTTTTCATTTGCTGACGGGCATGCTTCGTATACCAGGCGGTACCAGGCTCTATCTGAAGAAAGCAAAAGAAACCTGGTGTTGTTCACAGGGCATGCTCCAATCTACACGGGTATAAAGGAAGCAGATGATGCAAAAATTATTACCTTGCTCAGGGATCCTCTGAGTCGGGTCAAATCCTTTTGCCAGCATGTGTCGGAAGGTAAAAGCCCGTATCTGCAAAAAGAATTCTCTCCGGGGTCTTTCAGTCTGGACCATTTTCTGGAGAGCGGGAATAGAGAATTATCCAATCTTCAAACGAAAATGCTGATTAACAGAGGGCGCATAGCTTCCCCGGTGCTGGTTGACAGTATGCCGTTGTCCGAAGCACGGGATATGGCACTGGAAAACCTGTTTGGCAAGGTTTCATTTTTTGGTCTGCAGGAGCATTTTGATGAAAGTCTGATTGTGTTTGCCACAGGCCTGAACTGGGAGATGCCGTTGTACACATCATTAAACAAAAAACAGTCTTCTGAATCCGTCAAATTTGAAAGTCGCCACATCGAGAGAATACTGGCATTGAATGCTATAGATGTTGAGGTTTATGATGCTGCCAGGGCGAGATTTTCAAAACTGCTGACTAGTGATAAATTCGATCGGGAAAAACTGAAAATATTTCAGCGTATGAACTCGATAGTAACCCCTGCTGACCTGACCTGACCGGACCACTCTATGTCAAAATATCACCCTATCTCCAGCTACGACAAGTATGTATCGCTAAAAATGAGCGGTGCCATGTGGTTTGTCATTTTGTTTTTATTGAGGCCTTATCTTATATTGGTTGTTTCTGTGCTGAACAGAAAGGACAAGATGTTGCTGATTAACATGTTTTATTCAGACAGGCTGGCGATGTCACTGGCTGCCGTTGCCGGAATTCCCGCTGCGTTGTTGATCTATGCATGGGTGAAGAGAAACCCGGATGCCCCCTCTTTCCCGAGGCAGGTATGGAAAAGGGGGAGGCTTCTGCTGGCAATTTCTGCAGCGTTAAGCGCTTTCGTTGTTTTCGTCCCGCTGTGGCTGGGAGCGGTGCATAAAGTAACGGAATATGGCTGGGGACAGTTTGTTATTAGCCTGTTAATACTGGTTGTTGTGTACAGGTCGCAATATATGAAGGACTGCTTTTCCGACTGGCCGGAAAAAAAGATTGAGGAATAAGAGGGCGGTGAACGGGTAATCATTTTTATAATACCCAGGTTACAATTGCGTAACGCGTGCCCCGGGTTACTTCTTTAACCTCATGTGGGTACATGAAGTTCGCCGGGAACATTGCGGCATTGCCTGGTTTGGTAACAACGGTTATTTCTCCGTTCAGCAGCACTAACTCTCCACCTTCGTAATCGGCGTTAATGTTTATAGTGCAGGTAAGCACTGGCCACTCATGTTTTCCAGAGGAGTTCGGGTAGCGATCAGCATGCAGCCACATGTATTGGCCCACGGAGTATCTTAGTAATCGAAATCCCGTAAAGCGTTCCATCATGAGAAAATTGTTGCCGTTATTGAGTTGATGATTGCGATCAACGTAACGTTTGACAACAGCCGTAAATGATTCGGTCAGTCTGTCATCCAGAGCTTGCCTGATGGCTGACTCGCCTATTATCTCCGCATCCGATACTGGTATAACTTCTCCGCCGCCCATTACGGCTGTCGTATACGGAGACCATATGTCGGCATTGGCATATTCATTGAGTAGATCGGCAATTAGATCGGGCGGGAGCGCGTCATCAATTTCCATTATGTAGTCGGCAAGTGTATGCATTTAGTGCTGATTCCTTTTTCCGGATGTTGCTCGGCTTATTATAATGCCTTTAACCATGCCTTGGCATAAATAGTCTCAAGTTCCCGGGTGAACGCAGGCCCGTCACATAATGGAGATTGTGTCACCCGGTTTCGCAGGCTCTTGCGCAGGTGGTGCAACCGTTCCGGATCGCCTGCGAGGCCTAGCGCAATCTGTACATACTCTTTGCAGTCCCCTGCGATCAGTTCCGGAAGCTGTACACGGGAAAGCAGACTGTGTCCAACGCGCCCGGCATGGAGCTGGCCGGTAACCGTGACGACAGGAACTCCCATCCACAGCGCTTCGCACGTTGTGGTTGTTCCGTTATACGGGAAGGTATCCAGGCCGATATCGATTTCATGATAGGTCGCAAGGTGTTTTGCGTAGGATGGCTCGCGGGACCGCAGCTCAACCCGGTTCCTGGCTACTCCGTGATATTCGAATAGATCTAGATAGCGCTGTCGGACGGATGGGTCGCTGAGTGCAAGATTTTTAATCAGCAGCCGGGAGCCAGGTACAGCGTTCAGGATCTTCGACCAGGTCGCAATGAGCGCGCTGTTGACCTTGCTCAGATTGTTCAGTGAGCCGAAAGTAATGCTGTTTGTTGCCAAGCCGGGTGGTGGGGCTACTTCGGGTGATTCTATGTCGGGTTGATAACAAAGAAAGCCGGAAGGAAGTCGCAGGAGTTCTTCGCTACTGTGCCTGCCGGCTTCGTGCGGCGGGTCAGCCCAGGCATCGGTCAGCCGGTAATCGATTTCATCAAGGCCTGTGGTTGCCGGGTAACCCAGGTAGGTGATTTGTACAGGAGCCGGTTTGCGTGCAAATACCTTCAACCGGTGCTGGCCTGAGTGGCCTGCAAGATCTACCAGGATATCTATGCATTGCTTGTGTATCAGTTCAGCGAGTTGTTTGTCATCCAGGCTCTTGACGCTATACCATTCCTTGCTCAGTTCACGAAGTTGTTCGGTAACGCTGTCGGCCTTCAGAGAGTCGGAAAAGCATATTGCAGTAACGCGATGCGGATTGTGGTTGGCAAGAATCGGCAACATGAAGGCAGAAACAGGATGGTGGTGGAAATCCGGGGACAGGTACCCGATGCGGAGTGGTCGACCGCTTGCCGGCGGGTTATTCCAGGTGGTGAATCGGTGCAGTGCCGGGGTGTGCCGGGCTGACCACTCCTTGTGTGCAGCAAGCAGTTGTTGCCCGCTGGTTTCCGGGAGGTAATTCAGCAGGAAAAGACGGTTGCTGTGAGCCTGCCAGAAGTCGGGTTTAAGCTCAATGACCTGTTTATATGCCGTTTCCGCTTCTTTCAGGAGCCCTTGTGCCTGAAGGATATTCGCAATGTTATTGCGGACTTCGGCAGAGTCAGGGCGCAGAACCGATGCCATGCGGTAGTATTTCAGTGCGCTTTCCAGGCGGCTGGCGATGCGACACATATTTCCGATCTGGTTGGTCAGTGCGACGTTGCCGGGAAAGCGTTGGCAGACCTCTGTAAAAACACGTTCCGCATCTTCGTAGCGCGCCTGGCGCAGCAGTGAGTTGCCGTGACCGACGCAGGCGGGTGCGAGCTGCGGATTGATTTTTCGGGCACGCAGGAACAGGGTTTCAGCGCGTTGAGGCATCTGTCTGCGCATGCAGACCCGCGCCAGATGGACAAAAGCGTGCGCATCCTGAGGAAGCTTGTCGATAGCACGGGTCAGCAGTTCGTCAGCTTCTTCGAGCGCGCCCAGTTCTGCGCACGCGACACCGGTTGCCAGTAGTGCAAGAGCGTGTCCGGGATCGATTGCCAGCGCCCGCCTTCCGCAGTCCCTTGCATCTGAGATCCGTCCCTGGGAAAGATGGGCTTGTGCCTGTTCTGCGAGTTGTTCCAGTTCCATGTTCCCGGGTCGTTTTTCGTCTGTAACCCAAATTACGACAGCACACTCCGGGCGTCAAGCTGGCCCGGTTGCCAAGCAGGCACGGAGATGGTCAAATAATCCCGATAATAACAGTGCAGCCGATAAGGGCTGCCAGGGAAACCGAGCGGTATGAAAGAGCGCGACTTCAGGGCAAGTATTATTATCACCTCGTATAACCACCGCGGTTATCTCATTGAGGCGATTGAGAGTGTGCTCAGCCAGACGCTGGCGCCCCACGAGATACTGGTTGCAGATGATGGTTCCAGCGATGGTTCCCGGGAGCTTATCCGTTCCTACGAGAGTAAATACCCGGGGCTTGTGAAAGGGGTTTTTCAGGAAAAGAATGTAGGGATTCCCAAAAACCGGAACGCGGCGTTGTGTGTTGTAACCGGTAACTATGTCGGCATACTGGATGGTGATGATCTGTTCCTGTCGCATAAGCTGGAACGCCAGTACCAGGCGCTTACAGAGCATCCGGATGCCAGCGTGGTGTACAGTAATTTCGGTATCGTGAACTCTGACAGGAGGCCAATGGCGGTGAAATGGGGTGAGCCACAGCCGGAGGGTGATGTTTTTCCAGAGGTGGCGAAGGTCAAGACAGGTCTGCTGCGTACCCTGGTCGCCGATTACCAGGCGGTGAAGCAGGCAGGATTTATGGATGAACGCTTTCCGAAATATGATGGTCTGTGGTTATCAATCAAACTTGCAGCCTCGTGCAGGTTTGCTTACGTGAATGATGTGTTGCTGGAAAAGCGTGAACACCAGACCAGCGACTCCAGGTCGAACACCCGTGAAGAAAATTTGCACGACCTTACAGGTATTTACAGGGAGCTGTCGCCTTTGCTGTCTGCGCGTGTGGGTGCGCAGGAACGGCAGCAGATAGATGCAGTCTGGCAGCAATGGTTTTCGCGGTTTTGACTCTATATGTGAAGATGCTGGTTGCCTGGTTTGATCTTGTCACTTTACAATATTCTATAATTAAAAAATGAGACAAGTTCTTGATCTCTGGCCAGCACTCTTGATATCTCCTCTATTTCCTTCTGCGTCAGCCTGGAAATCTGCTCTGCATTATAATCAACAATTCCCTGCATCTTGTAATCCTTTACTTTGACGCTAATATTAACATCGGCTGTTTGTAATGCGGGTATATTTTCAGCAGCTTTTGTGACACAAGCTGCTGGTTCAGCACAGAATTCTTCATAGGTGAAGTTTGTGAGTTGCCACTCGTCAATCCATTTTCTTATCCAGCCGCTTCTAAATAGCCACCCATCGGTGATTTGTGAAACAAGCCTGATGCGGTCTTCTTCGCCTTTATTTTCTAGGTTGTGAGTTCTGTATAGAATGCTTGAACAGTTTGCATAAGGGTCGCGATTGAATGCAACTAATGAATGATTAGGAAAGGTCTCCTTCAGTTGATCCATTCTTACGATATTTGGAGGGCTTTTTTCTATAATCAGGTCAACGTTCTGGGTTAATGACTTTATGAATTCTATGCGCTTCAGCCAAACAGATCGAACTGATTTCCAATTGATGGCTTTTTCGCGATCCCAGCGACCGGGTTCACACATCCCGGGAATCAACCACTGTCCCTCGCCCCTTTCGTGCAGAAATGTTGTGCCTTGACTGCTGTTTAATATCTTCGCCAATACTGTAGATCCAGAGTAGGGTGGCGTGATTAAAAACAGAAAATGTGGCTCTTCTTCAATATTGTAATTTGGGCATGGCCACTTTTTGCTTAGATCGTCTACAAAATAGGCCTTGTACGGGCTCTTTGTTGTTGATTTCATATTGAGCTCCTTATGGGGGGGGCAGGCTATTTATTCCGCACGTATATAATAACTAGTGTCCGTCCATAAACGCTAACGCAATGAAAAAGAATAGAAAGCGCGGCGTGTTTAAATGAAAAGTTCCGGTGATTTTTGCTATCCTTTTTTTCAAGCGACTGAAAACAAAGGAAACACAAAAACCACCGGAGGT
>JAJRUX010000214.1 GCA_024277575.1 Gammaproteobacteria bacterium | reverse complement strand
CAGAGACTCATCGAGATCAATTTCCCAGCGCTGCTTTCCGCTATCGGCCTGCAGCGATACAACAGTCCCTTTGTAATCATTGACATAGAGGATGTCACCAGCGAGACGGGGAGTCAAACGCAGATCCTCCTTGTCCACACCATGACCAACCTGTGTACTCCATACGGTTTTAACCGTGAGTTCCGGCTTGAACTCCACCAGCGCAGCCGGAGGCTCGACTGGTGCCGATCCGCAACCGGAGAGCAGAACAACCGCAGCGCAACACACCAGAAAGGCGAACTGCGGCCGGGGAAAGCGGCCCCCGACTATCCGGAAAAACCTGCTCATAAACCGCTCCTGTACAGACGGATCACTGGACAGCCTCATCCCCGGAGGCCATAGCCAGATCATCCAGTTTCATCTGCAGCAGGCGCCGGTTTTCAGCCCCCAGTGCCATCGCTCGCTCATAAGCAGCGCGAGCCTCAGCAGGTTTGCCTTGGGCCAGAAAGATATCCCCCTTGATAATCTCGGAATCTGCCTGGACAACCGTAGAACCAGCACCTTCAATAACTGACAATGCATCATCCGCCTTTCCATCAGCAAGCAGAACACGCGCCAGCCGCAAACGGGCGATCTGGCGAATCTCCTCCTGTTTGGCATTGTCCATCACCTGACGCAGAAAGGTCGCGGCGGCAACAAGATCATCCTGCTCCACCTTGAGCCTGGCCAGCATCAGCTTGGCAAGGGATGCGTAGGGCGTGCCGCTGTATTCGGTAAACAGGGTACCGGCTACCTGTTCAGCCTGGGCAGAATCGCCCTGCTCAACCAGCCCCAGCAACTGCTCATACTGTTGTGAAGCAGCCTCTGCTGCACTGTTTCGGGCATCAGTCCACATCCGTGTGCCAACCACGGCTGCCAGACCAACCACCAGCCCGGCAATCACAAATTTGCCATTCTTGTTCCACCACTCCTTGAGCCGTTCCAGCTGTTCTTCTTCGGTCTGATCCACTATTACCTCCAGAATCTACATTGCAAATTCAAAATCAACTCCGCTTATTCTGCGAAAATTTCGTTTCCAGATATTCGCTTATCTGGTCACGCTCCAGCATCAACTGCTCACCACCACTGCGCAGCGGTTTGACAGCAACACGGTTTTCCGCCAGTTCGTTTTCACCCAGGATCAACGCCAACTCGGCACCGCTTTTGTCAGCCCGTTTGAGCTGACTCTTGAAGCTTCCGCCACCGCAGTTGAGCTGCAACCGCAGCCCGGGCAATATATTGCGCAGCTGCCCGGCTATCAGCATACCCTGCCGTTCAGCTGCTTCCCCGACAACAACCATGTAGACCTGCGGTTCAGTCATGTTGATCTGCCGACCAACATCCATCAACAGCGCGACCAGACGCTCCATACCGATGGCAAACCCCGCCGCCGGCGTAGGCTTTCCTCCCAACTGGCCGACCAGAGAATCAAAACGGCCACCGGCACATACCGTCCCTTGCGCTCCAAGCTGATCGGTCACCCACTCAAACACCGTTTTGCTGTAGTAGTCCAGCCCACGCACCAGGCGCGGATTGACCTGGTAACTCACGCCGGCATCGTCCAGATAGGCAAGCAGGCGCTGAAAATGTTCCCGCGATTCGCTATCCAGATGCTCCATCAGACGAGGAGCCTGTTCCACAAGCACCTGCATTCGGGGGTTCTTGCTGTCCAGAATCCGTAACGGGTTGCTGTGCAGGCGGCGCCGGCTGTCTTCATCCAGCTCATCCAGATGGCCAGAAAAATAGTCCACCAGCAGCTCCCTGTAACTGCTCCGGGACTCCGGGCTGCCCAGGGAGTTTATCTGCAGAACCGTTGTATCCGCCAGACCAATCCGCTCAAGGATGCGGGCGCTCAGCAGGATGAGTTCGGCATCGATATCCGGACCGGCCATGCCAAACGCCTCGACTCCGAGCTGATGAAACTGACGGTAACGCCCTTTCTGGGGCCGTTCGTGACGAAACATCGGCCCCTGATACCACAAACGCTGAACCTGGTTATAGAGCAGGCCATGCTCAATCCCGGCGCGCACGCAGCCGGCGGTTCCTTCGGGGCGCAGGGTCAGGCTGTCACCATTCCGGTCGGTGAATGTGTACATCTCCTTCTCGACAATGTCGGTCACTTCACCAATGGAGCGCTTGAATAATTCGGTCTTTTCCAGGATGGGTAGTCGAATCTCCCGGTAACCCCAGGCAGACAGGATCTCCTGCCATACCCTTTCCAGGTACTGCCAGTACGGTGTTTGATCGGGAAGGATGTCGTTCATCCCCCGGACGGCCTGGATGTTTCTGGACAACGCCGGCTCCTTCAGAGTTTTCCGTCGTTCTGGTACTGCCGCCACGGAGCATAAGCGGGCCAGGATTGTTCAAGCTGCCTCGCATACTCTGCCGCCGCCTCTTCATTCCCACTCTGCTTTTCAATCCGGAAACCCAGCCACAGGCTCTCTGCTGCAGGTGCAGCCACGGCTTCATAACGCTGCAGATAGGCGCGGGCCGGAAGGTAGCGCTGTTGCTGGTAGTTGATCTCCGCCAGCCGGTAGAGTGACTTCGGCAGCCGGGGATTTAGTTCCAGCGCAGCATGAAGATACCCTTCCGCCTTGATATCATCTCCTGCCTGCGAGGCGCACAGTGCCGCATTTTCGTAAGTTTCTGCGCGCCCGATATAGAGAGGGTTGCGCACCGCCGCCAGAAAATGGGGTTCAGCCTCACCATAGCGTCCCTGCGCACACAGAAAGGCACCATAATTGTTATGCGCCGCTGCATCGCGCGGATCCAGCTTCAGCGCCCTTGCATAGTGTTTGTCTGCCAACTGTTCCTCATTCAGACGATTGTACAACTCGGCGATGTAGTGATGGGCACGGGCAAGTTTTGGATTCTGCAGCAAGGCGCGTTCCAGCTTGGCCAACGCCTCACTATAGTTGCCCTGGCGCATATAACCAAGCCCCAGATTGGCATTCGCCTCAGCCGCTGTGGTAGCCGACAAGGCCGATTCGGAACGAATATTGTCGCTCGGTGAACTGGCACAGCCTACCAACCCTATAACGAGAAGAATTACCCCTAACCTGAATCGGAACCACATCAACAAGCCTCCTTGATTATCATGGTGCTACAGCTGCGCCGGGTTCGATCCTGCACCTGTCCAACCAGTTGACCGCAAGCGGCATCAATATCACCTCCGCGGGTACGACGTGTAATGGTAACGATACCCTTGTCCTGCAGAATGGACGCGAAACGATCGATCACCTCCTGGGGTGGGCGCCGGTAACGGCTTTCCGAAAATGGATTGAACGGGATCAGATTCACCTTGGAGGGCACACTGTCGAGCAACCGCGCCAGTTTACGCGCCTGTTCCGCACTGTCATTTATGCCCTTCAGCATCACATACTCGAAGGTAACCACCCGTTTGCTCTCTCCCGCGATATATTCACGACATGCATCAAGCAACACGGCAATGGGATACTTCCTGTTGAGCGGCACCAACTGGTCGCGCAAGGCGTCATCCGGAGCGTGCAGTGATACGGCAAGACTCGCATCACTGACCTCCTTGAGCCGCTTCAGAGCGGGAACAACTCCGGCGGTACTGATGGTCACCCGCCGCTTGGAGAGTCCCCAGGCCAGATCATCCATCATCAGATCCATGGCCGCCACAACGTTATCGAAGTTAAGCAGCGGCTCACCCATACCCATCAACACCACGTTGGAGATAATACGCTCGCCACGAGGGTCCCGGCCCAGCGCCTGGCTGGCCATCCAGAGCTGACCGATAATCTCGGCCGCACTCAGGTTACGGTTGAATCCCTGCCGTGCGGTGGAGCAGAAGGTACAGTCCAGCGCACAACCAACCTGGCTGGAGACACACAGGGTACCGCGATCCTTTTCAGGGATGAACACCATCTCCACGCTGTTGCCACCGTCCACTTTCAGCAACCATTTGCGGGTGCCGTCACGGGAGTGTTGCTGCATGAGGATCTGCGGTGCCCTGATCTCCGCCAGTTCCTGCAGTCGGCTCCGCAGCACCTTGCTGATGTTGGTCATGGCTTCGAAGTCAGCAACACCGAACTGATGAATCCATTTCAGCACCTGACTGGCGCGAAACGGTTTTTCGCCGATTGAGACGAAAAAACCCTCCAGCCCTTGCCGGGTAAGCCCCAACAGATTCACCTTTTCCTGCCTGACCGCCATCGCAAATCCTACCGGGTGCGCGGGCAGATCTCTTCAGCTTTGAAGAAATAGCTGATCTCAACCGCAGCGGTTTCAGGCGCATCCGAACCGTGTACCGCATTCTCATCGATAGACTCGGCGAAATCCGCACGAATCGTCCCGGGAGCCGCATCAGCAGGATTGGTCGCCCCCATCACCTCCCGGTTTTTGGCAATGGCGTTCTCCCCTTCGAGGACCTGCACCATAACCGGCCCGGAAGTCATGAAACTGACCAGATCATTGAAAAAGGGACGCTCCTTGTGAACCGCATAAAAGCCCTCTGCCTGCTCCTTGCTGAGATGCATCATCCTGGCGGCAACAATCTTCAGGCCGGCCTTTTCAAAACGGGAATAGATCTCGCCGATGACATTTTTGGCAACTGCGTCAGGCTTGATGATGGAAATTGTACGTTCGACTGCCATGGTTACTCCGTAGTTCCAGTATTATTAAACAGGATAAACGCGCAATTATACGCGGGCTGGCGAAACCGCGCCAATATTCCGGTGCTCCCTGAAAGGGGAACTTGGAACAGAGTGCTCTGTAGCTGACTATCGTGCGAATGGAGATGGAGAAAGGCCGTTTCCAGAAAATATTGTTCTATTTTAAGCCTGCCTTCGGAGAACACTCGGTGGTTTTTCCCCGAAGGCAGATTTTTTCTACCTTGTGCCCGAAATTCCGGGGGGTTATTGCTGTCCAGCAACCCACCGTTTTCTACGGAAAAGAAGCTGATAAAAACCAGCCATTAACAACAGCAACCAGGGGGTTATAGTTCCGCCGCCGCCACTACTACCATCACCTTCATCGGTGGTTGTACCAGCTGGCTTCACCGTAATAAGAACGGTTGCCTGAGCTTCACCTCCGTTGCCATCACTGATGGAGTAGTTAAAGCTGTCACTACCCGTATAACCGGCAGGGGGCGTATAGGTAAATGTACCATTGCCGTTATCTACTACCGTCCCGCTCTGCGCCGAACTGGAATCCACCAGACTGATACTCAAAGTATCACCATCCGGATCGGTATCATTGGCAAGTACGTCGGTTATCGTTACAGGGGTATCCTCTTCCGTTTCAAAACTGTCATTCTGTGCCTGGGGTGGTGCATTTGAATCAACAGCTTGACTAAATACATACGCAGAACCGCTGGCCAGTTGCCCACCGACAGTATCCCGGTATGCACCTGCGATAACGCTGCTATCTGTCATCGCCACCGAACTGCCGAATCGATCTTCCGCACCACCATCAGGAGCAAGCAATTTTTCCTGATATGCCAGCATCCCGGAAGAAAGCCCGTACACGTAGACCGAACCGGAGTTCTGCCCCTTGTCATCATCAAGCAAAGCACCCACTACCGCTGTGTCGTTAAAAATATCCACTGCATAACCGAAGCCCTGGTCAGCAAACCCATCAGTGGGAACATGCTTTTCCTGCACACTCCAGTCAGCGCCGGAAAACAGATAAACCGCCCCGGCATCCGCTCCGGAATCATCATCCCCGTCCGCCCCGACAATAACACGTCCGCCATCAATGGCCAGGTCAAAGCCAAACTGATCTCCAACAGAGCGATCCTGCGCTGTCAGGATATTGCTTTCGGTGGCATCAGCCCAGCCAGAAGCCGGCTTTTCAAAAACATACGCAGCCCCCTTTTTCTGCTCCTTTCCATAGGCGCCAACAACAACCGTATTGCCATCCATATCCAGAGAGAAACCGAACAGATCACCGTTGCTACCATCCGAAGCAGTCAGCCTGGCTGACTGATTCCAGTTTGTGTCCGAGCCCTCAAATATATAGACCGCCCCAGGAAAAACATCGCCATTTTCATGACCGGAAGCACCAACAACAAGCGTCGTCCCTGTGATGGCTACGGCGCTACCGAACGTATGGTTTGCCGCTGCATCACTCGCAAACAGCTGCCTGGATTCAGTCATGTCCGCCCAGCCACTTGCCGGTTTGACAAACAGGTAGACCGTACCGGCATCCGCCCCGCCGCTGTTGTCATCCGTTGCACTCCCTACGACAACAATATCACCACTGATTGCAACAGAGCCTCCAAACAGATCACCCGAAGCGCCATCAGACGCTGTCAACCTGGCTCTGTGCTGCCATCCTGAATCCAACCGCTCAAATACATGAACCGCCCCCTGACCGGAATTTTCACCCGGTGCGGCAACCACCGCGATAACACCATCAATCGCCACAGCCTGACCAAAATTTGCTCCACTGGCACCAAGCGCGGGAAGCAGTTTCCCGTCGTGAGCATAACCGGCAGCAGATCCACTTCCTGGAAACAAAACAATCAATACCGCGATAATCAGCGCAAAAGTCAGGATAGCTCGTTGGGTTCTCATTACCATAATTTCCTCTACACAATATGAAAAAGGCTGTTTTTTATGTTGCGCAACTCAGCCAATGGAGGGGTATTAGTATTGTAGTAAATTTACCATATGCAGGGCTTGCCGTTGACGGATGATTTAGCGTTGTTACAAGCCAGACAACATTTATTTATTGTGCAGATATCCCGCCCATCACCTGCACCTCAACCGGATACCCTTCAAGCTTGTCTGGAATAGCAGAGATAATTTCCTCACTGTCTGTTTCCACTCCGACAATAATGGCCGGTTTGCCACTTTTGCTTTTGCCAAGCCCCACGGATACCACGCCGGACATCGCCATCAGCTCCGCCGTATGCTGCTCCTTGACCTGCTGGATTGAACTGTCCATTCCACACGCTCCAGTTGCCGCACTGACAGCTATTGCGGTAGTAAACAGCATGATCCGAAATATTTTCACAGGGAAAGATTCAATGAAGAGAACACGTTCTCTACCCGGTTGATTATCGTGCTGTTATCACTTCCCGCAAACAGCAACCCTACCAGCTTATCAGACTCGTCAAGCATGGCTGATCCGCTGTCACCCCCCTGACTCATGGCGCCAGCCAGCAGCTGTTCAGTGAACAATGCTACACGCCCGCCACCATACTGAACCTTTACAGTCACATCGATCTGCTGAATCTCTCCCTGGGTAAAGCCTGTGGTGCGACCACATTTCTTTATCGCCATACCCAACTCCCCCTGAGCCAACCCCTTGATTGGACCGATGTGCAGAATCTCCTCACTCACATCGCTATCCTGTATGGGACGAGCAATGGCTGCATCCACCTTGTTTGCCTCTACCTGCGCGCTCACCGCTTTCAGCCGCGTGTCGCTGCCAAACCAGCCAGCAAGGGTATTGGCAGTGTTGACGACCGCTCCCGCCACACCGCACGAGCTCGGCGCCCCTTCAAATTTGATCGGTACAAAATCAGACAGGACGGCAAGTTTGTCTTCGGGAAGCCGCCCGCCATCATGAGGACCCGGCTGCAGGATGGGATCACCAATGCTGGCATCGTTACTGTTGGCCAGCACATGATTGTTGGACAGAATATGGAGCTGTCCATCCCGGCGCACCACACACCCCAGTGTACCTGCGGTTATATCACGATGACCGATGCTTACTCCTCCAGGAGCCGGACGGAACCGCCCGGTAGTGGACTGCAGCGCCCTGATCGGCCCGGTTTCCACTACGTCAGTTGGCAGACCATCAATATCTTCGGGAACACGATCCTCCTGTTTAAGCTCTGATATGGAAACCTTTTTTTCCACAGAACAGACAATACAGACCGTATCGGTACGCTGCCCTCTGGTGTACTTGTAGCCGATGCCGGTAGCTACCACGTTGTGCTTCTGCAGCAGTGCATTACTACTCACCCGGGCAATCGCACGCACGTTATCTAGGGAATGGGTCATAAGGCCTCCTGGCTGACTCTAATACAGTAAGACCTGAACAGGGTTTTCAAGTTCACTGCATTCACAGGCTGATAATCCTATGCCAATACTTCTGTAAATAGTGAGACCCGGTTCATGTTTTCGAGCGACAAAAGCAGCGGAATTTCGCTCCCGGAGTTACCCCTCTTGCACCTCTGTTTCCCCGCTGTTTGTTGCCAACCCCTTGAAGTCAAAAAGTTCACCATCCGCCAGATGAGAGGGAACAACATTCTGCATACTGCGAAAGATATTTTCCAGCCGCCCGGGAGACTGCTTCTCCCACGCCTGCAGTATCTTTTTTATCATCTGGCGCTGCAGATTGTCCTGCGAGCCACACAGCGAACAGGGAATAATGGGAAACTCCCGGGCAGCAGCATAAGCCTCAATATCCCGTTCACTACAGTAGGCCAGCGGACGAATCACGATATGCCGGCCATCATCGGTACGCAACTTGGGTGGCATGCTTTTGAGTTTGCTGCCGTGAAACATATTCAGAAACAGAGTCTCGATCATATCGTCCCGGTGATGGCCCAGTGCAATCTTTGTCATGCCCTGTTCCGCAGCAAAGGTATACAGGGAACCCCGGCGCAGCCGTGAGCAGAGGCTGCACATTGTTTTCCCTTCCGGAACAATCTGCTTCACTACACTGTAGGTATCCTGCTCGATAACATGGAAAGGAACGCCCCGCTCTGCCAGATAGTCCGGCAGCACATGGGCGGGAAATCCCGGCTGTTTCTGATCAAGATTTACCGCTATCAGCTCAAAGGTAACCGGCGCGCTACGCTGCAGACTTAACAGGATATCCAGCAAGGTATGGGAGTCCTTGCCACCGGAGAGACAGACCATAATCCGGTCGCCCTCCTCGATCATGTTGAAATCCTCTATAGCCTGCCCGACCTGTCGGCGCAGGCGTTTACGAAGTTTGTTGAACTCTGTGCGCCGTTTCTTCTCCATCACAGACATGGCGGTCACAGCGCATCCCGAACACGCTCCAGTCTGGAACGGACATCCCTTGCCAGCTGTTCAATTTCGCTTTTGTCGGTCAGACCAAGTACCGCAACGGGATCCATAAAGGCAACGGTAACCGAACCATCCCGCTCTTCACGCACCACCACGTTGCAAGGCAACAGCAAACCGATATCCGGATCGGCTTCCAGTGCCTGATTGGCCAGTCCCGGATTGCAGGCACCCAGAATTTTGTAGGGAAGTTTCTCGATATCCAGCTTCTTTTTCATGGTCTCCTTGATATCAATCTCGGTGATAATACCAAACCCCTCCGCCTTGAGCGCCTCGACAACCTTTGCCAATACCTCATCGTAACCACCTGAAACTTCCGCGGAAAAACTGTACATGGTCGTAACTCCTTTCGTTAAGAAAAGATGGGAGCATTGCTCCCATCCCGATTTTATCAGCAACAGTGCAGTCTGTTATTAGACAATCTTGTTCTGGAAACGCTCGACTACAGCAGCCGAGTCGCCAAGATACTTACCGTTGACAAACACCTGTGGCACCGAATCTGCTCCTGTCGCGGCACGCACCGCCCGGATACTAAGCCCCTGTCCCAGCTGAATCTCCTCAAAATCGACACCGGCATCACACAGTATCCCTTTGGCTCTGGCACAGAAAGGACAGCCGGCCTTGGTGAAGATGACCACATCATCCGGTTTGGCGGCGTTCGGATTGATGTACTCCAGCATGGTATCTGCGTCAGACACCTCAAACGGATCTCCCGGCACATCCGGTTCGATAAACATCTTCTCAATCACACCATCCTTTACCAGCATGGAGTAGCGCCAGGAACGCTTGCCGAAGCCCAGATCATTTTTCTCCACCAGCATCCCCATCCCTTCTGTAAACTCGCCGTTGCCATCCGGAATGAAAGTGATATTGTCTGCCTGCTGGGTCTTTTTCCACTCATTCATGACGAAGGTATCATTGACCGACATACAGATAATGTCATCCACACCGTTGCTCTTGAGTACATCTGCCAGCTCATTGAAACGAGGAACATGGCTGCCGGAACAGGTGGGCGTAAACGCCCCCGGCAGTGAAAAAACAACCACTGTCCTATTGCTGAACAGGTCATCGGTGGTAAGGTTCTGCCACTCACCACTCTGACGGATACGGAAAGTGACCTGCGGTACACGACTGCCTTCAAGGTTTTTAAACATATGTTGACTCCTAACATTAATTACATTCAGTGAAACTACGCAACAGATATTACGTCATACTCTAATATTTTTGAAATCAATTGTTTTTATTTGTCTGATAGAATATAGCTATGACGCTCACTGAACTACGTTACATCATCGCCGTCGCCCGGGAGCAGCATTTCGGCCGTGCGGCAGAATCCTGTTTTGTCAGCCAGCCGACGCTCAGCATGGGCGTCAAAAAGCTGGAGGAGGAGCTGGGTATCACTCTGTTTGAACGGGGACCAGGAGGAATTACCCCTACCCCGGCAGGTGAACGGGTGATTGAGCAGGCACAACGGGTGCTGGAAGAAGCCGGGCGGATCAAGGAAATTGCCCGGCATGGAGGTGACCCGCTTTGTGGACCACTCCGGGTAGGCGCCATATTCACCATTGGTCCCTACCTGCTCCCCCACCTGATCCCGGAGCTGCACAGCACCGCTCCACAGATGCCGCTACAGGTGGATGAAGACTATACCGCCGGTCTGATTGAAAAACTGAAGCGCGGCAGCATTGATGTGGCCATACTCTCCCTGCCACTGGAAGAACCGGGAATCATCACTTGGCCGCTCTATGACGAATCTTTTGTCATTGTCATTCCGGCCACACATCCCTGGAAAAATGAAAAACGGATCAATCCACAGCAGCTTGCTGCCGAACATCCTCTGATGCTTGGGCCGGGGCACTGTTTCCGCGATCAGATCCTGGAGGTCTGCCCCGGTTGTATCCGGTCCAGCGAGGAGAGCCAAGGCGCCCAGATCGGCAGCTCGCTGGAAACCATTCGCCATATGGTTGCCTCTGGTCTCGGGGTTACCATACTACCTTGTACCGCAGCAGGGGTGGATATCTATAATCAGTACCTGATCGCAGTCAAACAGTTTGAAAACCCGGTTCCAACCCGCCGCGTGGCGCTCGCCTGGCGCAAAAGCTTTCATCGCGACGAAGCCATCCAGGCAATCCATGACGCTATCAAGAACGCCCCTTTGCGTTGTATCAAACAGCTCGACTTGCCAAAACCAGTTACAACGAGTACTTCGTCAAGGTGAGACACCGTTCAAACGGGAACTGTTATTTCCCCTTCCCTTTTGGTAGAGCTTACTCCTGTTCAACCGTTTCACACAGTTTTTTACCTGCGATCCGACAGTACCCCGCCTGCGGGTTCGCGACCTTGCCACGGACGCCTTTTTAACCTCGACATCATAGACCTTTCCATGCTCGGTGAGCCGGATGGTCATCTGTTCAGAACGGTGCCACCCAGCCAGCTTATGAGGAGAAACGCCGAAGTGGCTTGCCAGTTGACTCCGGTAAACAATGCTAAACGGCTCCTGCCGGTTGTTACGGCGGTGCAGAAAGATATTGTATATTACCCACAGCTCCATACTTAGCATGACCACACCAACAAAAAGCAGGATCGGAAACAGAAATTTGAGATAGTCAACAGGCTCCGCAGAGACAAATAACGAATGCTCCACACCCGCAGCAGCCACCAGCGGTGCAACCAGAGGCAACATCAAATAGATCCACAACCCCCAGAAAAACAACGTAAGACCACCCTGGAAAACCCGGCGAACCACCCCCTGACGGTGAGGGCTTTCAATAATCAATGAACTCATGGACGCACTCCTCTGTCAGGGCTAACCCAGGTGGCTCGCGGGCCACGCGGGGTCAGCAGCGCCTTGGGAACGGCCGCTGCCAGGGTCAACATATTGATCAACCAGTAAACCAGTGGATACCACAGCATCCAGTAGTAGAGCCGGCCCAGCCCCTTCTCGTAGCGCCCATCAATAAAGAAAGCGACGGCGAACTGGATCAGACAGGTTGCTCCCAGCAACAAACTGGTAGAGCCCGGCATCATGGAAAGTGAGGCCACTCCCTCCATCTGGGGAACCAGCTGTATCAGCAGCCAGAGGACAAACAGACAAATGATGGTATAGGCCCATAGCACACTGATCAGATATTCGGCACACAACAACCACATCCGCCGCTGGCGAAAGGTCAGGATCTGCGGCAAATAGCGGGTAAACACCTCAACACCGCCCTGGGCCCAGCGTAGACGCTGGCGCCATAAACCCTTGAGCGTTTCCGGCATCAAAATCCAGCACAGGGCATTGGACTCGAAACGGATATCCCAGCCTCGCAGCTGCAGCTTCCAGCTGACATCGATATCTTCGGTAATGGCATCCATGCTCCAGTAATCCACCTCCTGCAGTGCCGATTTCCGAAACCCGGCAACCACGCCGGAGACCGTAAACACTCGGCCGTAGATACGCTGCGCGCGCTTGATAAGCCCGACAATTGAGGAGAATTCACCCACCTGGATCTTGCCCAGTAAGGTGGAACGAGTACGCACGCGCGGATTCCCGGTAACCGCACCCACGCGACGGCTGGCAACAAAGTGCTGCATAATCCAGCCAGTGGCATTGGCATCCAGCAAAGCATCACCATCAACACAGATCAGAAACTCATGAGGCGATGCCATTGCGCCCATCCGTAACGCGGTGGGTTTTCCCTGGTTTTCTGCCAGATGAACTACCCGCAACCGGGGATACTGTCGGGCCAGTTCATCCAGCAGCTCAGGGGTACCATCCGTACTACCGTCATTGATGGCGATAATCTCAAACTCGGGATAATTCTGACCATTCAGTGCCGCGATAGTCTCACGCAGATTTTCTCCTTCGTTATGGCAGGGAACCAACAGGCTTACCGCAGGATAATCAGCCATGCTGCTCGGTGGCAAGGCGCCAACAGGGCGACCATGCTCCCATTGAAAATAGTACAGCACCCCCCCTACCATCCACACATATGCCATGGCCAAGGGGTAGAAATAGGCAAAGGTCAGCGCCACGCCAAGATAGTCTGGAAATGAGCTTTCCATTGCTAATACTCCTTCGGGGTAATTTTCAGGGAGATAACAGGCCTGATCGTTTCAAGCGCCGGCCGTCCCTGGATAAAGTCATCAGGATAGTAACCAAAATTGATAACACCATTGCGCTGCAGCAACCGCATCTGACGAGACAGCGTCACACCATCAATGGGTTTCTTACTACGCCAGTCAACGCTCTGCAATTCAAACACAGTCCTGTCAAGGGCGCCTGGAATGGTGGCAACACGGGCGACCAGCTCCTTCAGCCAGACCTCTGGATCCTTGGCATTTTCCATGTACGGCATGGCCATCACAGCAGTGTGGTCATAATGCTTCAGAAACACTTCCATGGACTGGGCAAACCAGGTTTCAGCTTCCGGGTTCATAATCACCGAAGCATACATGTTGCGCGCTGTTTTAATTTTTGGGCGGTACCTGCGGGCACGTTCAGTCAGCACATCGGTCCACTGGGCCAAGGCTTCTGTCTTGAGTAACGACCAGCGCGCGAACAGCTCTGGATCACGTCGAATCACGCCGATATCTGGCGGCAAGTTCCAGCGTTTCTTGTAGGCTGAAAGCGCCCATTTGCTGGCATCTTCATAGTCATCCAGATAGGCGTCATCATGAAAAATCAGGCCGTCGATATGTGCATGCTTTGCCAGGTCTTCATAGATATCACCAACAAAACGCAACGCCTGTTCACTGAATGGCGACAGACGCCGATAGCTCTCTGTTCCCGGCTTGCGTGATGGTGCGGCAATAACTCGCATCCCGGCCAATGGGTGGTTCGATGGCAGGTCGTAAGCAAGTACCGGCAACCACGCATAGACTTTTACCCCGACACGCGTACGCAACTGCCAGGCCGTACGATTGAACAGATCAGCACGCACCGGCAAATGGCGGTTGGGGAAATAGAGGGCATCTGTATTACCATCGCCATCGGGATCGGCGAACGCCTGCAGATAAACAGTATTTACCCCCATCTCCTTGACCCGATCCAGAAGCCTGCCCAGGTTCTTCTCCTGTTGAGCCGGGTCCGGATCATAAACATAATCAAGATCCAGGTGCACCACCCGCACCGGCTCAATCCGGGGCTTGTAGTGGTTATTGATCTGCCAGACAAAATTGTCCAGATCGGAACCGTGACCAATCAACAGACGACCAACATTGCCAAGGTTCTCAATATCCATTTTTCTGTCATCCAGGCTCAAGGTTATCGGCATGCCCACCTCTCGAGCAATATCAATGGTGACTTGGTTGTAGGCACCATACGGCCATACCATGACCCGCGGGCGGATTCCTGTTCTACGGGCAATCAGATCGGAGTTACGCTGCAGATCATTGCGAATTCGTTTACGGTACTGCGCATCACTTTCATAGCCGCCAGTCTTGGCGTTGTAGCGCCGGTTTACCGCGGCAGGCAGTCTGTTCCCTTGCGGATTGCCAAGAACTCCTTGATGAAGATCATAACTGTGGGATGCGATCTCCACCCGTCCGGATTTCACCATTTCACGTATCTCGTTCCAGCGCAGAAAATAGTTGCGCGGTACCCATTCGCTTCCATACAAGACCTTTTTGGCCAACGGCGTTTCCTGCCAACGCCCTACCACCGCAATCACAGCACGAAAGTCAAACAGGCGCAGAAGAGGGTACACTTGCTGGTACATCCCCCGATATCCATCATCAAAGGTAAGCAGTACCGCCTTGTCCGGCAAAGATCGCTGTCCCTGTTGTGCTGCCAGCAGATCATCAATACCCACGGAAACATAACCATGCTCCTTGAGCCAGGTGAACTGTTTCGCCAGCTCTGTCGTCTCCACAGCCATTGCGTTGAAATCCTTTCTGTGACCCAAGGCGTGGTCTGCCTCGTGGTACGAAAGTACTATCAATTCGGCACTGACCGGTATTGCAACCGGCAGGAGAAAAAGCGCCATCCAGAATTGACGGAGCACTTTAACCCACTGCCCGGATCTCGTTTTCAGTTTGTTCATCATCAAAACCTTGCGTAAAAATTCATGAAGCCACGGGTGCTATATTCCTGCCGGCCATCATAGACAGGGCGGGCACGGCTGATACCGTAGCTCAGGCTCAGTTGCCGGCTGAAACTCCAGTGATGTTCATATCCAACACGCCATGTCAGTTCAGTATCAAATCCCTGTTGACTGCTTGTTCCAACATTGACCAGCAGACGCTGATGCATGGATTTTTCGTAATGGCGCCAGGTTTTCCACTGATTGTTGAAACCCAATTCAATGCTGTTTTGCCGGGATGGATTGAAATAGGCTGCACTATCCTCACTATTGGTTTGACGATATGCGGTCAGTTCACCTTCCAGCCTGTAACGCATGCTATTAATCAAACGCTGGCGTCCGAATGCACTAACAGTTTGGCGACGATTACCATCATCGAAATCCATGTATTGCGCAGATATTCCCAGACTCCGGCTCTCATGAAAACGGTATTCTGTACCGGCAGAAAACGACCAGGCCTCGACACCGGAAAGCTCGGCCTGCAATGGTGTCTGATTGCTGAAACTGTCCAGCGACAAACGGCCATACCAACGATCCGTCAATGACCAGTCTCCCTGCAGCGACATACCCGGCGAGCCATCACCATCACTGATACTGCCGCGAAGTATCAAATCCTGCCCCCGATAGTGCAGCCCTGCAGCCAGCCGACTGCGGGTTGCTGTCTGTCCGGAAAAATCTGCCTCGCTGTAGAGCAGAAAAACAAAAGGACGCAGACCGGGTTGCCAGGGCTTATCGTAATAATAGGTTTCGGTAGTGAGTTCACTGCTACCTTGATACAGGCTGGAGCTGGAGCCGCCATTCACACCTATCCAAAGCTCCCGCATCTTGCCAACCTTTGCTTCACGAAGCAGATCCTGAACATGGGGATCATCACTGTAATGAACAAACAGGGACGCCAGGGCACGATCAGTACCAGCCACATCACCCCGCATGGACATCACCCGGGCAACACCGGTACGGGCACCGAGATTCTCCGGATCCTGTGCCAACACAATCCGGTATTCAGTCAGAGCCTGACGCGGCCATCCCCGCCACAATGCAACACCAGCCAAGGCATTTCTTGCATCGTGATCGGCAGGAGCATGCGCTACCAGTAAACGAAGTCTGCGCTCAGCCAGATCAAGTTTGCCAACATAGGCACGAGCCTGAGCAGCAACGGTCTGCGCATACAGTTTGTCAGCACTCCATCGCCACTCCTTGCCTCCGGGCTGCCACTCCTTTTCAGGTAGCGAAGCGGCAAGCGCATCAATATGGGCAAGTGACTTTTCATACTGCCCAGACTCCAGATACGCATAGTACAGGGCGTACTGGGCATCCAGATCATCGGGATATCCCTTTACAGCCCGCTTCAGCAGAACCACAGCCTGCTCCGGCTGATGCAGGGAGAGATAAGCTTCACCCGCAGCTGCCTGCACATACGGGGGAAACTGTTTCACACCCTGATCACGCAACTGCTCATACAACGCAACGGCCTTGCGCATGTGGCGTCTGTTTCGATAGGCATGAACAAGTTCAAACCGGTTGCGCAGGGCAGAAAGGGTTGTCTTGTCCTCCATCTGTTGATACTGATTTTTCAGCAGAGTAATAGCACGCTCAGTATCGCGGTGACGATGCGCAGGATTCACCGCCGGCAGCCGCCCCCAACGCACCTCCGCTGCTGCTTGATGCGCAGCTATCTGTTGATGCTCTTCAGCACTGAACAGATCGGTTTCGCGACGCGCCAGGCGAACCGCCTCATGGGTTGCTCCCAAATGGATCATATTCAGAATCCGGCCACGCCGGGCAGCGCGATGTTCAGGGTGCTTAGCCAACAGACGGTCATAGGCAGTGATGGCCCCGGCATAGTCACGATCAGCCTGCCTAACATAGGCCACCGCCTCCAGCAACTCGACAGAATCGGGATCACTCCTCAGCAGAATCCTCATCTGCTCATCAGCCTTAAATGGTTGCCCGGCCTCAGCCAGACTCAGCGCAAGACCCAGACGAGCCTGGCGTTTGCCAGATTTCCGTTTCAGGGCCGCACGATAGACTTTGATGGCCAATTCAGGCTGCTGTCGGTTACGAGCCGATTTGCCAATTGCATTGAGAACATAGCCGGGAGTCCGCTTCAGATCGAGCCGTGGCAACTGTGCCAAAACCTCATCATCACGCCCGGCCCAAGCAAGAACACTGATATAGTCATGGAGAAAGAGCGGGCGAGCGGGATAGGCTTTCACCAAAACGGACAGGCGTTGCAGCGCTGAATCATATTCTCCCTGACGGGCCTGCGCTACCGCAGCACGGTGCTCCACCGCTGGAGACTTTAGCCCTGACGCACCGGCAACCGGAGTCACGACACAAAATAAAAACCCCGCAGCCAGCAAGAGATTCCAATGGCGAACTGGAAAGCAGCCACAAATAAAAGAGTTTTGGGAAAAAAAGATCACAACACTTCCTTATGAAAAAATAAAAAGTGGCATTGTGAAAAAACAGACTCCAACCCTTTTCACAATACCCGATACCTATTACACGCCTGCTGCAGCGAAACAGTTCCCTTTTTTTGTATTTTTTTAGCGCAAATAGATTTCAATCAAAAAATAGTATCCTTTTATCTACCCGCACCTTAATTCCCGGGCTTTTCTGTCCACATCTCGACATATCGTACAGTCACCATCCCACACCTTTTTCATGGTGTGAATTGACGCAGTTTTTTAAAGGTAATTATTAACCCGGCAACAATATAGATGCAATTTATCAGAAAAACGACCGTGAACAGTAATCCAAGTTTCGCGTCTAACAGCAGCAAGGAGAGAATAGAAACTGAATTCTGTTCCAGTACTACTACCACCCAATCAAGATAAGGCGCAAATAAAGTTACAAAATTATTTTATATTCTGACGAGAAAAAACAGTTTCAGAAACTGAACACTTGAGGATCGAACCAAGCATAGACTAGTTCTAAAAACAAGAAAAGAGGCCTAGTTCACATTTCACATTAGCGAATTCATTAAAAAAATTTCTAACTATTCAGCATAGCTGAAAATGAGTATGTAACTGTTCAGATTGCCCCTGAAATTCGTCAGTTCAAGGCGAAAAATGTGAGTTTACACGGGTAAATGAGCATTTTTTAACGCAGAAATGACGGACACAACGAGTGCCCGACAAAAAAGCTCTGATACAAGAATTATTAGACTGACAAAAATTATTCGAACGGATGACGAAGTACGATGGTCTCACTCCGGTCCGGCCCGGTTGAAACAATATCAATAGGGACTTCAACCAGCTCCTGAATACGCTCCAAGTAGCCCCTGGCGTTAGCAGGCAACTCATCGTACTGTTTTATGCCTACAGTGGATTGGTTCCAGCCCGGCATCTCCTCGTAGACAGGTTCACACTGCTGATAATCATCCGCCCCAACCGGTGGGGTACTGTGGATCTGGCCGTTGTAGCGGTACCCGGTACAAAGACGAATCACATCCAACCCGTCCAGCACATCCAGTTTGGTGATACAGAGACCAGTCAGGCTGTTGAGCTGTCTTGCCCGGCGCAGCGCCACGGCATCGAACCAGCCGGTGCGCCGAGCCCGACCGGTGGTGGAACCAAATTCATGTCCACGACGGGCCAGATGTTCGCCCATCTCGTCAAACAGCTCGGTGGGGAAAGGCCCTGAACCGACTCGTGTAGTATAGGCCTTGGTGATTCCCAACACGTAATCCAGGCTACATGGCCCGGTGCCACTACCACTGCCTGCTCCGCTGGCGGTGGTGGTGGAAGAAGTAACAAAGGGGTAGGTGCCATGATCGATATCCAGCAGCGTTCCCTGGGCTCCCTCAAACAGCACCCCCTTGTCCTGCTTGTGAAGTTGATCGAGCAGCTCAGGCACGTCCACAATCAACGACCGAAGCTCCTCGGCCATTTCCAGACTCTCCTCCAGAATCTGCTGGAACTCCACCGTATCAGCCTTGAAATAGTGCTGCAAAACAAAATTATGATAGTCCAGCACCTCCCCCAGTTTGGCGGCAAAACGCTTGCGGTGAAACAGATCTTCCAGACGAAGTCCGCGGCGCGCCACCTTGTCTTCGTAAGCCGGCCCAATACCTCGTCCGGTAGTGCCAATGGCCGCCTGACCACGCGCCCGCTCCCGGGCAGCATCCAGCGCCACATGATAAGGCAGGATTAGTGGACAGGCTGCGCTGATGCGCAGCCGCTCCCGCGCCGGCACACAGCGTTGCTCCAGCATGTCCAGCTCTTTGCGCAGCGCGTCAGGAGACAACACCACGCCGTTGCCAATCAGGCACTGCACCCCCTCACGTAAAATACCGGAGGGAATCAGGTGTAAAACCGTTTTCTCTCCATCAATAACCAGAGTATGGCCAGCATTGTGCCCCCCCTGAAAACGCACCACGGCACTGACTCGGTCGGTGAGCAGGTCGACAATTTTTCCCTTCCCCTCGTCACCCCATTGGGTACCAACTACTACAATATTTTTTGCCATTGAACCCTACACCCTATTCGCTCAGAGAGACAACGTTCCACTCACCGTCCCGCAGTGTCAGTTTGCGATTACAACCCAACTCAGCTTCATTACCGGTTTGTCCAGGCCACAGATTGATCACCCGCTCTCCGCTATCACGCAATTTTTTAATCACCAGTTGCAACTCCAGAGCATCATCGGCGGGAGCCAGAATAGCCTCCCGGCCAATAGCTTTTGGCTCTGTTCCAAGTGCAACCAGTGTTTTCAGATCCGTACTGAATCCCGTGGCTGGTCGCGCCCGACCAAACACTCGTCCAATATCATCATAGCGCCCGCCTTGCGCTACCGCCTGACTGTGGCCGGGAACGTATACGGCAAATACGGCCCCGGTGTGGTAACGGTAGCCACGCAACTCGGCCAGATCAAAATGCAAGCGGATTTCCGGAATACGCTGCTGAAGCTGTTCCGCTATCTCTCGCAGGTTTGCCAGCGCGGCTCGTACCTCACCGGAGCCAGATTGCAGAATCATGTCGGCTTGCTCAAGAACTTCACAACCGCCGTTCAGTTCGGCCAGTGCAGCCAGCATCGGAGCAAGCTGCCCCGGAAGTTTCAACTCAGCCAGGGAAAGAGCGATCTCGGGCCGGGCCTTGCGCTGCAGGGCATCAAACAGAACGGACTCCTGCCGCTCATCCAGCCGCGCCTGTTGAGCAAGGGCCCGGAAAATACCCACATGACCCAGATCGATGTGCAGCTGTTTGATACCACTGATGGCCAATGTCTCCACCATCAACTGCAACACTTCAACATCACTGCCAACTCCTGCATGACCGTAGAGCTCTATACCAACCTGCAAGGGACTACGGGAACCGGCAATACCAGCCGGGCGGGTACGCAGTACTGTCCCCATATAACAGAGACGGGTGGGCGCCTCCTGCTGCAGGTAACGGGAGTCAATACGCGCAACCTGCGGTGTCATATCCGCACGAACTCCCATCATGCGCCCCGTAAGCTGATCAGTCAGTTTAAAGGTTTGCAGGTCCAGATCGTTGCCGGTACCTGTAAGCAGCGTTTCCAGGTATTCGATAAACGGCGGCACCACCAGTTCGTAGCCCCAGCCATGATACAGATCGAGCAGCTTGCGCCGAAGCTGTTCCAGCCGGGCAGCCTGGGGAGGCAACAACTCCTCAATGCCCTCAGGCAGCAACCAGCATTCATTGTCCAGCAACATAATCCAGCAATCAGTTTCTGATTAAAAAAACAAGCACCAAGCCCAGCAACATACTGAGCAGGCCACCAATGCGCAACATCCTGTCTTCCTGGTTTGCCATCAGCATCATGGCGCGGCGATAACCTTTTGGATTGACAAATGGCAGAATTCCCTCGATAACCAGCACAAGGGCTGCCGCTGTCAACAAATCATGCCACATTCAATGCTCTCCGCATCACTGCTTCCCAGCTTTGGGATCATTGAAATACTTGAAGAACTCTGAATCCGGCTTGATGACCAACAGATCATTTTTATCTTTAAAAGCTTTTTTATAGGCATCCAGGCTACGATATAAGGAATAGAATTCCGGATCCTTTTGATAAGCCTTGGCGTAGATGTCTGTCGCTTTTGCATCACCTTCACCTCGAATCCGTTCCGACTGGCTATAAGCCTCTGCCAGAATAACCGTACGCTGGCGATCGGCTTCAGCGCGGATACGCTCCGCAGCTTCCGCACCGCGAGAACGCAGCTCCTTGGCAACCCGCGTCCGCTCTGCACGCATACGCTGATACACGGAGTTACTGACCTCCGGTGGCAGGTCGATACGCTTGATACGCACATCAACAACCTCTACACCAAACACCTGCGCCTGACTGTTGGCCATTTTCTGCACCAGATCCATGATCTTGGCCCGCTCACCCGACACAACCTCCTGAATGGTCCGTTTGGCAAATTCCGCCAGCATGCCATCATTGATAATACGGGACAGCCGCTGCAGAGCTTGGCTCTCCTGTCCGCCCACCGCCGTATAATAACGACGTACATCTTTAATCCGCCACTCAACAAAATAGTCAACATTGACATTTTTCTTCTCACTGGTGAGAAAAAACTCGGGGCGCGCATCCAGCACCAGCACCCGCCGGTCAAACTTGCGTACATTGTTGATCAGCGGCATTTTCATATGCAGCCCCGGCTCATAATCCGAGCGCATAATCTCACCCAGGCGGAATACGATAGCGTACTCACGTTCTTTCACCGTAAACAGAGACATGGAGAGAAGTATCCCCGCTAACAGCAGAATAATCAGTGAAGCTGTCTTGTAGGTACCCATCAGCGCACCTCCCTGTTGCGTAAATTGTCACGCGTGCGTTTCGTATTCTCTTTAGTGGTAGAAGAGGATGAAGGCAACAATGGGGGTGGGGGCAGACTTAAGCCGGTACCGTTATAGCCACCAAGCGGCTGTTGCCGTTTCATTATTTGATCCAACGGCAGATAGAGCAGGTTATTTCCACCCTCGACATCCACCATCACCGTGGTACTACGCTCCATAACCGACTCCATGGTATCGAGATAGAGCCGCTCCCGGGTCACAACCGGAGATTTCTGATACTCCGCCAGTACGCTTTCAAACCGGCTCGCCTCACCTTCCGCATCGGCAATTACCTTCGACTTGTAAGCATTTGCCTCTTCAATGCGACGCGCCGCTGCACCACGGGCTCGGGGAAGAATATCATTGGCATAAGCCTCCGCCTCATTCTTCAGGCGTTGCTCGTCTTCCCGCGCCTTGACCGCATCAGCAAAGGCATCCTGTACCTGCTGGGGAGCCTGAGCCTTTTGCATGTTAACACTGGTCAGTTCCAGTCCGACCCTGTAGTGATCAAGCGTATTCTGCAGCAGTTTCATGGTATCCGCAGCAATTTCGGTTCGTCCGGTGGTAATAACCTTGTCCAGAGTACTTTTACCAACGATTTCACGAATAGCACTCTCTGCCGCATGACGCAGAACAGAGTCGGGATCACGCACATTAAACAGATAATCACGTGGATCCTTGACTTTATACTGCAACGAGAACTTCAACTCGATGATGTTCTCGTCCTGAGTCAGCATCACAGATTCGTCGGTACTCTCAAAGCCCAGCTCAACGCTGCGAATCTGATCGACATTGACCTTCTCCACGCTCTGAATAAAGCGTGCATGCCAATGAGGACCGGGGCCGGTAATATTATGAAAGGCACCAAACTGGGTAACAACGCCACGGCGACCTTCATCAACAATATAGATCCCCGATAGCGCCCATACCAGCACCACCACGGCAACAACAATGCCAATTCCGACGGGACCCGCTTGGGGAATTCCTCCTCCCCCTTCACCGCCTCCGTCACCGCGACCACCAAACAGGCCACCAAACTTTTCCTGCAGCTTTTTCAACATCTCATCGAGGTCGGGTGGACCCTGTTGTTCGTTTCCACCTCCCCAAGGATCTTTCCCCTTGGAACCTCCTGGTTCATGCCAGGCCATTGCAGACTCCGCTCATTTAATTAATGTAATAAATGCTGGTTCTCGCAAACTTCATTTACTGACGCAGGTAGCTCTTGATCACTGACGATAATCTCTACATTTTCAAAACCATCCTGCTGATACAACAACTCTCTATGCCTCGCATCCACCCGGATCACCAGCAACCAGGTTCCAGAGTTTTCAATTTCCTCTTCGATAACGGCGCCCCACTCATAAAGCAACGCGCGCAATCTGCCCTCCGTCGGGGGAATACGCAACTTTATCTGCACCTGCTCAGTGGCCAGGCATTCTGCGATTGCTTCGCGTAACGGCTCCAAACCCTCACCACTGACTGCCGACAACCACACCCGGCGCACCCGGCCACGCTCGTCACGCTCCAGGCGGGGCGTCACATTATCCAGCAAATCGATTTTATTATAAACCTCAATCTGAGGCACCTTGTCGGCGCCGATCTCCTTTAGCACCAGATTGACCTGGGCCGCTTTTTCATGGCGCTCGGGATCACTGGCGTCAATGACATGCAGTAGCAACTGAGCATCACGACTCTCCTGCAGGGTGGAACGGAAAGCAGCCACCAAATCGTGGGGCAAATGGCGGATAAAACCAACGGTATCTGCAAGCACAACTGAACTGTTGTCCTGCAAATCAAGCCGTCTCAACGTGGGATCCAATGTTGCAAACAGTTGGTCAGCCGCATAGACCTCAGCACAAGTAAGCCGATTGAACAGGGTAGACTTCCCCGCATTGGTATAACCCACCAGAGAGGCAGTCGCGACCTCCGCCCGGCGCCGGGAACGGCGTCCCTGCTCGCGCTGATGTCCAACCTTTTCCAGACGCCGGCCAAGATGTTTAATCCGCTCACCCAGTAAACGGCGATCCGTTTCGAGCTGAGTCTCGCCCGGACCACGCAACCCGATACCACCCTTCTGCCGCTCCAGATGGGTCCAGCCCCGCACCAAACGAGTCGACATATGCCGTAACTGGGCCAGCTCCACCTGCAGTTTTCCTTCATGAGAACGGGCCCGCTGGGCGAATATATCCAGTATCAGGCTGGTACGATCCAGAACGCGGCACTTGAACAGTCGTTCCAGATTACGTTCCTGGGCAGGCGACAGGGCATGGTTGAACAGTACTACATCGACCTGCCCATCATTCTCCAACAGCTGGCGAATCTGTTCAGCCTTGCCGGTACCGATAAAATATTTGGGATCGGGAGTCCGCCTACTACCTGTGATTACCGTAACAGGGATAGCGCCGGAGGCCTCGACCAGCTCACGAAACTCGTCGAGACCTTCCCGCTGTTTCTCATCAGGAAATTCGAGATGAACAAGAATTGCGCGTTCACCTCCCTGGGGGCGTTCAAACAAACGTTACTGCCTCAGGAGTTACCCGGCATTGCGCTCCCTTCTTCAGAAGGCACAACTGGCAACCGTACATTCCGCGCAGGAACAACGGTCGAAATAGCATGCTTGTAAACCATCTGATTAACAGTGTTTTTCAGCAGTACCACAAATTGATCAAAAGATTCAATCTGCCCTTGAAGCTTGATGCCGTTGACCAGATAAATGGAAACAGGCACCCGCTCCTTGCGCAGGGCGTTCAAGTAAGGATCTTGTAATGCTTGGCCTTTAGCCATGCGAATACTCCTTTTTGTTATCATGTTTAAAAAAAATTACACCAGTCGCCAGCGATGCTTCCGGTTGCCACCAACTGTCCTTGTAAAATTGCGAGTATAGCATATTCATTTCGCGTAGATGGCGTTCGCAACCAGCAGTTTCAATAGCGCTGAATAAAGATCTGCACTACAGGCTTCCAACCACGTGACATTCTTTTCAGCTCGCAACCACGTCAGTTGACGCTTGGCCAGTTGGCGGGTGGCAACAATGGCGTGGTGTACCATGGTTTGATAATCATACTCACCATGCAAATAGGCCCATGCCTGCCGATATCCGACCGCACGCATGGCCGGAAGTTCGGCATTTAGATCATTACGCTGAATCAGTTGTTTCACTTCATCAATAAAACCCTGTTTGAGCATCTTCCAAAAACGCTGTTCGATACGCTGATGCAACACATCTCTCTGTTGCGGTGCAACAGCTATTTTAATCAAGCGATACGGAAGAGACTCCATTTCCCCGGCACGGAAGTGGTCACTCATACTGCGTCCGGTCAACTGATAAATCTCCAGAGCACGCTGAATTCGCTGAGGATCGTTGGGATGAATACGATCGGCAGCCTTAGCATCCACCTCCGCCAGCCGGGCATGCAGTGCCGCCCATCCCAATTGTGCTGCTTCTGCCTCCAGCCGTAACCTCAACGCGGGATCAGCACCCGGCAACTCCGATATCCCGCGCTGCAAGATCCGAAAATACAGCATGGTTCCTCCCACCAGCAAGGGGATCTTCCCCGCCGAGCTGATTTTTGTCATCTCCCGCAACGCATCCTCTCGAAAACGTGCTGCAGAATAGGGCTCGGATGGATCGCAGATGTCAACAAGCCGGTGGGGGATCTGCCTGAGCGTCTCCCTGTCCGGTTTGGCGGTGCCAATATCCATACCTCGATATACCTGAGCCGAGTCCACACTGACTATTTCACAGGGTAAATCGCGAGCCAACCGAAGTGCCAGTTCCGTTTTGCCCGAAGCGGTTGGCCCCATAAGAAAAATGGCGGGATGCAGTGATTCAGACATTCACAGTTGGAGGCACAATGGTGAAAAAGGAAGATCGTACTGTTCGGGATAGCTCACCCGAACAAGATACAGGCCACACGGGGGCGCGGTTACACCACCCAGCCTGCGGTCGCGGGTCTCCAGCACCTCGCGCGCCCACTCCGGAGACTGCTCACCTGAGCCAATAGCCATTAAAACACCGGCAATATTGCGCACCATGTGATGCAGAAAGGCATTGGCTTCGATATCGATATATAACATCTCACCCTGACGGCTTACATCCAGTTGATAAACATGCCTTACCGGGCTACTGGCCTGACAGGCAACAGCCCGATAGGCATTAAAATCGTGCCTGCCGATCAGATATCCGGCTGCCTCTCTCATCAACTCCTCATTTAGTGGACGATATTCCCAGGTAACCCGTCGAGCCAAAAAGGTTGGTCGAACAGTACGATTGAAAATCACATAGCGGTAACGCCGCTGTAGCGCAGCAAAACGGGCATGAAACGAATCCGGTACAACTCTCGCCCACAGTATCACCACATCTTTCGGCAGATTGGCATTTGCCCCGAACACCCAGGAGCGCAGGGTTCGCTTTGCTTCCGTATCGAAATGAATCACCTGCCCCGCCGCATGAACACCCGTATCAGTACGTCCGGCACAAGCAATCCGCACAGGATGATCAGCCACTTGAGACAACGCCTGCTCCACAACACCTTGAACAGTTCTCTGCTGCGGCTGGCTCTGCCAGCCAGAATAACCGCTGCCATCATATTCAACACCAAGGGCCAGACGCATATCAGATATTAAGACAGGAACCCCAGCTGAACAACAGGACTAAAAAGGCAGGATATAACCACTGGTGAAAAGGCGGCCACTCCTGCTCTGTAATAGTTATCGGGCACAATGGAGCAGTTTCCGCCCGACTAACGACTGCTTGAAACAGTCCACCAACGGATTGCGCGATACGCGAGATTTTTTTCCCTTTTGCAGAAAACTCTAGCATCTGTTTTTGAAGGAGAATCTGAACTTCGTCAACGCTATCCAGAATCAACATGATCCGCAAAGCCAGACGGTTCCGATCAAGTCCAACGATACCCAACGGTGCTGCCAACCAGCGAATGGCACCGACCAGCTCTTCACGTGAGGTTGTTTGGAGCAGCAAACCAACCTGAATAACAATGAGAGAAAGGGTTGCTACGCGCAACACCCCCCCCGCTGCACCTTCAGCCGTTGGGGAGTATTCCTCCAGCAGCGGAATAAGTGGTACACCCGGTGTAAACCACAAGTAGGTCACCAGAATAGAGATAAACAGCCAGCGCATTCGGCGCAGCATGCGCCATGTTGAATGTAGATTAAACTGGATTCCACTGATATAAAGGGAGGCCAGCAAAATCAGAGTAAGAGCAATTCCGTACAGCCGGGCGCGGGTAAGAAACAGCGCAATAACCAGAAAACTGACAACTTTTATAACAGGATGCATCCGCTGAAAGTTACGGGTTCAATTGCAAAACAACCCGGATCCCCCAAACAAACGATGTTGAGGGATCCGGGTTATTTTTGGGAAGAACAGTTTATACAGCGGTTTCCCGTCCACATTAACCCGGCAACAATATAGATTGCATTCAGGGCTTCAGGCATCAATCTGCTCCAGCAGCTCAGCGGCCTCCTTTTTCTGGGTATTGTCACCCTCTTGCTTCACCTCATCAAGCATACTCCGGGCCGCTTCTGCATCCCCCATGTCGATATAGGCTCTGGCAAGATCCAGCTTGGTGCCGATCTCATCCACGTCATCCAGCAGTTCATCATCTTCCGCCATCGCATCGTATTCACTGAACGATGGAAATGCTTGCTCTTCATCTTCCAGCTCATCATCGAACTCGAGCAGATCATCGCCGGCTTGAGCAACAGCCTCTCCGCCCTCATCAACCAGCATATCCTGATCAACGCTCTCTATACCGGATACCGGCGCTGATCCCGACGGTTGCTCGGACTCTACCGGTTGCCCGGATTCATCCGTCTCCTCACCCCGACGGGTAAACTCAAGCACTTCACCACCGGCAGCAGATACCCCGGCCGCAACAGTGCCAGCAGCTGCAGCCACTTTGGTTCCTGCATCTCCTGAAAGATTGAAATCAATACCATCACTGGAATCCGACTTGCTGTCGTTATCGTCCAGGATCTCCTCTTCCATAAGGAAAGTCTCAGAGGTCTCATTGGCTTCATCTATCTCAAAATCCAGATTCCAGGCATCATCAGACGCCTCTTCACTGTCGGCTTGCCCAACCTCTTCTGCTACCCCTTCGGCAGATCCTTTATCGGTGCTGTCACCCAGCACCTCACCAATGAGCTGCTCAGCCTCATCATCCTTCTCCGACAATGAGTCATCCAACTCGCTTTCCAGTTCAATATCATCCCACTCGCTGGTTGCGACCTCTTCATCATCCACATCAGTTTCTGCCGCAAGAGCATCATCAAATCCGGTATCCTCTTCAGCAGCATCGGTATCGCTGCTGAACAAGGCATGGGCAGGCAGTAATGCAGCTCCCATGGCAACAACCTTGCCCCAGCGAGTTGCATCGGAACCACCTGTCAAGCTGTACAGCTCTTCCGCTTCACGCGAGAAACCTTCCTTATTCTTCATTTCATAATGAATATCCAGCAACCGATAACGATATGCATCATTGTTGGGATCCCGTTTGATAGCCTCTGCCAATACCTCTGCAGCTGCCGCATGTTTTCCGGCATCCACATAGGCGTCGGCCTGGGCCAGAACATCATCCCCATCATCACCAGATGTGAAAGCCACGTCATCATCTGACAGAACAGCGCCACCTTCCCCGGCAACGACCGCCGCTACCGCCTCATTTTCATCACTGCGGCGCCGGAACATCAGCCACAACCAGGCAAGCAACAGGAGAACTACGCCACCGAGAATACCCATCAGTTGCGGACTGCGATTGAGTTTTGCCATCAGCCCCTCTTCGACAACCGGCTGATCAATATCCGCCTCTGTTGCTGTGGACTCGGGCTGCTGCGCAGTCTCCTCGGCAGCTTTCTGCTGCAGAGCAGCCAGCTCGGTGTCCTTGACGGAAACCACGCGCTGCAAACTGGCTATCTGCTCTTCAAGTGCAGCCAGCTTTTCTCTCAGCGCCTGGTTCTGGGCACTGCCGCTCTCGCTCTTCGCTATCTCGGCCAGCACTTCGTCACGCATGGCCTGCAACTCATCTACACCCTTTGCGGAGGTATCAACCGCCTCGGCAGCCTCCCCTGCAGCCTCTCCTCCCCCTGTTTCGGTTGCAGGAGCCACAGGCTCAACCTCATCAGGGCTGACCAACGTTAGCTGGGCCCCTTCCTGAACGGAACCGGGACTCGAAGCCTCGGCCAGATCAGCCACCTCTTCAGCGGTATATGTTTTTTCGCTAAGCGTTACATCAGGACCAGCCTCAACCAGCGTGTCTCCTTGGGTAACAACATTCTCCGCAAGCATCTGCTTGTAATCCTGCCAGGCACGATACTGCTGCCAGAACTCACTCTTGGCTGTAGTATCACTTACAGCAGTAAGCTCACCTTCATCCTCAACGCGAAGAATGGAGCCTGCCTTCAGATTATTTACATTGCCATTGATGAAAGCAGTTGGATTGTTGTGGAACAGCGCCATCATGACCTGATAGACACTCACTGAACGGTCACCCCGCATCTGCTCTGCAATCGACCACAGGGTATCCCCACGCTCTACGGAATAAGACAGTGGCGCAGCATCTTCAATCACAACACCTTCACTACCGACAGCCACATCACCCACATCCGGGAAAAAGTCCTGTTCTGGCGCAGCTACCGGCTCTGTTTCGGCAATAGCCAACTCGGAACTCTCTTCCAGTGCAGGCTCGACAGGTTCTGACTCAACCACCTCCGGCAAAGACTCAGGTTCAAGCAGTCCCTCCTCCGCCACTGGCGGCAACGCTTCAGGTTCAAGCAGTCCCGGCTCGGCAACTTCCGGCAGCGGTTCAGGTTCGATGACCTCGGGCTCAACAACTTCCGGCAGAGGCTCAGGCTCAATCAGCCCCTCATCATCAACCGGCGGCAAGGGCTCCGGTTCGATAAGACTTTCATCTGTCACGGGGGGCAACTCAGGCTCAACTACCGCTGCAGCAACCGGCGGTGGCTCCACCTCCAGCACATCAGGTACGGCAGGAGGTACGGCGACCTCCGGTTCAACCGTTGCGATTGAAGGGGCCTCAATAACAGGCGCATCCTCACCTGCAAGCTCTGGCGGATCGAGCAACACAGTATATTCACGCAGTACCCGGCCACGCCCCCAGTTTGCCTCAATCAGAAAGTTGAGATAGGGATCATGGACAGGCTCTGGAGTGGTAACATGAACGGCTGCACCACCCCCCGGTTTTTTAACCACTTCAAAACGAAGCAATTTAACTGCCGCAACCGGCTTGATCCCGACTCTGGAAAAGTCCTCGTTGGAAGCCAGCTTTACCTGCAAGGTTTTAAGAACAGAGCTGCTGGCGGAAGTCAGTTCAATTTCCGCATCAAAGGGCTCCTCAAGAGAAGAGCGCAACTTGATTTCCCCCAGCCCAAGAGCGTAGACCCACATGGGCGACATAAAAAACAGGACGAGCAGTACCCGAGCGATTCCCTTTACAGCCATTCCCATTTCCCCGCGCAGAAAATTTATTTTCATATCAGAAAATTGCAATTATGTGTAATAAAGGCCCCTAATATAACCTACAAATGCTTATCGGCCAATATTTCCGCGACTTGAATGCTGTTTAGCGCCGCTCCTTTACGTACATTGTCAGCTATCACCCACAGATTGAGTCCCTTCGGGTGCGATATATCCTCCCGGATTCGCCCCACGTATACGGGATCACTGTTCGCTCCTTCGGTAACAGCGGTAGGATAGCCACCCGGTTCACGCCCATCCATCACCTCGACGCCAGGTGCCTGCTCCAGCAACCGGCGGGCCTCTTCAGCCGTTATCTTCTGCCGGGTTTCAATATGCACCGCTTCGGAGTGACCATAGAATACAGGGATACGGACAGCGGTCGGGTTGACCTGTATCACATTATCTTCAAAAATCTTCCGGGTCTCCCACACCATTTTCATCTCTTCCCTGGTGTAGCCGTTGTCCATGAACACATCGATCTGCGGCAGGGCGTTGAAGGCGATCTGTTTCGGATAGACTTTGGGCTCGATGGGCTTGCTGTTGAGCAGGTTTGCGGTCTGCATCGCCAGCTCTTCGATGGCCTCCTTGCCGGTACCGGAGACCGCCTGGTAGGTGGCGACGTTGATGCGCTCGATGCCCACGGCATCGTAGATCGGCTTCAGCGCGACCAGCATCTGGATGGTGGAACAGTTGGGGTTGGCGATGATGCCGCGATTGCGATAGGCATCGATGGCATGTGGATTGACCTCCGGCACCACCAGCGGAATGTCGTCGTCGTAGCGGAAGTGGGAGGTGTTGTCGATCACCACACAACCCGCCCCGGCCGCCTTTGGCGCATACTCGGCGGATACCGAACCACCCGCGGAAAACAGTCCAATCTGCGCTTTGGAGAAATCGAACTCCGCCAGATCGCCGATGGTGATCGACTTGCCTCTGAATTGAACTTTTTTACCAGCCGAACGGCTGCTGGCCAGCGGGTACAGGTTGCGCACCGGAAACTCCCGCTGCTCCAGGATGGAAATCATGGTCTCGCCCACCGCGCCGGTGGCGCCCACTACGGCAACATCGAACTCTCTGCTCATCGACTCTGCTCCAACAAGGCGGCAACCACCGCATCACCCATCTGTTCCGTGCTGACCCGCCGGCACCCTTCACTATGGATATCCGCCGTGCGCAACCCCTGCTCCAGCACCTGCTGCACCGCATCCTCGACACGTTGCGCCAGCTCCTGCTCGTGCAGCGAGTAGCGCAACAGCATGGCCACGGACAGAATGGTCGCTAGCGGGTTGGCGATCCCCTGCCCGGCGATATCGGGAGCCGAACCGTGGATGGGCTCGTACATCCCCTTGTTGCGCTCGTCCAGTGACGCCGATGGCAGCATGCCGATGGAGCCGGTCAGCATGGCGGCGGCGTCCGACAGGATGTCGCCGAACATGTTGGTGGTCACCACCACGTCGAACTGTTTTGGCGTACGCACCAGCTGCATGGCGGCGTTGTCCACATACATGTGGTTCAGCTCCACCTGCGGATACTCCCTGGCGACCTCCTCCATCACCTCGCGCCACAGCTCGGTACACTCCAGCACGTTGGCCTTGTCCACCGAGGTGACGCGCCGGCCGCGCTTCAGCGCAATCTCGAAAGCAACCCGGCCGATACGGCGGATCTCGGACTCGGAGTAGACCAGCGTGTTGTAGCCCTGCCGTTCGCCGCTCTCCAGGGTGCGGACTCCACGGGGTTTGCCGAAATAGATCCCGCCGGTCAGCTCGCGCACGATCAGGATGTCCAGCCCGGCGACCACCTCCGACCTGAGCGTGGAGGCAGAGGCCAGCTGCGGATAGAGAATGGCCGGGCGCAGGTTGGCGAACAGCTCCAGCGCCGCGCGAATCCCCAGCAGCCCCTTTTCCGGGCGCACCGAGATGTCCAGCGACTCCCATTTGGGACCACCGACCGCGCCGAGCAGAACCGCATCCGCGGCCCGCGCAAGCTCCAGCGTCTCCTCCGGAAGCGGGTGACCGGCGGCGTCACAGGCCGCGCCGCCAATCAGCCCCTGCTCCGTCTCGACAGCCAGCCCAAACTGGCGGCACAGCGCCTCCAGTACCTTGACCGCTTCGGCAACGATCTCCGGCCCGATACCATCACCGGGAAGAATCAGCAGTTTTTTCGTCATGGGTTCAAGTCCGTAAACAGCCAGGGGGCCTGTTCCCTGCGTTGCGCTTCATAGGCCCTGATCTCGTCCGCGTGCTGCAGGGTCAGGCCGATATCGTCCAGGCCGTTGAGCAGACACTCCTTGCGAAAGGCATCGACAGAGAAGGGATAATCATCACCATCGGGCGTTGTCACTGTCTGCGCCTCCAGATCCACCCTGAGCCGGTAACCCGGTTGCGCCGCTACCTCCCGGAACAGCCGATCCACCACCTCCGCATCGAGAACAACGGGAAGAATGCCGTTCTTGAAGCAGTTATTATAAAAGATATCCGCAAAGCTGGGCGCAATGATCACCCGGAAGCCATAGTCGAGCAGCGCCCAGGGCGCGTGCTCCCGGCTCGAGCCGCAACCGAAATTGTCCCGGGCCAGCAGAATCTGCGCGCCCTGGTAACGCGGCTGGTTCAGGACAAAATCCGGGTTCAGCGGCCGTTTGCTGTTGTCCATCCCCGGCTCGCCGCCATCCAGGTAACGCCACTCATCGAACAGGTTGGGACCAAACCCGCTGCGCTGAATGGATTTCAAAAACTGTTTGGGGATGATGGCGTCGGTGTCCACATTGACCCGGTCCAGCGGCGCCACCACACCGTTTATGATGCTGAGTTTTTCCATGCTCTTGTACCTTATTTATCCTAGAATCCGCAGTTGGACGAGGTGAAGTGTGCGTTTGCGGTGGTGCAGGGCAAGACGCAACGACGCGCGACCTCCAGGGATGACGAAGGCTCGCGGGAGGCAGGATACCGCGAACGACGAATAGTCATTCTATTCCAGGGAGTTGCAAAGCTTGCCGCTCCATGCTCACGCCCCTCGCCTGCGTTCATGCAGGCAACGCTGCCATGCACCACCGCAAACGTGCAATTCGCCTCGTGGCGTGGCTCATCCGGCAGGTGAATTGTCGAATTAATGTCTTTGGCAAGCATATCAATAACTTAATGTCAGAATGGAGCGGTCAACTGCGGATTCCAGGTTTATAATATGCAGGCTCAACGTGCGTAGTAGGCGATCAATGAGGCCTTCGCAAGCGCATTCTGGTTCAACATGAAACCAACCAGCGCCGGCGTGGCGCTGCTGTCCAGATCCAGTCTATCGACCTTGAGCGCATAGACGGTAAATATATAGCGATGCGCACTGTCTCCTTCCGGCGGGCAGGCGCCACCAAATCCGGCAGAGCCAAAACTGGTTATGCTCTGCACCGCTCCCTTGGGCGCCAGTTTGCTTTTAATGTCGCCGGCACCCGCCTTGAGCGAGGTGACATCCTGTGGAATATTGAAAATCGGCCAGTGCCACCAGCCGCTTCCGGTAGGTGCATCCGGATCATAGACCGTTACGGCGAAACTTTTTGTGCCTTCTGGTGCATTTTCCCATTTCAGTTGCGGGGAAATGTTCTTCCCGCTGCAACCGAAACCGGAGAATACCTGCGCTTCCGACAGCTGTCCGCCAATATCACTGCTGGAAAGGGTAAAGCCTTCGGCAAGAGCGGCTTCCCCGGTCAGCAACCATCCAAACATAACCAATACTGCTATCTTTTTCATCGCATTTACTCCTGAATCATTCGCCGGACATCGACGAAATGCCCGGCCACCGCGGCAGCCGCCGCCATGGCGGGACTCACCAGGTGGGTTCGTCCGCCCTGTCCCTGGCGCCCCTCGAAATTGCGGTTGGAGGTGGAGGCGCAGCGCTCGCCCGGCTCCAGCCGATCGGCGTTCATCGCCAGGCACATGGAGCAGCCCGGATCGCGCCACTCGAAACCGGCCTCGATGAAAATGCGATCCAGCCCCTCCTGCTCCGCCTGCTGCTTCACCAGCCCGGAACCCGGCACCACCAGCGCCTGTTTTATGCTGGCCGCCACCTTGCGGCCACGCACCGCTGCCGCTGCCGCGCGCAGATCCTCGATGCGCCCGTTGGTACAGGAGCCGATGAACACCTTGTCCGGCCGGATGGCGGTAATCGGTGTCCCCGCCTCCAGCCCCATATAGGCCAGCGCACGCTCCATCCCCTCACGTTTGACCGGATCAGGCTCCTGCTGCGGATCGGGAACCGCGCCATCCACCGGAACAACCATCTCCGGCGATGTTCCCCAGGTGACCTGCGGCCGGATGGCAACGGCATCAATATATACCTCCTGATCGAACACGGCATCGGCATCACTGTGCAGCTCACGCCAGGCGGTAACCGCTCGCTCCCACATCTCGCCCGCGGGCGCATAGGGCCGCCCCCTGACGTAGTCGATGGTCTTTTCATCCACCGCCACCATCCCCGCCCGGGCGCCTGCCTCAATGGCCATGTTGCACACTGTCATGCGCCCCTCCATGGAGAGATCCCGAATCGCCTCACCGGCAAATTCGATGGCATAACCGGTTCCCCCCGCAGTGCCGATCTCGCCGATGATGGCCAGCACGATATCTTTGGCGGTCACTCCGGCACCCACCTTGCCATCGACGGTGATGCGCATGTTCTTCGACCTCTTCTGCAGCAGGCACTGGGTTGCCAGCACATGCTCCACCTCGGAGGTGCCGATGCCGTGCGCCAGTGCGCCGAAAGCGCCGTGGGTGGAGGTATGGGAATCGCCGCAAACAACCGTCATTCCCGGCAGGGTCGCCCCCTCTTCCGGGCCGATGACATGGACGATGCCCTGGCGCAGATCGTTCATCCGGAACTCGGTAATCCCGAACTCGGCACAGTTCTGATCCAGCGTCTCCACCTGCAGGCGGGCGACGGGATCGGCAATTCCCTGATCACGCCCGGTCGTGGGCACATTGTGATCCGGCGTTGCCAGGATGCTGTTAACCCGCCACGGCTCGCGCCCGGCCAGACGCAACCCTTCAAAGGCCTGGGGAGAGGTCACCTCATGAACCAGATGGCGATCGATATAGATCAGCGCCGTGCCATCGGCATCACTGCGCACCACATGATCGTCCCATAATTTGTCATAAAGAGTCTTGCCGGCCATTTCGCTTATCCTTTTGTTACGGGACAAGTCTAGTACGAACCTGTTCATTACACAAATTCATATTTTTTATGTATTCTATAACCAATGGATATATCGAATCTGCAGGCATTCGTCGCTGTCGCCACTACCGGTTCTTTTTCCCGCGCCGCCGAACAGCTCTGCCTGACCCAACCGGCAGTGAGCAAGCGGATTACCGCGCTGGAGGAACAGCTGGGCACCCGTCTGTTCGATCGCATCGGGCGCCGGATTACTGTTACTGAAGCAGGAGCATTGCTGCACCCCCGCGCCGAGCATATTCTTGCCGAGCTGGAAGACAGCCGCCGTGCCATTGCAAACCTCAAGGAGATTACAGCGGGCCGCCTCAGTATTGGCACCAGTCACCACATCGGCCTGCACCGCCTGCCACCACTCCTGCGCGCCTTCACCACGGCATACCCGGAGGTGGAGCTGGATCTGCACTTCATGGACTCCGAAGCAGCCTGCCAGGCAGTGGAGCATGGCGATCTGGAACTGGGAATTGTCACCCTTCCCCCTGCGCCCTCACCCCTCCTGCATACCACGCCGGTATGGGACGATCCACTGAGTATCGTGGTCAACCATGAACACCCGCTGGCAGAAAAAAAGCGGCTGAACGCCGCCGAACTGGCCGAGCACGCCGCCATCCTGCCCGCCCGCAACACCTACACGCGGGAACTGCTGGAGCAAGCCATCGCACCGCTGAATATCAACCTGCAAGTGGGGCTTTCCACCAACTATCTGGAGACGATAAAGATGATGGTATCCGTGGGACTAGGCTGGAGCATCCTGCCACAGACCATGGTGGACAAGGATATCTGCGCGCTATCAATCCGCGGTTTTCACCTGCGGCGCACGCTGGGGGTGGTGCGCCATACGGCACGCACACAATCCAATGCAGCCAGGGCATTGATTGAGCAGCTTATAACACAGCAATCTCACGGTTACTGAGGCGATGGCAATAACGATGCATCTGCTCCACCTTTCCTTCCAGTACGTGAATTATCTGCCGGCTGAAGTGTACACCGGTAAAACATTCGGCACTGTATAGCCCTCCCGGGCTGAATACGTTTATTTCCATCAGTTTGCCGCCCACAATATCCAGGCCCACCAGAAACATGCCATCCTGGATCAGTTTGGGACGCACCATCTCTGCCAGTTGCAGCATGCTGTCATCAACCGATGCAGGGTGGGAAACCGCTCCGGCGGTCATGTTGCTGCGCATGTCGCCATCACCCGGCAGGCGGGCGCGATGCAGTGCTGCATATTTCCCCTGATGTTGCAGTGGTTCGCCATTGACCAGAAACAGCCGCGTGTCGCCTTTGGCCGCTTCGGGCAGGTACTCCTGCACCACCACATAGTCCTCGGCGGACACCGCCTCAATCATCTGGTTGATATTGGCCTGTTCATCGGGGCGAACCAGAAATACATTGTGTCCGCCCGATCCGGACAGCGGCTTGAGTACGCCGTATCCTCCCTGTTCCCTGATGAACGCCTTTATCTCTTTCCGGTCACGCGTAATCAGCGTGGCGGGCCGGGTCTGCTCCGGGAAGTATTGCAGATACATCTTGTTCATCGCCTGTGCCAGACCATCGGGGTCGTTGAGTACGATCACCCCGTGACGCATGGCCAGGCGGGAGAAGTTGATTCCGGCCAGCCTGGCCCAGGGGCGCTTGATGACATCCTCCGCCGGATCATTCCGCAACAGCAGCACATCCAGCTCCTCCAGGGTGATACGCCCGGCCCGTGCCCCGGAACTGCGCAGCTGCTTGAGATAGACGCGGGTGGAGCGATAACGCCGATGCGGAACGGAGCGCGCCAGCGCATGGGAGTTTTCGTCGGGACCACAGGAAAAATCGGCCACGCCCATGTACCACACATCATGGCCCAGGTTGGTGGCGGCCATGGCAAGATGGGTTGTGGTGTAATCATCCATCTCCGTCTCGATGCTGTTGACCACAATACCAAGCTTCACCTTTTCACTCCTCTGTCAGCGCCAGCAGCGAAGGCTGCCGGCGCAGGCGGGCCAGCCGTTCCTTCGCCCCATCCATCTCCAGATAATGGGGGCGCAACAGTGCAGACTCAAGAACCCGGCGCCACTGCAGCTCCCTGACAAGGGGCAGGTGATCCATCGCAATCTTGCCAAGCAGCAGCAGCTCGATTTCACCATCGTTCCCAAGGTAGTCCAGCAGTTCCAGCAGGCCGCGCAGGTAGATCGCATCCTTGGTAAAACCGCCGCCGCGGAAAACCCGCATGGTGACAAGGAAGGCGGTATATTCCGCAAATCCGTAACTCTCTTTCAGTTCACGAAAGGTTTCCACAAAATCCGCGCCGCCACTCAGATAGTGCACAGCGACAACCCGGCACGCCAGCAAGCGCAGCCGGTTGCTGTCCAGACCACCCACCAGATACTCGGAGAGTACGGCAAGCCCCTCCTGCAGCGCCTCATATCCGGCCAACCCCACCTGCAACTGCCGGAAAGGCTGGTGGCCGCCGTTGTGCCAGGTCAGAACATGGGTACCAACCTCATGGGCAAGCGCAGCTGCCACCCGGCCTTCGGGCACCCTGGCATCCACACCAATCAACAGATTGCCTCTGGATACCATCAGCCCCGAGATATCTTCACGTACCTCCAGCCGGGCGGAAAAGTCCGGGTTCTGCTGCCGATACCGCTCCAGCTCCCGGCGGGCGTGAACGGCAAACGCCGCCGCATCCAGCACCGGTTCATCCTCTTGCCTCGCTTGCCGGGGTGGCAGCTGCTGCAGAAGCTGGCGTGCCTGGTGCAGCAGCTGCTCATCCACCTCACCATAGATTTGCTGACTGCCATAAAGAAAGCGCCGCGTGCCACGATCGGAGATAAGGGTAATCTGCCGATCCAGCTCTTCACGCTTGGCGGCAAAAAGGGTTGCCAGCGTCGGGTCTTCGATCCGCTCCAGTGGAATCTCATACAGGCGCCGTTTCAGGCGCGCCGGCTGCAACGGCCTGGGCCGGTAGTGAAACTCCGGTGAGCGTGCAAACCGCCCCTTGCTGAACTCGCTCCAGGCAGCCGCCACATTCACCGGCGTAACATGCAGCAGAATATCGAAATCACGGCTGATTTCAGCCAGCGCGATATCGGCTTCCTGCACCACCGGGGTCATGGCATGACGCCCCAGCTCATGGTAGTGAACGGGCCGGTGGCGGGTGTATTGGTGCGAAAAAGTGTAGAAGGTTTTTTTCAGCGCCCGGCCCAGTTTCTGCCGGAACTGCTCCAGCTCAAAGGGGAAAAGCGTACCGGTGGATGCGTCCCGGTAGAGAGGCGGAACTCCGAGGCCAAGCAGCAGACACTCAACCTCTCCCGCATCATCGGGACAGTGCAGGGGAGGCAGCCCTGGCGGCGCGCACTGCTGCCGGTAGTCAACGGTAACCCGCAGTTCAGTTTCGTTAATACGCACGCCGAGCAGGCTGTTCTCCATCGACTCCAGCAGCATCAGCGGAGCATCCCGAACCGGCGCAACAATGCGGAAGGCCGGCGGCTCCGCTGATGTCTCTTCCGCCCAGATCTCCAGAATCAGAAAGGCGTCAAAGGCGGCTCTCTGAACACGGGCAATCTCCTTCACAAGCACGGTCAGCCGCCCGTGCTGATCCGGCTCTCCGGATGCGAGCAGATAGGATGCCTCGCCCAGCAACAGGGATTTGGTGCCGGGATCAGCGCGCCCGGGTGGCCGCCGATAGACACAGACAAAAGGGAGACGGCGATCGATGTGCAGCCGCCCCCACCCCGGCAGCTTGCGGCGCACCCAGCTGTTTTCCCGCAGTGATTTGGTAATGGAGGCGATAAACCTTTTATCACCGGCCAGAAACGGATCCGGCGGTTCCCTGCTCACAGCTTTTTCAGCTCCTCAACCACGCCGGGAACCGTGTAGGCGATTGCATCCTGTACCGCCCTGACCAGGGACGGATCTGCCTTTCCGGTCCACTCATCCATGTAAAACTTCTTCACCTCGATGGCCAGTGCGCAGCCGGTTTCGGGGAAACGTGTGTGAACCCAGTGTGGAAAATACCGCCCCCTGAATACAATATTTTCGCCAACAGTAAGGCGGCGATCGGGAAAATCATACTCCCGCATGTCATGCAGAAAACGCTCCACCACGGGCGCCCAACGCCGGCGATCCATGGTGCCGGTTCCAAGATTGATATCAGGATGGGTGGCGGGATTGGAGGGTGGCCTGTCAGGTCCCTCTCTCCGGTGGTTATAGGCGTGCAGGTCATACACCACAAAGCGACCGTAACGCTGCACCATGCCGGTCAGAAACTCCTCAAGCTCCTGGTAAAACGCATCATATTCGGCCAGCGAGTGTTCAATCATTGCGTTGGTGGGGGTGTTTTTCCAGACCTTCAGGTTCCAGGCATCCTCCGGCTGCAGATAGACAGCCTCACCCCTGTCACGATTCAGATCAACCTCGAAACGCGAACGTGCGGGTATCATCCAGTTGGGCGCAACCCTGGCCCACTGATCGGTATAGGGATCCTCCTCACGCAAGCGGCTCTCCTCATCCAGCGCCGTCTGCCCGAGCAACTCCGGCCGCAGCAGATGACCGGAATGAAGGGCCGTGGCAAAAAGAACCCCCTCTCCCTTGTGCTCATACCAGAGTGGAATCCGGTCAGAACCCATTACCACCCTAGTGTTCCGCCCGGCCTGACCAACCGGCTTCAATATTTTCATGGTATTTCGCATCAGGGATTATCCGGGTCGCACCCCCCTTGCCGCACCCAGATACCGTAGTCACAACGCAACAGCGTCTCCCCGCTGCATACATAGCTGTTGTGGGGATAACTGCGGTTGTTGAAGTAACAGAACGGATCTCCGGGCAGCTCCTGTTTGAGCACCTCGAATTCGTCACTCGCCTCATCCGCAACCGGTGAATTTCTCAGCTCGGGGTCCGGGGCGCCAACCTGCCGTATCTGTGCACTGCTGTTCATTTTTTCAATCCTCTGCCCATATGAATTTGTAGATGACAGATCGCCGATAACGCATATACTTTAAAGATAGCAAATACCAAAAAAATTTCAGGATACCGGGAGGGAAAAATGGAGACAAAACCGGAACCGGTCATCGACCAGTGGTATCGCCATCTCGACAAGGGACAAGAGTTCGTTGTGGTGGCAACAGACGATGATGCAGGAACAGTCATGCTCCAGTATTTTGATGGAAGCCTGGAAGAGATCGATCTGGACGACTGGAATCAGCTGGAGATCGAGCCTACCGCCGAACCGGAAAACTGGTCGGGACCTTACGACGAAATTGACAGCACCGAAACCCTGTTTGCCGATACTGAAATAAACCAGGAAGAGTGGGATGAACCCCTTGACGAACTGGCAAACAAAGAGCGGAGGTAAATCTTGAATGAACTGGAAGGGATGATCCGGGCAATTGAAGCAGACATTGAGTACAGCCGTCATGAAATCGGCAAAGCCGTTATCGGCCCGAGGGTTATAGAGGCAATCCGTAGCGTTCCGCGTGATGAATTTATCGCGCGTGATCACAAAAACCATGTCTACGATAACCGCCCCTTGCCTATCGGCCACGGACAGACCATCTCCCAACCCTATATCGTGGCGCTGATGATCGATCTGCTTCAGTCAAAAGAGACCGATGTAGTCCTGGATATAGGCACCGGCTCGGGCTATCAGGCCGCTATCCTGTCGCGGCTGGTGAAACAGGTGTACGGTATCGAAATTGCTGACAAACTTGCTTGCCGGGCCAGCGCCCGGTTGCGCAGGCTGGAACACTGCAACGTGGAAATCCGCGCAAGTGATGATTATTACGGCTGGCCGGAACATGCACCCTTCGAAGGCATCATCGTCGCGGCTGCCTCCACCACCCCTGATAAAACAACTCAAACCGGGCGGACGGCTGGTAATCCCCGTTGCCCAGTCCCCCATGTCCCAGACGCTGGTCATACTGGAGAAAGGAAAAGACAGCACCAACCAGACCCGTGATATAGTTGGCGTGGTATTTGTTCCCCTTACCGGAAAACATGGAACAGAAATGCAGTGATTGCAACAAAACAGAGTATTTCCAGAAAAGAGAATCACCTGTTTTTCCAGCTGTGGACAGCTGCTCTTGTCACCGTTTTTATTGCCGGTTGTCAGGGGTCCGTTGAGATCACCCCAACCGCAAACTACGGTCTGTCAACCCGAACCATACAGGTTGATGGTCAAACAAGAAGATATGCCATTTACCTGCCGCATGGATTGGAACATACCCCACATCCATTAATCTTCGAACTGCACGGTGGCGGAATCTACATAGAAGATGAGACGGGAGAGAGCGGGCATAAAACTCCGTACAAACTATGGATGAACCTGGCTGATAGGGAAAAGTGTATTGTTGTCTATCCCGAAGGTTTGAATGGAAAATATGGAAAGCCCACATGGAATGACTGCCTAGCAAATTCAACCGTAAGCTCGATTGCAGACGATGTAAAATTCATCTCCACCTTGATTGATGATATCCAATCAAAATACCGCATCGACAGGAGCAGAATATATGTCTCTGGAACATCCAATGGAGGGCTGATGGCCCTGAGAATGGCCATAGAATTATCTGACAAAATCGCAGCGGTCGCAGCCGTTGCAGCCGCAATGCCGGACGACTCAAAATGCGCCCAACCCGTCAAACCGATCTCCATACTGTTTATGAACGGCACCGACGACAACCACCTTCCATACCACGGGGGAGTACTCTCCAATCCGCCCAAACCCGACCATGGAACTGTTTACTCAACAGAAGACTCCGTAAATATATGGACAACCGTCAACCAAACAAACCCCACACCGGTTGTCTATGATTTTCCTGATATCAATAAACAGGACAATAGCACAGTAACCCGCTACCGCTATTCAAATGGCATCGAGGGGACGGAAGTTGTGCTGTACAAAATAAACGGCGGTGGACACTCCGCCCCAAGCATTCAGGAACAGTACTCCTGGTTGTTTGAGCAATATTTCGGAAAACAGAATCATGATATTGAAATGACGAGTGAGGTATGGAATTTTTTCAAAGCCATGACGCTGGATTAACCGCAAGCGCCAGTGTTTCCATCAACAATAATGCCACAAACAGCATATGTGTTATCCAATTACCTCAACCCCACCCATATAGTTAAACAGCGCCTCCGGTACCTGAATTGACCCATTTTTCTTCTGATAGTTTTCCATAATCGCAACCAGCGTACGGCCGACGGCAAGACCAGATCCGTTAAGGGTGTGCACCAGCTCCGGTTTACCGGTTTCGGGATCACGCCAGCGGGCTTTCATGCGCCGGGCCTGAAACTCTCCGAAGTTGCTGCATGATGAAATCTCGCGGTATTTCTGCTGGCCTGGCAACCACACCTCCAGATCGTAGGTTTTGGCAGCGGAAAATCCCAAGTCGCCCGCACACAGGGAAACAACACGGTACGGTAGCCCCAATTTCTGGAGTACGGTCTCGGCATGGCGGGTAAGCTGTTCGAGCACCTGCCAGGACTCCTCTGGCCGCACGGCCTGTACCATTTCAACCTTTTCAAACTGATGCTGACGGATCATTCCGCGGGTGTCTTTGCCGTATGAACCTGCTTCACTGCGGAAACAGGGAGTGTGGGCAACGTACTTGACCGGCATCTGTCCGGCATCAACAATATCGTCACGCAGAATGTTGGTGACAGGTACCTCCGCAGTGGGAATCAGATAGTAGTCATGTTCCCCTTCCAGCTTGAACAGATCCTGCTCAAACTTGGGAAGCTGTCCGGTACCACGCAGACTGTCGGCATTGACCAGGTAGGGAACATAGGTTTCGATATAGCCGTGTTCACCGGTATGCAGATCGAGCATGAACTGAATCAGCGCGCGATGCAGCCGCGCCAGCGGACCGTTCAGCAGCGAGAAACGTGAACCGGTTATTTTGGCGGCAGTTTCAAAATCCATCTGGCCCAGTGCAGCACCCAGATCCACATGATCGCGGGGCTCAAAATCGAACTCCGGCAGAACACCCCAGCGACGAATCTCCACGTTATCCTCCTCGCTGGCACCGTCAGGAACAGTCTCGTGGGGAATGTTGGGAATACCCATGGCGATACCGTTGATCTCGTCCTGCAGTTCACTCAGACGTACTTCAGCCGCTTCCAGCCGTGATTTCAGATCAGACACCGCCTGCAGCAGCGGCTGAATGTCCTTCCCTTTCGCCTTGGCCTGACCTATGGCCTTGGCGCTGCTGTTGCGTTCACTTTGCAGTTGCTGGGTCTGGATCTGAAGCTGCTTGCGTTCCGCCTCCAGTCGGCTGAGCTGCTCTACATCCAGCTCAAAACCGCGCCGCCTGAGCTGGGCAGCGATCTGTTCTGGTTGGTTGCGGAGTAGTTTTGGATCTAGCATCTGCTTTCCTTTGTCTAATGTTGGGTATCAGGCGCTGTTTTCTTCCAGGCGTTCTTTCCTGGCAATACGCCAATGAATCATGAAGACCACAATATCGATGAACAGGATGATCATAACTTGCACCAAAGTCTGCATCCTATTGCGCTGTTCTGCGCGAATGACAAGCTGATAGCTTTCATTGCGCTGCCGGGCCAACTCCTGCTCGGGCGGACGCACTCTTTTCTCTCCTTTTCCCTCAAACGGGATGGGTGGAGGAGCACTCGACCAAAAGCCTCATTACTCTGGTGACGATCATACTGCCATGACTCAAGGGTAAACTCGGGATTTACTGTTCCAATCAAGGCATATAAACCCACTCCTGCAGCAATAACAAAACAGGTGATGGCTGCAAAACAGACGGCCAGCGCATAGATCTCCAGAATTGCTTTTTTCACTTCTCTTGACTACTCGTTTATCTGCACCGGCCACCACGCCACATGACCCGGTTTGATGTCATCTTCCAGGTGCTCGAGAATCGCCTGCACTTTTTTGTTTTCATCAAAAAACTCCACCACAATGGGCAACTCCATGGCCAGATCGATCAGCTTGGCGCTGTGGATTTCACCATTACTACCAAAACCACTGATACCGCGAAACACGGTCAGCCCACGCAATTTTTCCCAGTCATGCAGACGTTTGAGCAGGTTGTTGAGTTGCACCTCACCTTCCAGCAGGTAGATGCGCACCATAGTCAGTTCCCGACCTTTCATATTGTTCTCCCAAGCAGTACACCCAGCCATGCGCCAAATAGACACAGCGTTACGCTGAGCAGAATATTCATCAGCGCCTTGAGCAGCGCCCCATCTTCAATCAGGTTGAGGGTTTCGATAGAGAAGGTGGAGAAGGTAGTGAATGCGCCCAGCAACCCCACCAACAGCGCAGCACGCCAGACCGGAGGAAGGCTCAAACGCTCTATCAACAAAATATACAACAGACCCATCAACAGCGAGCCCGCCACGTTGACCGCCAGCGTTCCCCACGGAAACTCCCTGCCCAGCCGGGCGTAAACCCAGGTGGACACCCAAAAGCGCAACAGAGCACCAACGGCCCCACCACCCGCTATGGCTATGGTCTGAATCAATAGTTTGTGCTCCCCGCTTTCGTATTCCCGATTTGAACGGCTATCAGTTCAAAGGGTTGATTGTATGCGCCGAACAGCCGTTTTTCCAGCTATTAATCAGCAAACAACTCGTGTTGACACCATAACATTGCAGCGTCTTGCTTTTCTCAAAAAGTGACATGGCGTGAGCAAATTTCCCATAAAGCTCCACAGGTTGTTTTGACCTGAAATTCACTACGCCTTGCAGATTAAAGAAAGGGGAATGCCCCCTTTTCCCGCGGGGAAAAATTCAGGATGGAAGCAACCCAAAAGCTCAACTGCTGAAATTCGCCTTGTCCAACTCGCGCAAATGTTTCAGTTTGTCTGCAATTTTCAACTCCAGACCACGTGTCACCGGACGATAGTAGTTTCGTGGCCCCATCTCATCGGGAAAGTAGTTTTCCCCTGCCGCATAACCCTCTGGTTCATCATGGGCATAACGATATTTTTTCCCATAACCCAGCTCCTTCATCAACGGGGTGGGCGCATTACGCAGGTGAATCGGTACTTCATGGGATCTGTGCTGCCGGACATCGCTCATGGCTTCGTTAAAGGCGGTATAGACAGCATTGCTTTTGGGAGCACAGGCAAGGTAGATGATGGCCTGGGCGATGGTCAGTTCGCCTTCGGGGCTGCCCAACCGCTGTTGCACATCCCAGGCGTTGAGAGCCAACTGCAGTCCGCGCGGATCGGCATTGCCGATATCTTCACTCGCCATGCGCACCACACGCCGGGCGATATAAAGGGGATCGCAACCACCATCCAGCATCCGGACAAACCAGTACAGGGCAGCATCAGGGGATGAGCCGCGCACCGATTTATGCAGTGCGGAGATCTGGTCATAAAAGGCTTCGCCACCCTTGTCAAAACGGCGCACGCCACCGCTGATCACCTCTTGAACACTCTCTGCGCTGATGGTGCCGTTTTCACTCAGATCGGCACAGATCTCCAACAGATTCAGGACGCGCCGCGCATCACCATCAGCGGCCTTCGCCAGCGTGTCACGCAGCTCCGGAGCGCAATGCAGATTCCGGCTGCCCAACCCGCGCACATCATCTTCCAGTGCATTGTCGACAATCTCACGCAGCTCTTCCGTGTGCAGTGATTTGAGTACATAGACCCGCGCCCGTGACAGCAGGGCATTGTTAAGTTCAAAAGAGGGGTTTTCGGTGGTCGCACCAATAAAGGTGACGGTGCCATCCTCCACGAAAGGGAGAAAGGCATCCTGCTGGGATTTATTGAAGCGGTGTACTTCATCTACAAACAGGATAGTTCCCTGCGCGGAAATTTCACGCACCTGTTTGGCCTGCTGAATGGCAGCACGAATATCCTTCACCCCGGAGAGCACAGCAGAGATGCTCAGGAACTGCGCTTGGGCATGGTGGGCAATCATCCGCGCCAGCGTGGTTTTTCCGGTTCCGGGTGGCCCCCAGAAGATCATTGAGTGGAGGCGATCCGCCTCAATTGCCTGGCGCAGGGGTTTACCGTTACCCAGCAGATGGGACTGGCCACAAAACTCATCCAGCGAGCGGGGACGCATACGATCCGCCAGTGGCTGATCGGCCTGATTCGGCTCGTGCTGCGGAAACAGTTCGCCAGAGTTCATTCGGGACTCATGAGTACATCACCAACGATCAGTCAGCAACGCTATTGGCCATCAATAACATCCACCCCTTTGGGCGCGGTGAAGCTAAACAGTTCGGGGGCAAGCCGGGTATTAACCTTCACATTACGAAACTGCAGGCGGGTGGTCTGCCCGAGTATGTCAACCACCTCCATCAGGCGCAGCCCCTTGTCACTAAAGCCCAGCCGAACACTTTTGAAACTACTCTCCTTCTTTTTGGGGAGCAGTTCCAGCCATTGCAGATCTGACTTGTCACGTTTCAGCGACTGAATAACAAAATCATTCTCTAGCGGGCGTTTGCCGCTAAGCAGCAGAGCAGGAGTATCACCAAGAGCGCTGTCGATTGACTTGACAATAACCTGCTCCAGATCGGGATCATAGTTCCATATTTTTCCACCATCGGCCACATAGAGCTGTTTGTAGGGTTTGGTATATTCGAAACGAAATTTTCCCGGGCGCTGCAGGGCAAATATCCCCTCACTGGTTTGCAGGGGTTTGCCATTTTCATCAAACCGGGTCTGGATAAATCCGGCCTGCATAGTTTTTATTTTGTTGTAAAAGGCGTCAAGATGTTCACGCGCTGTTTTTGCCTCGACAACAGTTGCTGTCAGCACCAGAAAAAAAATGATAAAAAATCTGCTTGTTATTTCCATGATAGTTCCAGTTTGATATTCAATTTTTACACTGCAGGGTAACAAACGCCAGTGCATACTCTTCCTCGTCAGACAAGCTGAGGTGGGCCGATTTTATTCCACTACGGGTGATAAACTCCTGCGCCTGTTCACTGAAGACAAGCAGCGGGCGGCCATCCTGCTCATGAGTGATGGCAATCTGTTTCAGGGTAATGCCGTTGCGGAATCCGGTTCCCATCGCCTTGACCGCGGCCTCCTTGGCAGCAAAACGTTTGGCCAGAAAATGTGCACGGCGGTTGCTAGCCCGGAAGGCCGCCCACTCCTGTTCCGCCAGAATACGCCGGGCGAACTGGTCACCGTATCGGTCGAGATTG
>JAJRUX010000016.1 GCA_024277575.1 Gammaproteobacteria bacterium | reverse complement strand
TTGATCTCGGGATCATCCACCAGGGTAAGGTTATGGCGGATACTGCGCATGAACTCGGCGCCGATGCGCTGCTCCTCCTCCTGTGACAGAAGGTTTCCGGTGCTGTCGCCCATTTCCGGCAATTCACTATATAGGGCATAGCTGCGCTGAGGCATCACGGCCACAGGAATCACTAGAATAAACAGCAGAAGAAGATGTAATAATCGGTGCATGAGACAAGCAGAATGATGTCAGAATATATTGCTTATTGTGGCAGCAATGCGTGCTGGAAGTTCCCGCTGTATTTGTTGCTGTCAGATTGATAGAGTACAGGCAAAACAACTTACCAGGTAAAAGAGATGCATGATATTGATCAGGAACTGGACACATCGGGTCTGAATTGCCCGCTGCCGATACTGCGAGCAAAAAAGGCACTCGCTACAATGGAACCCGGCCAAGTATTGCATATTATTGCAACCGATCCGGGTTCTGCCAGAGATTTCCCTGCCTTTGCTCGGCAAACGGGGAACGAACTGTTGGAAGCGCGGGAGGAAGGTGATAAATTTCATTACCTGATGAAAAAAGGTTGAATATTAACAGTTATCCGGAGGAAAAAATGGGTGAGGTACGCGGGTGTGAAATACCGGAACATCTATATTACAGCATAGACAATAATGTCTGGGTGCGGGATGACGGTGATGATACGGTCACTGTTGGGATGACCTCCTATGCAACGGCACTGATTGGTGATGTTGTGTCATGCACGCTACGCCTTGCCGGAAAAGAGGTGAAGAAGAACAAATCCTGCGCGACCGTCGAGACCAGCAACTGGGTCGGCCCGGTGAAGGCTCCCGTTGATGGTGAAATTATTGCAGTAAATGACCAGCTTGCCATTACCCCCGAATTGATTAGCCAGGATCCCTACGGCCGGGGCTGGCTGGTAAAGATCCAGGTGAGTGACTGGAATTCCTGCAAGGGAGAGTTGGTCACCGGCCCGGAAGAGACTTTGGGCAGCTTTGAAGCCAGGATGGAATATGACGGTTTTTCCGGGTGTTGACAAAATGAAGGAATTTCAGATTTACACAATTGATGTTTAGCGGGTATCCTCTACCGTTTCTGTGCGGTAAATACCTCTAATGGATAAACTGATTGTTACCGGTGGCGCCACGCTCAACGGCGAGATCCGGATCTCTGGCGCCAAAAACGCGGCATTGCCGATCATTGCGGCAACGCTGCTGGCGGACGGGCCGACCACCATCTGCAATGTTCCCCACCTGCGGGACATCACCACCACCATGGAGCTGCTGGGCAATATGGGTGTCAGTCTGGTGGTGGATGAAAAACTCAATATCGAGGTGGACACCTCCACCATAAAGCAGTTTCACGCCCCCTATGAACTGGTCAGAACCATGCGCGCTTCCATCCTGGTGCTGGGGCCGCTGCTGGCCCGCTTTGGCCAGGCCGATGTGTCGCTGCCTGGTGGCTGCGCCATCGGTTCCCGCCCCGTCGATCTGCACATCAAGGGATTGCAGGCCATGGGGGCCGAAATTCTGGTGGAGAACGGTTACATCAACGCCCGTATCCCCGGCAAGCGCCTGAAAGGGGCCAAGCTGGTGCTGGATATCGTCACCGTAACGGGAACTGAAAATCTGATGATGGCCGCGGCGCTGGCCGATGGCGTTACAACTATCGAAAATGCCGCGCGTGAGCCGGAGGTGGTTGATCTGGCCGATTGTCTCAATGCGATGGGCGCCAACGTCAACGGGGCAGGAACGGACACCATAACCATCGAGGGCGTGGAGCGGTTGTGCGGGATCACCTACAGCGTATTGCCGGATCGCATCGAAACCGGAACCTATCTGGTGGCGGCCGCCATTACCGGCGGCAGGATAAAACTGAATGATACCTGCCCCGAGCTGCTGGATGCGGTGCTGGGCAAACTCTCCGAGGCGGGCGCGGAGATTGAATCCGGGCGCGACTGGATCTCCCTGGATATGAAGGGCAAGCGCCCAAGGGCAGTGAACCTGCATACTGCTCCCTATCCCGCCTTTCCCACCGATATGCATGCCCAGTTTACGGCCCTGAACAGTGTTGCTGAAGGCGCCGCCACCATTACCGAAACCGTGTTTGAGAACCGCTTCATGCATGTGCAGGAGATGCAGCGCATGGGTGCCAACATCCGTGTGGAGGGTAATACCGCCTTCATCTCCGGCGTGGAATCCCTTACCGCGGCGCCGGTAATGGCCACTGATCTGCGTGCATCCGCCAGTCTGCTGCTGGCCGGACTGGTGGCGAACGGGCATACGGTGGTGGATCGCATTTATCACATCGATCGCGGTTATGAGTGTATTGAAGAGAAACTGGCGCAGCTGGGAGCCACCATTCGGCGTGTGCCGGAAGGTGACATGTAAGAGTATGCAGAATAGTTTGACCATTGCGCTTTCCAAAGGCCGTATATTCAAGGAGACCCTGCCCCTTCTGGCCCATGCCGGGATTGAGCCGGCAGAAGATCCGGAAACCAGCCGCAAGCTGATTCTCTCCACCAATCGGGACGATGTGCGCCTTGTCATCGTGCGTGCTTCTGATGTTCCCACCTATGTTCAATATGGCGGTGCCGATCTGGGGGTGGCCGGCAAGGATGTGCTGATGGAGCATGGCGGTGACGGGTTGTATGAACCGCTGGATCTGCGTATTGCCTGCTGCAAGCTGATGGTTGCCGGGCCGGTGGATGAACCGCCGCTGTCCGGTCGGCTGCGGATTGCCACCAAGTTCGTGCGCAGTACCCGGCAATACTATGCTCAACAGGGGCAGCAGGTGGAGATTATCAAGCTCTACGGCTCCATGGAACTGGCGCCGCTGGTCGGGTTGGCGGATCGCATTGTGGATGTGGTGGACACCGGCAACACCTTGCGCGCCAACGGCCTTGAACCCCGGGAGCATATCGCCGATATCAGCTCCCGTTTGATTGTCAACCGCGCCTCCATGAAGATGAAGCATGAAGCCGTTACCGATTTTATCCGCTGTATCGAAGAGGCGGTGAACAGCCATGTCTGATATCAGGCGTTTGACAACTGAAGATCCTGAATTCTGGTTACAGCTGGATCGGCTGCTGGCCTGGGAAGAGGTATCCGATGAGGGTGTCCACGATACGGTGCGCGATATCCTGCGCCAGGTGCGCAGCCGGGGCGATGCCGCAGTGGTGGAGTACACCAACCGTTTTGACCGGATGGAGGTGGATTCCATCGGTGCGTTGGAGGTGCCTGTTGAACGACTGACCGAGGCATTGGCGGCGATTCCCGCCACTCAGCGGGAGGCGCTGGAGCACGCGGCCCGGCGGATTCGCCAATACCATCAACGCCAGTTGCAGGAGTCCTGGAGCTATACCGAGCCTGATGGCACGCTGCTTGGCCAGCAGGTCACTGCACTGGAGCGGGTTGGTCTGTATGTTCCCGGAGGCAAGGCCGCCTACCCCTCATCTGTGTTGATGAATGCGCTGCCCGCCAGGGTGGCGGGGGTGGATGAGCTGATCATGGTAGTGCCAACCCCTGATGGGGTGATCAATGAACTGGTATTTGCCGCGGCCGCCATTGCCGGTGTGGATCGAGTTTTTGCCATCGGTGGCGCACAGGCTGTCGCGGCGCTTGCCTATGGCACGGAGACCATTCCCCGGGTGGACAAGATTGTCGGCCCGGGAAACATCTATGTGGCGACCGCCAAGGGCATGGTGTTTGGCTCTGTTGGTATCGACATGATTGCCGGACCCTCCGAGATCCTGGTGGTATGTGACGGGGATACGCCGCCAGACTGGATCGCCATGGATCTCTTTTCCCAGGCGGAACATGATGAAGATGCCCAGTCCATTCTGTTGAGCCCCGATGCCGGTTTTCTGGATCAAGTGGCCGCCAGTATCGACCGCTTGCTGCCGGAGATGGAGCGGGCGGATATCATCCGCAGATCGCTTGACGAGCGTGGCGCCCTGATCCGGGTGCGGGATCTGGATGAAGCGGTTCAGGTGGCCAACCACATCGCTCCCGAGCATCTGGAGCTTTCCGTGGCGGAACCGCTGGAGATGGCCCGCCATATCCGCCACGCCGGGGCGATATTCATGGGCCGTTATACTGCTGAAGCCATCGGGGATTACTGCGCGGGACCCAACCACGTTCTGCCCACCTCCCGCACGGCGCGGTTCTCCTCGCCGCTGGGGGTGTACGATTTCCAGAAACGTTCCAGCCTGATCATGTGCTCCCCCGCCGGTGCCGCGGAACTGGGAAAGACCGCCTCGCAACTGGCGCGCGGTGAGGGGCTTACCGCTCATGCCCGTTCGGCAGAGTACCGCTGCAAGTAGATGGGCGGGGGTGTTGAATACTGGGTGCGTCCTGGAGTCCGGGAGATTTCCGCGTACACCGTGCCGGATGCGGCCGGACTCATAAAACTCGATGCCATGGAGAACCCCTACCACTGGCCGGAACCGCTGATCGAGAAGTGGCTCGCCACGCTGCGGGATGTTCACCTCAACCGCTATCCGGATCCCGGTTCCCGACAGCTTTCCGCCACCCTGCGCAAGGTGATGGGCGTACCGGACTCCGCAGCCGTGCTGCTGGGAAACGGCTCTGATGAGCTGATCCAGATTGTTGCCCTGACCGTGGCCGGACCCACACGGCTGATTGTTGCTCCGGAGCCAGGTTTCGTCATGTACAGGATGATTGCAACCTTTGCCGGGATGGAGTATCTGGGCGTGCCGCTGAGAAAGGATTTCAGCCTGGATCTGCCCGCCATGCTGGACGCTATCGAACAGCATCAGCCGGTGGTGATTTTTCTTGCCTATCCCAACAATCCGACCGGGAACCTGTTTGATGAACAGGATATCCGCCGCATTATCGAGGTCAGTCCGGGACTTGTGGTGGTGGACGAGGCCTATCATGCCTTTGCTGAAGCAAGCTTTATGGAATATCTGCCCGAGTATGACAATCTGCTGGTGATGCGCACCGTTTCAAAACTGGGGCTGGCCGGGTTGCGTCTCGGCCTGCTGGCCGGAACGCCCGCGTGGATCAGTGAATTTGACAAGGTGAGACTGCCCTATAATATCAACACGCTTACCCAGGTCAGCGCCGACTTTGCCCTGCAGCATCATGAAATACTGGATGCCCAGACGGCCCGGATTCGTGCCGATCGCGGGAAACTGATGGCTGATATGTGCTCGATGCCCGGGATTACCGTTTATCCCAGCCGGGCAAACTTCATTCTGTTCCGGGTTCCTGCCGGAGAGGGGAGGCGGGTGTTTCAGGGGCTGCTGGAGCAGGGGATTTTGATCAAGAACCTGGGTAACAGCGGCAATATGTTGAGAGACTGTTTGCGTGTAACTGTCGGTACTCCTCAGGAGAACCAACTCTTTCTTGATACCTTGTCGAGTATCACCGCTAAAACTTGATCATGACTCCAATGCTGGCTCCCACGCTGTTTGCCGCCATATCTCCCCAATCGAATTCGTCATCAATGAACTCTTTGGTGGCACCTACCGCCAGTGTGGAAACAAAGGCAGCCAGCTTGGCCTGATTGTCAGTGAGTTTCGTGTTTTTGCGGTAAAAGTCATAGGCTGCTACTCCAATGAGAAGGGACAAAGAGGTGTGCAGCACTTTGTCCGTAGGAATAGCCTGCTCAGCAACACTGTTCTTGACAGGAAACATCAAACCCACCAGCAGCAGAAGAACCGGCAGATACAGCGTGTTTCGTAGAGTCATATTGAGAAGTTTGGAATTATTCATTATTCGATTGTAACTATTCAGCTCACCCCTGAAATCCGCCATTTCTGCGTTAAAAAATGCTCATTTACCCATGTAAATTCACATTTTTCGCCTTGAACTGACGAATTTCAGGGGCAATCTGAACAGTTACATACTCATTTTCAACTATGCTGAATAGTTACATTCGATTTTTATCTGTATGGTAGCGGTGAAGTATGTTTTGTACAACAATCTTTTTACATAATTGTCCTGCTTACCTTCGATTTGCCTGATTACGGTGTTCAAAAGGTGTGCTTTTTGCCTGTTCTTGAACAAATCGGCGGTAATCTGAACGGTTTCAAATTTATTTTTATCTGTGCTGAAAGAGTTGGAATCGTTATATAATCGGAGGTAAATAAGAATGTCTTTTGGGAGAGGGGTATGCCGTTAATAGAATGGACAGAAGAGCTTGTCGTTGGTGTGCCGGCCATCGACGAGGCACACCATGAGTTTGTTGACCTGCTCAATGCGCTGCCAGAGGCTTCCGATGCCGAGTTCTGCAGTTTGTTTGCCAGGCTGGCAGCTCACAGTCGTGATCATTTTGCGGAGGAAGAACGGATGATGGAGCGTACATCCTTTCCTGTTATCGCAGTTCACAAGGCGGAACATGAGAGGGTGCTGGCCGAGCTGGAGCAGGTGCAGCAGCAGCTGGAACAAGGTGATTTTGGTGCGGCCCGGGCCTATGTAAAAGATCAGCTGTCAGCCTGGTTTATACTGCACCGCAATACCATGGATTATGTTACTGCCGCCCATATCCAGAGAACCTTGGGCTAGGATTCTTTCCTGAAATCCCCGGAGAACAGACTCCTAGTGTCCCCATGAGTGAATGGACTGTTCAGCAAGCACGTGAACTCTACAACATCCATTTTTGGGGAGGTGGGTATTTTGATATTGATGATCGGGGCGATCTGCTGGTTCATCCCAATCGTGATTCACACCATGCGGGAATTAACCTCCACTCTCTGACAGCTGAACTCAAAACAGCGGGACTATCCTTACCGGTACTGGTTCGTTTTGGTGATATTCTTCGTGATCGGGTCAATAGCTTGCGTGGTGCCTTTTCCCAAGCTATGCGGACGGAGGGTTTTGGCGGTGGTTTTACCGCTGTTTACCCTGTCAAGGTCAACCAACAGCGCCGGGTGCTGGAGGCGATCCTTGCTGCAGGTGATGATGATATTGGTCTGGAGGTCGGGAGCAAGCCTGAACTAATGGTGGTGCTGGCGGTTGCTTTAGCCGGTACCACGGTGATCTGCAACGGTTACAAGGATCGTGAGTATATCCGTCTGGCGTTGATTGGCAGTCGCATGGGGCTGCAGGTCTATATTGTAATTGAGAAGCTGTCCGAGCTTGAACTGGTTCTGGAGGAGTCCGGCAGGCTGGGTATTGTTCCGCTGTTAGGTGTGCGGGTGCGGCTGGCATCCATCGGAGCGGGTAAATGGCAGAATACGGGGGGAGAGAAGTCCAAGTTTGGTCTTTCGGCGGCCCAGGTGCTGCAGGCAGTGGAGCACTTGCGGAAATTGGAGATGCTACACACCCTGCAGTTGATGCATTTTCATTTGGGCTCCCAGATTCCTAATATTCGTGATATTCAGCGTGGCGTTGATGAAGCGGCCCGTTACTACTCAGAATTTCACCGTCTGGGGGTAGCGATTCAAACTGTGGATGTGGGGGGAGGGCTGGGCGTTGATTACGAAGGCAGTCGGACACGCAGTTTTTGCTCCATGAACTACACTGTTCAGGAGTATGCCAACAAGGTAGTACATGCACTGCGGCAGATCTGTACTGAACAGAATCTGCCCCACCCTCATATTATTACCGAGTCAGGTCGTGCTCTTACGGCTCATCATGCCGTATTGATTACCGAGGTGGTTGCAGTTGAGCAGATCCCCGAGGATGTGGATGTTTCCCTCAGCAGCCTGAATCAGCCGGGAATTATCGAGGCGCTCGCCTGCAATCTGGCCACTCTTCAGGATAACCGCAATAATGAACGTTCTCTGCTAGAGGCCTGGCATGATGCCCAGCATGGGCTGTCCGAGGCGCAATCCATGTTCACGCACGGCCTGCTTACGTTGGAGCAGCGGGCGCGGGCTGAACAGCTCTACTTCGCCAGCTGTTGGCGGATACGTTCGCGGTTAAGCAGCAGCTCGCGTGCTCATCGGGATGTACTGGATGAGCTGAACGAGAAGCTGGCTGACAAGTATTTTTGCAACTTTTCTCTGTTTCAGTCACTGCCCGATGTTTGGGCTATCGACCAGATTTTTCCGGTTATGCCCCTGCATCGTCTTGATGAGGCGCCTCTGCGGCGTGGGGTGCTGGAGGATATCACCTGCGATTCTGACGGTCGGATCGACTGCTATGTTGAACGAAATGGACTGGAGAGCAGCCTGCCGCTGCATGCACTGCGTCCCGGTGAGCCCTATATGCTGGCTGTTTTTCTGGTTGGCGCCTATCAGGAAATTCTGGGAGATGAACATAACCTGTTTGGCAGGACCAATACCGTCAATGTAGAGCTGGGTGAAAATGGTGGATATCGTCTGGAGAATGCCCGGCAGGGTGACAGTGTTGCTTCTGTGTTGCAGCAGGTGGATTTTGATACGGGGCGGCTTCTGGATCACTACCGCACTAAACTGCTGGCCGCCGATATCGACAATGGAGAACGTGCGCAATATCTGCAGCAGTTGGAGCAGGGATTGTCTGGATATACTTATCTTGAGTAGCCGGTAATGGTTCAGCGGAATCGGTACCGGATTCCAGCGGAAATAAAATTCACGTTCAGTTTTGCCTGTACTGTGGTTAGTTCCAGCAGGTAGCTTATTTCACGGCTGTGGTGGATGGTGGCACCGATAGCAAATGCAACTCCCGCTCCAGCCTCCGAATTACCCTGTTTGATTTCACTGTATTGATAGAGCAGTCCGGCTTTACCGTGCAGGGCAAATCTCTCATTAATCAATTGTTGATATACTCCATAACCACCCAGATGAGTGTAGGAGAGTTCCATTGAGTGCTGTTTTGGATCAAGAAGGGTTGATGATAGTTGCCCCTCAAAAAAAATATTTTTTCGTTCTGGGACAGGTACGCCAACGGCGATAACTGCAGCGACACCACTGCTGGACTGCTCTGGCTTGGTAAGGGCAAGCTGGGTATTCAGATAAATGGATTCGGCAGCGATCGATGAGGTGCTGATGAAAAATATACAGCCGGCAAGAAACAGTGTTCGGAAAGACATTGTGTATTAATCCTTGAGTTTAAGCAGTATAGCGTCGAGTTCATTTTCACGCAGGCGGTGGCGTACTTCGGCGATGCGGACGGAGTTATTGTAGGGGCCGATGCGTACCCGGTACCAGTCGCTGCCATTGATATTGACCGTCTGGATATGAGGTTCAAAGCCCTGCATGGTGATTTTTGCCCTGAGCCGATCCGCATCTGCGCGATTCCGGAATGATCCGAGTTGTAGCACATAGGCCGTCACCCCTGCCTGTTTCATGGGTGAAGGAGATGGTGATTCCGGCCGGGGAGAGGGAGAAACACGGGGTTCGGGATCCGGCTCGGGGACAGGAATTTCCATCTCCGGCAGAATGGTATAAAAATCGAAACGGGGTTTGGCCGGCTTTTCCTGCGGAGCCGGTTGCTGATGCGGCGGTTGCGGTTTTGAGTCGCTCTGTTTGGGAATGGGTGGCAGTTCGGGTTGCGTGTCCTGCTGTCCCTGCAGGTAGACCAGGAAGGCGATAAACAGTCCCACTGCCAGCCCGGCCAGCAGCCATGCCCAGCCGGGTGTGCGCTGTCTGTTGTTTCGGGATGCGTGGCGCTGTTGTCTGGCCATGCTCTTACATGCTCTCCGGGGCGGAAACCCCCAACAGCCCGAGGCCGTTGGCAATTACCTGACGGACTGCCAGAATCAGGGAGAGGCGGGCGTCCCGCAACCCTGCGCTGTCCACCAGAAACTGGTGGGCGTTGTAGTAGGTATGAAAATCGGTGGCCAGTTCGCGCAGGTAGTGGGTCAGCAGGTGCGGTTCATGGTTCAATGCCGCGGTTTCCAGTATCTCCGGGTAGCGTGACAGGTTGCGCAGCAGTTTCTGTTCATGTGTTTCGGTGAGCAGGTTCAGGTGCTCAAGCCCGACGGACTGATCGTAGCTCAACTTTTTTTCGCCCAACTGGCGCATGACGCTGCAGACACGGGCATGGGCATATTGCACATAGTAGACCGGGTTGTCGTTGCTTTGTGACTTGGCCAGTTCCAGATCAAAATCCATGTGCTGTTCGCATTTGCGCATTACATAGAAGAAGCGGGCCGC
>JAJRUX010000213.1 GCA_024277575.1 Gammaproteobacteria bacterium | reverse complement strand
GCTTGGAGTTTGATGCCCCAATCCCACTTGTTGGCGAACCCTGGCATCGGCTGTTTCCAGACCAGCGTCAGGGTGTGTGGCTGGTCGCCGGAAGAGGGGTACTCCTCGCCGGTCAGTTCATTGGTGCGGGTTGATTTCCCCCAGGAGTAGCTCAGCCAACCCATTGTACGTCCCTGCTGCTGGCGTTTGATCAGGAGATCAAAACCGTAGGCTTCTCCGGTATTTCTGTTTGCGTAGTTTTGTCCCGGCTCTGCGCCCGGTACCCGGGCCACAAGATGCTTCATTGGCTTGTGGTAGGCCTCCATCTGCAAGGACCATAGTGAGGTTGGCTGGTACTGAATACCAAGGATACGGTGTTCGGCCTCGGTAAACTCCAGCCCTGGTGTGCCGAATCCATCTATCAGCTTTTCACCGCTGGGCATCTGGAAATAACGCCCCCAGCTTGCGGTAAATAGAACATGCTTGTTGATACGGTATTCAGAACCGATACGGGGAGCCAGTCCTGACATATCAACTCCTGCCGTGCCTCCGATCTGGCTGTAGCGCACTCCCAATGTGCTGCTGAAGCGGGGAGTCCAGGCCTGGCGCTGTTTTACGAACAGAGAACGGGTGTTGGCATACAGCGTCGAAACTTCCCGGTGTTTTATTGCTCCGGTAAAGTCATAGTAGGGTTCATCTTCTGCAGGTGGAACCGGGATATAGAGATCGACCGGTGCTTCAATATAGGTGAACTCCATTCCGCCGGTGATGCTGTTTTCATTCCCTCCCTGCCAGGAGAGCTCTGGTTGAAAGCGTGTCGTGCGTACAATGCTGTTGGCAAAATAGGGGAGGCCGGTATCTGTATCTGTTCCAACAGATATGCTGTCACGCTGTTCACCCTGTGACAGTGCCATATGACTGCTCCAGTGGCCTCCCCACTGATGCTGCCAGGTGAGCCCCAGTGTCTGATAGGAGCTGTCCTGGCTCAGTTCACCGACCAGTTCAGGGTCGGAGTTTGCAGCTGTTTTGTTGTCCAGCTTGAGCTCATCGCCAGCGGAAAAATACTGTACCTCAACTGTGCCGCGGGAAAGCTCATGACGCCACAGTGCCTGGGCATCATAGAAGCGGGGAACGGTGATAACTTGGTCATCGTTTTCGTCCTCATTGCCAAGGGCGGAATTGAAGGCATCAGGTGATGCAAACAGGTCGATATAGCTGCGCCGTGCCGCGATGTAGAAACTGTCATTGCCATTGGCGGGACCAATAGGACCTTCAATAAGAAATGATGATTCAAAAGTGCCGATACTGTAGCGCTGGTGAAACCGGTCTTTGCGCGGTGCACGCAGGCGGATATCCAGCATACCGCCCAGCCGATCCATGTACTCTACCGAATACCCCCCCAAAAACAGGTTGAAGTCTTTTATCAGTGCCGGATTAAGGGTTGAACGCAACCCTCCCCAGTGATACAGGTATCCGACCGGCAGGGTGTTGATCCACACGCCGTTGTCTTCCGGACTGCTGCCTCGGATGTACATCATTCCGCTATTTCCATTAACGGTGACCACTCCCGGCAGTGACTGGATGACCTTCAATGCGTCACCCTGTCCACCTGGGGCGCCGGTTATCTCCTCATGTGTCAGAGTGATTTTTGATGCCTTTTCCAGAATACGGTCGGCAATCACTTCCAGACCCTCGCTTTCAACAGCCAGTGGAGTGAGCAGAACCTTTACAGTATGTTTTCTGGGGTTCAGTGGGAACTGAACGGTTGCGTAGCCAACCGCCAGAATTTTCAGTTGAACAGGAAAGGTGACCCCTTCAAAAGAGACCTTTCCCTGTGCGTTAGTGGTGTCATGTTCAGCTGCATTGCGGCCGAGTACTACTGTAGCATCTTCCACCGGCTCATCAGTCACCTTGTTAACGAGGATAAGGGTAAGGGTTGCTGCCATCAATGGCTGCGGGATAAGCAGCAAGGCGACGAGTATGAAACTATACTTTGTTCCCTGTAATAAACGGTTGGGCATTATCATGTTAGCTATTGTAGACAGGCTGAACTATTTTCCTTGTTGACCCGTTTCTAAACCGGAAATGTTGCAGGAGTAAATCCTGTTCCGGCATCCAGCCTTGAATTATAACAAAATCCTGCTACAGCAATTAGTTATCACTTTATGTTAATTAGCTTATTGTTTATTGATGGTAGCTATTCAGTGAATTGTAAATTATTGTGGTAACTGCTCAGGTTGTGCCAGAAATTGGTGAGCTGAGTAGTTTCTTTTGATGTCTTTTGTATCGAGTCTATAAGCGGCAGGATACAAATGATGCTGATTTGGCCGCCATCAAAAAACCCCGCTTGGGCGGGGTTGGTTGGGGGGCGGAAGTCCCACCTAACTGTTATTCATCGCCACTAAATGCTCCCAACAGATGAAGCAGGCTGGTAAACAGGTTGAATATGGAAACGAACAGGGTAATGGTTGCCAGGATATAGTTGGTCTCTCCACCATTTACGATCTCGCTGGTTTGATACAGGATTAACCCGGACATCAGTAGTACGAACATGGCGGAAACCGCCAGTGACAGCCCCGGCATTGAAAAGAAGAAAGCTGCCAGTCCGGCCAGAAATGCCACCAGGATTCCCACCATCAGGAAGCCGCCCATAAAGCTGAAATCCTTGCGGGTTGTTATGGCATAGGCAGACAGGCCAAGAAAAATAACTGCGGTACCCCCCATCGCTGTTGCAACTATCTGTCCTCCGTTGGGCAGGCCGAGGTAGGCATTGATGAGCGGGCCGAGCGTCAGACCCATGAATCCGGTCAGAGCAAAGACAAATACCAACCCCAGTGTACTGTTGCTGAACTTCGTGGTCAGGAACAGCAGCCCGAAATACCCGCCCAGCGTGATGAGCAGCCCCATCGGAGGCAGGTTCATCATTACGGATACCCCGGCAGTCAGGGCGCTGAACAGCAGCGTCATGGACAGCAGCAGATAAGTGTTGCGGATCAGTTTGTTGGACGCCAAAACCCCTTCACGGCGGGTTGTGGCTACAGATTGATTGGTTATCATCTATTCCTCCAGTTTAGGGAATCGTTGCCAGTGAGACAATGTTCAATGTGCTTGGTTCAAGCATACTGAAACAAAAGCAAATAGCAAGAGAACATGTTCTGTCTGGCTTGATACTTCCTGAATATCGTCAGATCCGGGCAAAACTCAAGCTGCCGGCTGCCGGATTTCTGCAATACACGCCATGCAAGCGATAAATCGCAGATGGAGTACTGGTATTTTTGCTTCTGTTTAGGTAGCCTTATGCATCGCGCCGGAGGGTTGGCTGAGCGGTTGAAAGCACCGGTCTTGAAAACCGGCATGGGTTCACGCCCATCCAGGGTTCGAATCCCTGACCCTCCGCCATTTTCTTCTTCAAACCCGTAACTGCTCAATGAATAGCCACCACGACAACATCCGCGCTGTGGCGTGGCGGGATGCCAGGCTGTATCTGCTGGATCAGCGTCTGTTGCCGCACCGGCAGGAATTCCTTGCTTTTGAAACAGCCGCTGCTGTTGCGGATGCAATCCGTGACATGGTGGTGCGCGGTGCTCCGGCAATCGGGGTGACCGCCGCGTATGGTGTGGTGCTGGCTGCCCGCGCTGCCTTTGCTTCAGCCTCTTCTGACTGGCGGCGGGTCATTGAAAAGGATCTTGCCCTGCTCGCAGCCGCCCGCCCGACAGCGGTTAATCTGTGCTGGGCGCTGGAGCGCATGCAGGGGGCAATGAAGGATGTGCCGGGTGATCCGGAGTCGGCGCTGCTGCATGAGGCGGTTCGTATCCATGAAGAGGATATCCGGGCCAACCGCCGTATGGGAGAGCTGGGCGCGGCATTGATTGAGCAACCGTGTGCAGTATTGACTCACTGCAATACCGGCTCCCTCGCAACGGGAGGATATGGTACGGCACTGGGAGTGATTCGCAGCGGTTTCGCCAGTGGCCGGATTACCGGGGTGTTTGCCGACGAGACCCGCCCATGGTTGCAGGGTGCGCGCCTTACCGCCTGGGAGCTGGTACAGGATTATATTCCTGTAACACTGTTGGCCGATGGCGCCGCTGCCTGGTTGATGAGTCAGGGCAAGGTTGACTGGGTTATCGTCGGGGCTGATCGCATTGCCGCCAATGGAGATGCCGCGAACAAGATTGGTACATACAGCGCTGCTGTGAGCGCCCGCCATCATGGCGTCAAGTTCATGGTGGTGGCGCCGACATCAACGATTGATCTGTCAACTCCCGAGGGCAAGGCAATTCCTATCGAGCAGCGGCCAGAGAGTGAGGTGCTTTCGCTGGCCGACCAGCCTATTGCGGCCGAAGGGGCTGCCGCCTGGAACCCATCCTTTGATGTGACACCTGCCGGGTTAATCGATGCTATAGTTACGGAAAAGGGCGTGGTGCTGAAGCCTGACACCGCTCGGGTGGCGGCTCTGTTTGACGCCGGATAGCCATCAGATCCTGAACAGGTTTTCGACAGAGGGTTGTTGCGATGACCAAAAATGAAGAAGCGGTTTCCAGTTATTGTGACGGGTTTCTATGCTCTCAGGCCATTTTGTCGGTCTACGGCGAGGAAGAGGGACTGGAGCGGGAGTTGGCGCTGAAGCTTGCCACTGGTCTGGGTGGCGGGATGGGCCGGACGGCGCATACCTGCGGCGCGGTTACCGGCGCCATTCTTGTCATCGGCCTGAAAAAAGGCCCGGTCTCAGTGAATGATGTCGCCGCAAAAGAGGAAACATACTACCTGGTAAGAGAGTTTCTCAACCGCTTTCAGGAGGAAAACGGTTCGGTAGTCTGCCGCGAGTTGCTGGATTGCGATATTGGCACTCCGGAGGGGTACCGGCAGGCCTGCGAAGAGCGGCTGTTCGAGAAGATATGTCCCCGTTTGGTGGACAGTGCGGTCGAAATTCTGGAAGAGATGAAAAAATAGCCCCTGCTGTTCAGTTTGAACCGTTTTGACAGTCCGGGCAAAGATAGGTGGGTTGGCCTGCCTGGCTGATGCGGACAATGGCTGTTCCACAGCGATAACAGGGTTTGCCTTCGCGGCGGAATACCTGAAATCTTGCCTCCTCAAAACATGCGCCCTCGCTGATCATCTGCCTGGCGCGGCGGAGTTCACTGGTGATGCCGCCGGTCTCACAGGATTGCCGGGGCAGGGCCAGAATGGCGGTGGCGAGCTGTTCTGTCTTGTCGCTGTCCAGTGCCCCTGGCCGTTGGCGGGGTGAGAGTCCGGCTGCAAAGAGAATTTCACAACGCAGGTAATTGCCCAGGCCGGCCACGAAGGATTGATCGGTAAGCAGGCCGCCAAGTTGCCGGTTGCAGAAACGTTTCTCTTGCAAACGGCTGATAATTGTTGATACATCCGTTTCTGGCCTGAGAACATCCGGCCCCAGCTTTTTGATAAAGGGGTG
>JAJRUX010000212.1 GCA_024277575.1 Gammaproteobacteria bacterium | reverse complement strand
AGGTAATAAATTAGGATTCAGTTGGTCTGTCAGCGTTCAGGGCAAGGCGCGCCTCACAGGGAATGGCCTTAGTCCTTGCCAAGAGGCGCAACGCGGCCATGGACGCTGACAGGCCAACCCTTCGGGCGCTCCTGTGATGCTTCGCAGCGGCGTTGCAGCGCTTGGCAAGGGAGACGACCATTGCCTGCGCAGTGCGCCTTGCCGCAAAGCACCACAGGAACGCTGAATCCTAATTTATTACCTTGAAAGAGTACTAGAAATGCTCCTTGACAATATGCTGGAGCAGCCCCTTCGAGGCATCCTCAACCAGATCAAGCACTCGTTCAAACCCCCTCTTCCCGCCATAATAGGGATCAGGTACCTCACGCAGCATGGAATCAGCTGAAAAATCAAGCAACAGACACAACTTGTGTTTATGCCCCTCAGGACAAAGCTCCTCCAGCTTCATCAGATTCTCTTCATCCATGGCGACAACGTAGTCAAACTGCTCACAATCCTGCACAGATACGCGGCGGGCCTGCAGATCGGACAGATCGTATCCCCTGAGCTGTGCAACCTGCCGGGAACGGGGATCTGGCTCTTTACCTATATGGTAGGAGTGAGTTCCCGCCGAATCGATCTCTATCAGGTGATCCAGATTCGCCACCTCAACCAGCTTCCGAAATACACCATGTGCCGTGGGTGAGCGGCAGATATTCCCCATACAGACAAACAGGATCTTTACTTTATTGCTCATTATTTCGTGATTCGTGATTCGTGATTCGTGATTCGTGATTCGTGATTCGTGATTCGTGATTCGTGATTCGTGATTCGTGATTCGTGATTCGTGATTCGTGATTCGTGATTCGCAGATTATACGCGCTTATGAAAACAGTTCCTCCACTCGAACCGGCAGCTTGCGTACCCGCACCTTCGTTGCGGCATAAAGTGCATTGATCACAGCAGGCGCTATGGGAGGCACACCAGGCTCACCCACCCCCCCGGGTGACTCTTTGCTGGGCATGATATAGACCTCAATAGGAGGTGTCTCGCCAATCCGCAGGATAGGAAAATCATAATAATTACTCTGCTCTGCCCGCCCATTACGGATGGTAACAGCACTGGTCACGGTAGCCGTAAGCCCGAATATGATCCCACCCTCCATCTGCTGCACAACCATATCGGGATTGATCACCTGACCACAGTCGATAACACAGACGATACGGTGAATCCGAATCCCTTCGCTTTTGTCAACGGACAGTTCCACCACTTGCGCAACATAGCTGCCAAACCCCGGATGTGCGGCAATCCCCTGATAGTGGCCTTGTGGCAGTGGCTCTCCCCAACCCACCTTGTCTGCAGCCATCTCAATAACCGCTTTCAGCCGTGGCTGCTGTTTTAGCAGCTCCAGACGATAGGCCACCGGATCCCTGCCGACACGCGCTGCCAGCTCATCAATAAACCCTTCCACCACAAAGGCATTCCAGGAGTGACTGACTGAACGCCAGGGCCCGGTCGGAACGCCCGTATCCACTTCAACAGTGCTCCCGCCGCTGGCCGGAATTTTATAATAGGGAGAACCATAATCCGATGCACCGACTGCCAGCTGATGCCACGCCACCGGCATTCCCTGCTCATCCAGACCAGCGGTCATGCGGTGCAGACTGGCGGGCCGGTAATAGTCATGCTGGATATCCTGTTCTAGTGACCAGATCAGCTTCACCGGCGCAGCAACCGCTTTTGCAATCTGTACTGCCTCAGCAACATAATCACTCTCCAGCCGTCGGCCAAAACCGCCACCCAGCAGAGTATTGTAAACACGGATTGACTCGAATGAGCGGCCCAGCACTTTACCCTTCGCCCGCTGCAAGAGGTATTCAACTCGCGACAGAGAGAACCGTCCCGCCGTAATCTGCGCACCACTAGGGCTCTGGCTAGGCACCCACACCTCGCAGAGACCATCATGAATATGGACGGTACAACACATCGGCTCAAGTGGAGCATGTGCCTGGTACGGAAGGTGGTATTCAGCCTCAACCCGCTGTGCCGCACCGGCCAGCGCTGAGGATATCCCCTCATCGATGCCGGCATGTTCGTCTGCCTGGGCTGCAAAAAGTTGCTGGATACTTTGCGAACTGACATCGGCATGAGGACCAAAGTCCCACTGAATATCCAGGGCATCCGCCCCTTTCTTGGCGGCCCAGAAGTGATCGGCAACCACCGCCACTCCGGCATCAATTTCTACCACTTCACGTACACCGGGAACGGCCAGCGCCTTTTTACTATCTATTTTCTGCACTTTGCCGCCAAACACGGGACAATGCACAATAGTGGCCGTAAGAAGATTGGGCAGCTTGACATCGGTACCGTAGACGGCGCTGCCATTCAGTGCATCCAGTGCATCCACACGGGGTAAGGACTTGCCGATAAGCCGGAAGTCACCCGGCTCCTTGAGTGTAACGCTCTGCGGAACAGGCATCCCGGCAGCAGCCGTAGCCAGCTCACCATAAGTCGCCCGCCGTTTACTGGCGGTATGAATAACCACCCCTTGCTGCGCCCGGCACTCGGCCACCGGCACCTCCCAGTTCTGGGCCGCAGCCGCAACCAGCATCTCACGCGCTACAGCACCGGCCTGGCGAAAACGCTCCCACCCTTCCCGTACACTGGTACTCCCGCCAGTATACTGCCAACCATAAACTGCGTTATCGACCGGCGCCTGCTCCACATTGATCATGGCGAAATCTGCTTCCAGCTCTTCCGCTACCAGCGTGGGCAGAGATGTGTGTACCCCCTGCCCCATCTCTGCTTCATCAACAAGAACCGTAATGCGGTTGTCGGGGGTTATCTTCAACCAGCCGTTAGGCCGGAAGCCGCCACTACCGCCACCCGGTGGCGCCGAACGAATACAGGATGTCACCGAAAAAGCCAGTACCAGTCCCACCCCCGCCGCAGCAGTAGTAGTCAGAAAATCACGCCGGTCAGGATTGTAGACAATGCTCATGAGCTTTCACCCTTGGCGGCACGATGGATGGCCTTGCGGATACGAGGATAGGCCCCACACCGGCACAGGGTGCGCGCCATTGCCCTGTCAATTTCTGCATCGCTGGGATCGGGGTTGTTTTCCAGCAAGGTCACCGCAGCCATAATCTGCCCCGGCTGGCAATAACCACACTGGGAGACCTGCTCTTCCAGCCAGGCTCTCTGGACAGGATGATCGGTTTTATCTGAAAGTCCTTCAATGGTTACAATCTTGCGACCACCAACAGCGGAAACCGGAACCGTACAGGAGGGCACCAGCTCACTGTCGAGATGAACATTGCAGGCTCCGCAAGCACCCACACCACACCCAAATTTCGTACCCGTCAATCCGAGCAAATCCCGCAGTACCCACAACAACGGCATATCGGATTCCGCTTCAACCTCTTGCTGTTTCCCGTTGACTGTCAGCGACCAGCGCGCCATTTTATTACCCCCTGAGAACATGCTTGTATCCTTCAACACCTTCATTACCAGAGTACTCGATTCCTCCGCTCGCCACCACCCGGATCAGGCAGAATCCCGACAGATGATTCCCGGCTGTTCCTGCCCAGCGCCAACGCCATTGCCAACATATATATCATGGCCGGCTGATCGAGATTATTATGGGAGGTGAGAGATGAAAAAGCGTAGAGCAGGCAAATCACCTTGCCGAGCCGGTCTGAATTGCACCACACCAGCGCCAGCAGCCCCAGGAATATTGCCAGCCCCAACATCCCCCCATTGGCAGCCATGGTGACATACATATTGTGAGGCTCAATGTAACCCCACTCCATTGTGTACCCCATCCCGTGTCCAATCCAGGGGGTATCCTCGAATGCTTCCCATGCCCGTAAAGCAACAGCTGCTCTTGAAGAAGCAGAATCGTCACCGAAAGATGAACCTCTTCCGCCCATTCTTTCGAGTGTATCCGGGGTCAGAAAGGCATCAAGGCCAACTGTATTCATGTACCCCAACAGCGTTCCCGTCAGCAGGGAATAAAGAAGGAACCCAACCAGTCCGGCAACAAGGCCGGCGGTTATTTTCTTGTATCGAAACTGAATATAACCCGCCACACTCAACCCGGTAACACCCACTGCCCAGAGCAACCAGGCACCCCGACTGAAAGTGAGAATAATCCCCACACCCACCACAGCACAGAACAGCAGTCGCAATCTTGCCGGAATTACAGGAATAGCTGCCACCATGGTTAAAGCAAGGATCTTCCCGGAAATGGTCGGATTACCATAGAGTCCCGCTGCCCTGCCCGGAACCGTTGACCAAAGCGGCGTAAAGAAATCAATGATATTCAGCACTACACCAAGGAGGGCCACAACCAATAGCGCCCATTGCGCCACCCGAATGGCACCCGGCTGGATCAGCAAAAGAAAGAATGCGGCAAACAGAAACACACTCTCGAAATTATAGATAACCGCCTGGGTAGCGAGTTCGCTGTGTGAGGAGTAGATAAAGTTAAATGCGCTGTAGGCCGAGAATGCCCACAACCAGATCAGCAATGGTCTGGGAAGATCCTTGAACAATGAGCTCCGCCCCACCACCAGTAGAGCCATCATGGATCCTATGGTGAAAGCGTACCAGTACAGCGGCTTGAACGAAGTTTGACCTGTCTCGTAATAGTGCAGATAGAGGTTGCTGCAATACAGAAAGGTATTTACCGCCGCCAGCCAGATAAAAATCTGTCTCATGCTACTTGGTGATTACAGCCGCAGGGGGAGCTGCCCACATCAGGAATGCACCGAAACTATCCAAAGGGTACCCCCGAGCATCCACCCGACACTCCTCCACATAATCACCTCACCGAAGCCAGCAGGCGATCCCACTGACCCATCACTTTTTCAACGCAAAAACGCTCCATTACCTCCGGAGCCCGGGCGGCCAGTTGGCGCCGCTCACCCTCATCACTCATCAACCGTGTCATCGCCTCCACCAGTGCCGAAACATCTTCTGGCGGAACCAGGATACCGTCCTCACCGTCTCTTATAATATCGCTCGGCCCGGTGGGGCAGTCAAAACTGAGCACGGCAAGACCACAGGCCATGGCCTCCACCAGCGCCATGGGGAAACCCTCATAACGAGATGACAATACAAAGATATCGGCTCGCCGCAGAATCAAGGATGGTTCTGCAACACGGCCTGGAAGCAGTGCACGTTGATCCAGATTCAGTGTTTTTATCAACTGCTCCAACCGGGGTCGATCTTCTCCTTCACCCAGGATGACCAGTGACCAGTCATCACGCCCACAGCGGCTGAACGCCTCCAGCAGCATATCGAACCCCTTTAACGGCACCAACCGCCCCATGGCAACGATAAAACGGGGGGGCAGATAAATGGGTGGGGGAGCATCCTTGTCATTTTCCACAACCACAGCAGGATTGGGAATCACATGCAGCAGTTTTTCAGGCCAGTTCTGTGCAGCAACCCCTTTCAACTCCTCTGTCAACAGCACAATCCCTTTCGCCCTGAAATAACTCCAACGCCGCAAAAAACCCCAAAATCGATCCAGTGGAGCCTGACGGGGATCGGTATGTTCGAAAACAATCACCGGTATCGACAGACCGAAAGTCGCCAGCAACATCATCACGCTCATGTGCTCGGAAAAACCGATCACAACATCGGGACGATTGCTGCGAAGCATCTTGCGCAGATACAAAATCCGCAACAGATTGTTCTTCATCGCATCCCAGGCGCCCTTTGAATCCTTCTCCAAATCAAAAGCAGCGCGCCGTACTCGATCATCCAGGAAATAAACATCTTTCTCCTCAGATGCAAGGGTAATGACGGTAACATCCTCTCCTTTTCCCGCCCAGTGGTTCGCCATAATGGAGATAACCCGTTCGGCACCTCCTCCGCCAAGCGAAGAGATTCCCATTGCGATCTTCATGATTGCAACCGGGAAAAAACCGTTGGATTTATTTTAAGATGACGCCATACATAACTCAGCATAATAATGTTCCATACAACCATACTGATAACCGTCGCAATTGCCGCCCCGTTGATTCCATACATCGGGATCAGAATCGCGTTGATAATGATATTAACAACCGCCGCTATTGCAACCTGCACCGCGTGCTGATTCTGATGTCCGGTCATCGGCATCAGAAAGCCACCTGACCCCGCCATCGAAATGAGCACATTTCCTCCCAGCAGAATCAAAAAGGGCACAATCCCTTCTACAAATTCTGCTCCAAACAGACCCAGCAAAAAATTGCCCAGCAAGGCCATGACAAGACTGGTAATCAGGGTGAAAGCAAATCTTCCCCATGCTGCAAAGGTCATCATCCTGCGCAACTTGGCATGCTGTTCACTATTGAATAATTCAGAGATCATGGGGGCAACAATCGAGTTCAGCGCCTGCTCCCCGAACGCAACGATCTCTACAATGCGGGTCGCTACTGCATAGATCCCTGCCGCCCTGGCCCCCAGTATTGCTCCAACCATAATGATATCGGCCTGAAACAGTATCATACGCATGCCGGTGGCAAACAGCATGGGCAGTGATACCTTGATCCATTCCCGCCGTTCGTAGGCAGGCGTTGCCTGTGCAACCTCCGGTGGCAACAGTCGTAGCAACCAGACCGTGCCGATAACAAAAGTTACCAGCCAGCTAATCAGATTTACTGTCATCACCTCGGTGGCCGATAGTGAATCCTGGGCGACCAGATAGAGCCCCCCCACCAACACCATGATTAACAGCTGTTTGAAAATACTCTCCGGAATACCGGCCCGGATAACATGTTTGAGAGAAACCAGCGCCGTCTGACGCAGACCCGTTAAGGTCAGCACCGGCAACAGCAGCAGCGCCAGCCAGAAAGTAACGGTCTGCTCATGACCAAGTTGATCACGCAGCAACCAGACGACACCTGCCACCAATGCAGCGATAGCCAGACTCAGAGAAAAAACCAGGCGGGAGCTGAAACGCAATATACCATGCAGCAACCCCCACTCCGCCTTGGTACGATAGGCCGCCACAAAACGAAGAATGGAGGAGCCCAACCCCAACTCCGCAATCTGGGAAAGCAGAACAATCCACGTCAACGCATAGATATAGATCCCATATTGCGTCGCACCCATTACCCGGGTGAGCAACATCTGGCTGGCGAACAGCAGTCCCGCGCCAGCTATCTTGACAGCAAAGGAACCACTTGCCCCTTTGATCAGAACTGCGGCCAGTCCCTCTCCCCGTAACCTCTCCCGCAGTGAAGCTATCGCCTGCATCAACTAATCCATGTGCTATTTTTTATCAGAGTAACTATAGGAATAACCGTAGTAACGGCCAAACCCGTGCCGAGCGCTGACCTGGCTTATGGCATTGAAAACAGCCCCACGCAGATTTACACCGGCAAGCTTCAGTCGCTTGATACTCTGCTCTATCTCCCGCAGTGGATGCAGGCCATCCTTGAGCACCATCAACGTCGCACCCGCCAGCCGTCCCACGATAGCCGCATCGGTTACCGCCAGCACAGGCGGGGTGTCGATGACAACATGGTCGTAAGAGGAGGATACCTGCTGCAAAAATTGGGCAAAATTCTCGTGCAACAGCAGCTCCGCCGGATTGGGCGGTCGCTTGCCAGTAGAGATAACATCGAGATTTGCAATTCCTGTGGCATGGGTAACACTATCAATATCCTTGGTTCCGGCAATCAGTTCAGAAAGCCCATTCTCCCGTAACAAGCCAAACAGGGTGTGCAGCCGCCCCTTGCGCATATCCGCATCAACGATCAGCACCTGTTTTCCCGCATCGGCCAGAATAGTCGCCAGATTTGCAGCAACAAAGGTTTTTCCTGCCCCTGGAGCAGGACCGGTGATCATGATGATATTGTTCTCTGCATCAAGTTGAGCAAAATGAAGCGAGGTACGCAGGCTGCGTATACTTTCAACAGCAAGGTCATCCGGCTCTACTGTAGCCAGTACCAGATTGACCTTCTCTTTCTTCCGTTCGCGTTTGTTCAGCTCCTTTTGTTTGCGACTGACCGGAACAGTGGCGTAAACAGGAAGCCCCAGCTGTTTTTCAATTAGCTCCGGGTCCTCTACACCTGCCTGCATTCGTTTACGAACAATAGCCGCAGCGATCGCCAGCAGCAGCCCAAGAACAAAGCTCATTGCAACAATAAATTTCTTTTTTGGGCGCACCGGCTTGTTCGCCGTAACGGCCGGATCAATAACCCGGACATTCCCAACTGTTCCGGCCTTCACAACTTTCAACTCCTGAGCATTGTTCAGCAGGGTAGTGTAAAGCTCTGATGCAACCTCTGCTGTGCGGGTCAAACGCAGTATCTCTTGCTGGGTATTGGGCAGTGTTTTGGTTGTTTCCTCTACCTTTGCAAGCTCCTCGGTCAAGTTTTCAATCTGTGCATCCAGCGCCTGGATACGCGGATGCTCTTCGGTAAATTTCTTTATCAGACTTTCACGGGTACGTCTCAACTCCGACAGCTGCGCCTCAATCGTCACCGCTTGCTGCAACAGTGACTGTGTTTCAAGGGGGAGATCGATAGATCCCCGTTTGAAACGATAGCTGTTCAGCGCCGCCTCAGCATTCTCCATATCCTCACGCAGTTTGGGCAGCTGCTTTTCAAGGAAACCAAGTGTTTTTCCTGTTTCTGCCGATTTCCGTTCCACATTCTGACGGACATAAATAGAGGTAATTTCATTGACAATATCAGCAATCTTCCTGGCATCGGTTCCCTCCAGGCTGATTCTGATAATACCTGAATCGGTGCCGCGTTCCTCCAGTCCGAGCTGAGTTCTGAGGCTGTTGATTACATCCAGCCGGGAGCTGCGGCTGATCAAGAATTTATCGTCTGGTTCCGCCTGCAAATCCGACACAAACAGCTTGATCTCCCCACCTTCCTGCAACGGCGCCTCTACGGGCTCGCCCATGGTGCCTTCAAGAACAATGTTGTTTTCAGAGTCGAGTAACTGATATCTCCCGCGCTCTTTTGCAATCAGCGTGAAAGTTTTATCCAGATAGTCATCAGGAACAACGAGTGTTTCGATTTTTACGGATTTCCCTTCACTGAACATCCCTTCCGGCGAGGCGTTAATATACAGTTTAAGATTATCAACAACCTGACCAAGCACCGTTCTGGAGCTGATAATTTCAAACTCCGACACTATCTCGGACTGCTCTTCAAAGAAACGGCTGATATCGGTAAGGGCACTGATTCCCTTCGCGGTTCTCTCCACCTGCAGCACAGCATCAGCCTGATATACCGGCTTCGCTGTAACGGCATAAAACATGCCTGCCAGCAGAGTCACCAGAACGATAGACAGGACCAGAAACCAGGATTCAATCAGCGCAGAAACCAGCGTATTGAAATCAAACTCGTCATGCGAAAAATCCACAGATTTGTCTTTTGTTACATCTGAAGACATATTATTCAATTGCTCACTACTCAACTCGTCAAAATATGCACCTGCAGAATCGTTCAGGTACTGTATTGTATCCCTCGCAAGATGCCGATAGACAACGACACCGTCAAGGGTCCCCCTGCACTATGTTAACCGGCTCTGAGAAAACCCAAAGTTAGTAATTTCTGTCCCCAATCGTTGTGTTTATGTCACCGATATCCCGCAGCAACGTCGCTGTTGGCAACAGGTTCTGAATCAGGCGATTCCAGCGGGCCACACCTGCCGTTGCAACATAAACAACATCCCTTGGTTGCAGCTGAAAATGATCACCCAGAACCAGTGCAGCCGGAGACTTTGCATTAAGCTGAAACACTTCAGGGCGTTCTGCTGTACCACGAATAACATAAATACGCGCTGGATTGGACGTTTCCGGATTGATACCCCCTACATCACTTATCGCTTCGGATAACGACATCCTGCCTTTGGGAATAAACAGTGAAGAGGGTGAGGTAACCTCTCCCATTACAAATATCTTGCGACGATTTCTGTTGGCGACATTCAGAATATCGCCACTCTTCAGCAAAATATTTCTGGAAAGATCTCCGCGCTGATAGATATCCAGCAGATTGATTGTATGCATAACACCGTCGCGACTCAGGGTCACATGTGTCATGTCACCTTCCACGGTCACTCCCCCAGCCCGAGTGATGGCATCCATTACCGTCAACGGAACATCGGTTATTGGTTGAAACCCGGGTGTCGCTACCTCACCAACCACATACGCCTTCTGGCTGCGAAAACTGACAACTTTCACATCCAATTGAGGATTGGCGATCTGGCGCGCCAGCTTTTCGGTCAGGATCTCTCGCACTTCAGCCTGAGTTTTTCCCGCGACACTCACCTTGCCCGCATAAGGGTAATAAATCGTCCCATCCTCTGCTACCCGATGGCCCTCCGTATCAGCTGCTCTGAACTGCCCGGCAGGAATCGTCAACTCGGGATGGTCCCACACAGTAATGGTAAGAATGTCGCGTGGCCCGATTCGATACTCGTATTTTTCATCACCGTCAGCCATCGTCAATTCAGCCGGAACGCCCTTGAATTCCGCCCTCGCCTGCTCTGCTATCAGCGCCGCTGTAATAGGGACAACGTCCACCCCCGGAGCTACCGAATCGGATGACATCTTCATCCCCGGCGAGATTGCACAACCGGAAACCAACAGGACCAATCCCGGTAAAAAAAGCTTGATTCTCATAGCCAGTTTATCCTCCCAGCTTTGGTATCCACTCTGAAATGCCTTGGGAGATCAACTCAAAGGCGTGCTCAAATGCCTTTTCAGATTGCCGATAAGGATCCGGAACATCAAAATCCCCCCACTCCCCCAGGCGATATACTCTGCCTCGCGCACTGGGCTCATTCGCTTCCAGTGCTTTTTTCTGTGACGTTTCCATAACCAGTATCAAATCGGCCCAATGGATCAAGTCACTATTCAACTGCCGCGCACGATGCCCTGATATATCAATACCCCGCTGTTGCATCAGTTTCTGCGCAATCTTGTCTGCCGAATGCCCCACCAGCGCCCCCAGGCCCGCTGATTTAACCGTATATCCCCCCTCTTCCGGAAAATCTTCCCGGAGCAGGGCTTCCGCCATCGGGCTTCGGCAAATATTACCAATACATAATACCAATATATTTTTAAACATATTAACAGTATCACTACACCGCCGATATCTGCCGAATCAGGTTTATCCGGCGAGTACAACCTGACAACAAACAGTCCTCACAGGAGCAAAAAATTTACTCAGGAACAAATAAACGGAAACACCCAAAACTAATGGACAGGATGAACCCCGGCATGAACCTCCAGCCACATCAGATCCTGAATACCGCATTGCGGTGTATAACCGACCACAGCATCTTCCAACAGCTTGCGCACCGTTTCGCTGTCACGAGCAATACAGGCCTGTTCAAATTTTTCCAGCAGTTTCAGCAGATCTGGCCAAGACAGGGCCGCTTCATCGGCCCGCATAATGCGCGGGTGTTTTGTGGTCGTTACATTATCTCCGATATGCAACTCTTCATATAACTTTTCACCGGGGCGCAACCCGGTATATTCAATCGCGATATCCCCCTGAGGATTGTTCTCATCCTGAATTGACAGGCCGCTCACAGCAATCATCCTGCGTGCCAATTCATAGATACGCACCGGCTCTCCCATATCAAGAACAAACACGTCTCCCCCTGTTCCCATAGCGCCTGCCTGAATCACCAGTTGAGCCGCCTCGGGGATGGTCATGAAAAAGCGAACCACCTCCCGATGAGTAACCGTTACCGGTCCCCCCTGCTCTATCTGCTCACGAAAAAGCGGCACAACAGATCCCGAAGAGCCCAACACATTCCCAAATCGAACAATATTGAAGCAGGTAGTCTGGTTATTATCAGACAGTCCCTGCAACAGCATCTCCGCTACCCGTTTGGTCGCCCCCATCACGTTTGTTGGCCTGACCGCCTTGTCGGTGGAGATCAGGATAAACGTCCCTACCCCGGCATCGATTGCCGCCTTGGCCGCATAGAGGGTGCCAAATATATTATTGAGAACACCGGTTACAGGATTCTGCTCCACCAGCGGAACATGCTTGTACGCTGCTGCATGATAGACTGTCTGAATGCCGAAGGTACGGAAAACAGCCGTAACCGTATTTTCATCAGTAATCGTCCCCAGAAAAGGAATAATCTCTATACTGCCCAACTCGGCGCGATGAACTGACAGATAGCCTTGCAGCTCCTTGTCAATCTTGTATAGCGCATACTCAGACGCGTCATAAAGTACCAGCCGGGCAGGCTTGAGCATGAGTATCTGGCGAGACAGCTCAGATCCGATAGAGCCACCTGCCCCCGTCACCACCACCGATTTTCCCGTGATACATTGTCCCAACAGTTGTTCATCAGGCTCAACCTGAGGACGGCCCAACAGATCCTCAATATCAATATCACGCAGATTGTCGACTGAAGCCCGTCCCCAAACCAGATCGGGCAGTGAAGGTACTGTCTGCACACGAACCGGAAAATGTTCAAAATAGGACAGCACCTCTCGGCGCCGAACAGGAGATGCGGAGGGAATTGCCAGCAATATCTGCTCAACACCATACTGCTTGATCAACTTGTCCAGCTTGCTGCGGGGATAAACCTTCAGACCCGACACCTCATCGCCGTGCAACTTGCTTTTATCATCGATAAAGGCAACCGGATACATATCCCGTCCGGTCTGCAGAATCGAGGCGAGATTGGCACCAGCTCTCCCCGCCCCAAAGATAATGGCGTGAACAGGGGGGTGTTGCTGCCGCTGAAACCACCAGTACAGATCACGTGCCAGCAGACGGGAACCAAGTAGCAAGGTGAGGCTCAACAACCAGTAGAGCACAATGACCGAACGGGGAATACCCTCATTCCGAATCAGCACCGTCAACAACACCAGCAACAGAATATACAGACTGACGGCCTTGCCAATGGTAAAAACGGTGGTGCTACTTACATAACGCACCACGGTTCGATACATACCAAACTGGAAAAAAACCGGAATAGCCAACGCGGGGGCCAACAGAAACAGCCACCAGAACCGGCCAATTTCCTCCGGCCAGAACTCTCCCAGTCGCAAACTGAAAGCAAACCATAGAGAAAACAGCAGTATGACAACGTCTACAGCTACTTTTACCCTGCGTTTCTGCGTGCGTACCAGTCTACGTAAGAGCCCGATCATTTACCCACCGTGACAGCAACGAACCTTTTATATATCGCTTTATGCATTACAAACGCGTCTTCAAACAACCGGGGGGAAGGTATTTCAGATTATTTTTGGGGTATCTTACACATAACCCCATGTGCACTCAACCATCGTTTTTCAGTAATCAATTTTTGTTTGTCAAACAATGATAGCTGCGCCACAACTTTAAATAACGCCCTGTGGTGCTCCTCTGTTAAACTCCCGCACAGGTTTTTTTGTCCCCCGTCGTCATCACGGCAGTATTAGGCTCCGGATACCATCATGCCAGAAAACAACGCCGAACAACTCATCAGCGAACAGCAAGCCTTCAGCGAAGCTCTGCATGCACACGCATATGGCAAGGCGCTTCAGCTACTCAACAACATGAATTCAGCCGAGGTGGCGCACCTGCTGGAGTCCCTGCCGGCTGATGAACGTGATCTGGCATGGGATCTGGTGCGCACCAAACTGGAGGGTGACGTCCTTATCCACGTCAACGACAACCTGCGAGCCAACCTGATCCGCAAGATGGAGCCTCATGAACTGGTAGCGGCGACCAGCGGTCTGGAGACCGATGATCTGGCCGATCTGCTGCCCGACATGCCGGACGAGGTATTCAACAAGGTTCTGCTGTCGATGGATGAGCAGAACCGGCTGCGGCTGGAGTCTGCCCTCTCCTACCCGGAGGACTCTGCCGGCGGCCTGATGAACATGGACACCATCACGGTACGTGCTGACATTACCGTGGATGTTCTGTTGCGCTACCTGCGCCGTCATAAAGAGCTGCCGGAGCACACCGATACGTTGATGGTAGTGGACCGGGAGGGGAAATTCATGGGCGTGGTTCCCCTGACCACCCTGTTGACCAGCGCTCCAACCTCGACCGTCGCCGAGATCATGCAACGGGACGTGGAGGCGATACCGGCGGACATGCCCGCTCATGAAGTGGCAAAACTGTTTGAACTTCATGATCTGGTCAGTGCCCCTGTAGTGGACGACAAAGGGATGTTGCTGGGACGGATCACTGTTGACGATGTGGTGGACATCATCCGCGACGAAGGTGAGCACTCCCTGATGAGTATGGCCGGTCTGCATGAAGAGGAGGATCTGTTTGCCCCGGTAATTCCCAGTGCGCGGCGCCGGGCGCTGTGGCTGGGAATCAACTTGCTTACCGCATTTCTCGCCTCCTGGGTGATCGGGCAATTTGGCGCCACTATCGAAAAACTGGTGGCACTGGCGGTGCTGATGCCGATTGTCGCCAGCATGGGAGGCATTGCCGGCAGCCAGACCATGACCCTGGTGATCCGCGGCCTGGCGCTGGATCAGGTCAGCAACCACAACGCCCGCAAACTGTTGCTCAAGGAAGCTGCTGTCGGCCTGCTCAACAGCATGGTGTGGGCGCTGGTAGTTGCTACGGTAGCCTGGCTGTGGTTTGGCAGCCCTGATCTGGGCGCAGTAATCGCCGCCGCAATGACCATAAACCTGCTTATCGCTGCCGTCGCCGGAGTAACCATTCCGCTGCTGCTGCGTAAATTTGGGGCTGATCCGGCATTAGCGGGGGGGGTAGTGCTGACTACTGTTACCGACGTGGTCGGCTTCCTCTCCTTCCTGGGTCTGGCCACACTGTTTTTAATTTAATCCTGATCTCTGAAACAACCTACACCAGCCCCCCGTGGATAAATCCCCGCACAACCAGAACAAGCAGGATGAATCCTATCCCCAGCAAGGTGAACCCGAGCACATGATATAACCGTGACCGAGCTGGAGTGGGTGGCGCGACCAGGTGCTTCTTCAGCTCACCACTCTCAACCAGCCGGCGATACTCTTCCGGACGCTCCTCCTTGAACTCCTCCAGATCCCAGCTGCCACTGAACATCACGATATCCAGCGGGAATTTGGCGGGACGGATGTGGTTATTGAAGAAGTGGACCACGAACAAGGTCATCACTGCCAGAAAGGCCTCGACCCCGTGGGCAATGGTAGCCACGTTCAGCACCCAACCCGGCAGCAGATTGCCGATGGTATCGGAGAACCACAACATCATGCCGGAGATGCCGATCACCAGCGCACCCCAGTAAACCGCCCAGTAGTCAAACTTCTCCCAATAGGTCCAGCGGTCAAACTGCGGCTGCTCTCCCTTGCCAAAGAACCACTTGAACTGGCCGACCATATCCTGCCAGTCCTTCCTGCGCGGCAGTAGCGAGTTGGGGCCGAACCAGTCGAAATCGGGATTGCGGCGAATGTTATAAATCACCGCTAAGGCATGACCGATAATCGCTCCCATGAATACCACGGCGGCAAAACGGTGAATGGTGGTAAACAGGCCGTGACCACCAACTGCCTCAACCACCCAGACTGCCCACGGGGCGTTGGCATACATGACGGACATACCGGTAAACACCAGGGTCATGACCGAGAGTGCGACAGCCCAGTGGTTGAGCCGCCATTGCCAGGAGAAGCGACGGAAGTGCTTGTCGCTCTTTTTGTGCGGCCGCTTCACCCGGTACGGATAGCGCCTTGAATCGACGATACGCCACTCAATCACCCTGGAGTGGATCTCCCGGTAGAACCAGAGCATTGAGTGGGCATAGAAAAAGATCAGGACGAACAGCACAATCCCCACCATGATCCGGGCGGTCAGCCACATGTAGGGATACTTCTCATAATCATGGGTATTGCCATGCACCCGGTACTTGATGAAGTTCTCGGTGGCATCCTCATGACACTCCCGGCAGGTGGTCAGCTTGTTTTCGGTACTGACCAGAGCGGCAGGATCATCAACGGCATGGGTGGCATGGGGCTGATGGCAGTTGGCGCATTTGGCGGCATCGGTATTCCCCAGCCAGGCCAGCGCACCATGGGTAGTGGAAAGATAGGCTTCCACCTCCAGCTTATGGCAGTCACCGCATGACTCGGTCACAATCCGGTGTGCTGTCAGCTTTACATCCGTGATCCGATGGGAAGTGTGGCAGTCGCTACAGGTAGCACTTTCTCCGCGCCAGGGCCGTTTCAGATTGGCGCCATGTACCGATAAACGGTACTCCTGCAACTCTTTCGCATGACAGGCACCGCACATCTGTGGAGAATTGCCGGGATAAGTGGTTGAGCGCGGATCATCCGAGCGATAAACGTAGTGAGCCGTGTGGCAGCTGTTGCAGGTGGCATTGTTTTCCACCGAGACATCGGCATGAATCGAGGTCTGATAACGCTCATTATTGACCAGCGTTTTCTCACGACTGCTCATCTCTCCGCGACCCCGGTGGCCACGGCGCTTGCCGGACAGCACCCCCTCCTCCAACCGGTTGTGGCAGATAACGCAGTCGACTGCCTGCAGGCTATCCTTCTCATGCGGCAGCTCTTTTATATCCGCATGACACTCCACACAGGACATCTCCCCATGGACACTCTGCTTCAGCGCACCGGCGTTGATATCCAGAGAGCGCATGGGACCATCACCCGTTTCGCCAACAGGCACGGCAAATCCTGCAACACCATGACAATCCAGGCAGGCATCATCAGTCAAATTCTCAGCACTGATAGCAAGAGGAAGAAAGAGTGTCAGAGAGAGAAAGAAGCGTTTAAACATAGGGCATGTCCGGCAAAAAAGACAAAACCACCCCTCCGGCCAAATACCGGAGGAGCAGCAGGTCAGATGTCTTTAACCCGGCCACAATAACAGCTGACCACAATGCGGCCGGGGTTGGTAGTCACCTCTTGGGCTTCAGATTGAAGCCATGATTGTCATCATCAGCGGGTGACCATGATTTGGGAGGCTCCTTGCCCAGGAACCAGCGGTGCATTTCAGAATTCAGCACCTCGTCCAGAGCAGCCTGAACCTTTTTGGCGGCCTCATGCTTGCCATCCTTCTCTGCCTTTTCAATGATCTCCTTGATCTGAGGCACCATCTCCATGTAGAAGCGGTGAGCCATCTCGTAGAACCCCTCCCACTGGACATAGTCCGGTGCCTGCATGGCAGCGCCATGACGCGCCCTGCGGCCCTCGTGATGCCAAAGGTGGAACCAGGTCCACTCCAGTTCATCATCGAATTTGGTTTCGGTAAGCAACCCCTCCGCCTTCATCAACTTCATTAGTTTCAGGCCCGGCTTGGCATATTTTTCGTTATACAGCTCCACTGCGGAATCCAGTTGCATGTAGAAGTTATCGATCATGTTGCGGCCATGGCAGGATGTGCAGACATTTTTCATGTCCTTGCGCCGCTCCAGCCAGGGCTTGACCTTCTTGCCCGCCTTGATGGCCTTGGCATCGATTTTGGTGGAGATAGGTGAACGCAGATCCCAGGAGATGCGTGAACCGATATCATGCGTAATCGGCAAGTCACGGGTAGCAGACATATGACAGGTGGCACAGGTAGGCGCAGCGCTGTAGTCTTCGCCTACAATCCACTTGTCCGAATCCAGGTTCATCTTGTCCTTGTGCGCCCGGTAGTTGATACCATGGATAGACTCCTCATAGATCTCCTTCTGCGGATGGTCCGGTCCCAGGTGACAGCGGCCACAGTTCTCCGGCTGTCGCGCCTGGGCTACATCAAAGTTGTGGCGCAGATGACAGGCAGAGCAGGCCCCCTTGGAGCCGTCGGGATTGATCCGGCCCACGCCGGTGTTGGGCCAGGTAGAGGGATCGAGCGAACCATCCGATTCCACCCTTACGATGGAACCATGACAACCGGCACACCCCATGGTCACCACCGGAGATGTACCATTCAGCAACGGCGCACCCTGCACCACCTCCGCCAGCACATTGTCCAGCGAACCCAGGATGTTCCCCGCGGTAGCGTGGTGACTGGCATCAAACTCGGCGGTAGCCTTTTCGTGGCACTCCCCACAATCCTTTGGGGAGACGATGATAGAGATAATATGATCCTTGTGCTTGATGGCATCCTTGTCGGATGGATCCGCCTTGTGACACTCGTAGCACCCCACGTTGGCAGCATAGTGCTTGGAATCACCCCACATCTGGTAGATACCCGGGGTTTTCTCCCGGTGACAGGAGACACACTCAGCACTCTCTCTGCTGAGATTCTTGAATCCTTCCAGTATTTCGACGGGTTTCTCCTCATCAATCTCCACTGCTGAAGAACTAATCGATTTGTTGTCAGGAACATCCGGAGCAGGCTTTAATACCGTCTCTTTTTCAACGGGCACCTGCTGTTGCTGCGCCTCATCCGCAATCGCAGCAGTTGAAATAAAAATTGCAAACATTGATAGCAGAAACCACTCGGCGGATCTGGCTATCTCCTTTATTGACTTTTTTCCACTCACCCTGTTTCTCCTTGCGCAATTACCGAAATGCAATTCGGCTCAACAGATTTGCTGAGCCCACTCCCAAACCGGGATACAGCAAATTTCAAACCATATTCTGAAATATCTGCCGGATGACGGTATCAGGCTGATTTCCATCAAAAACTATTGAGTGCTTTGGGATAGTCCTGACAACACAGAGAGGAGGAAACCGCACCAGAATTGTGCGAATAAAGAAGTGATTAAAAAAAAAGT
>JAJRUX010000211.1 GCA_024277575.1 Gammaproteobacteria bacterium | reverse complement strand
TGGCTGAACGGCATGGAGGTGACGCAGTTCACCTATTTCCAGCAGGTGGGGGGGCTGGACTGCTACCCCGTCAGCGGTGAGATCACCTATGGCCTGGAGCGTATCGCCATGTACCTGCAGGGGGTGGACAGCATCTACGATCTGGTCTGGACGAAGGGTGAAGAGGACTCCCGCCCGGTGACCTATGGCGATGTGTTCCACCAGAACGAGGTGGAGATGTCCCGCTACAACTTCGAGCACGCCGATGTTCCCGGCCTGTTCGCCGGTTTCGACTCCTGCGAGCGGCAAAGCCAGGCGCTGGTGGAGGCGGGGCTGCCGCTGCCCGCTTACGAGATGGTGCTCAAGGCTTCGCACCTGTTCAACCTGCTGGATGCCCGTCACGCCATCTCGGTCACCGAGCGCCAGCGCTATATCCTGCGGGTGCGCTCCCTGTCCCGTGCCGTGGCGCAGGCCTATCACGATGCCCGCGAGAAGCTGGGCTTCCCGCTGCGAACGGATTCCGGCGGTGGCAAAACCGCACCGGAACCACCCCCGGCACCGCCCGGCAAAGGGGAGGCCCGCGATCTGCTCATCGAGATTGGTACCGAGGAGCTGCCCCCCAGGGCGCTGCACCGCCTCTCCCGCGCATTCGGCGAGCAGATCCGCAGCGGACTCGAAAAGGCGAATCTGAATTTCGCCGGCATCAAGAGCTTCGCCACCCCGAGGCGGCTGGCCGTGCTGGTCAGTGCGCTGGATGATCAGCAGCCGGACCAGACAACGGAGCGGCGTGGCCCCGCTATCACCGCATCTTTCGACGAGGAGGGATGTCCCACCCGGGCGGCGCTCGGATTCGCCCGCAGCTGCGGCGTGGCAGTGGAGGAGCTGGAGAAACTGGAGAACGACAAGGGCGCCTGGCTGGTGTTCCGCAGCACGCAGCCCGGCAAACCGGCCGCCAGCCTGATTGCAGAGATCGTGCAGAACGCGCTGAAACAGCTGCCCATCCCCAAACGGATGCGCTGGAGCGACCGCCTCTCCGAGTTCGTCCGCCCGGTACACTGGGTGGTGCTGCTGCATGGCGATCAGCTCATCGACGCCACCATCATGGATCTGCCCGCCGGCCGGGAGACGTGCGGCCACCGCTTCCACCAGCCGCAACCCCTCTACATCGACACCCCGGCGGACTATGAGGAGCTGCTCCACACCAAAGGCCGCGTCATCGCCGATTTCGAGCGCCGCAAGCAGGCGATTCACGCCCAGGTGCAGGAGGCGGCCACCCGGTTGGGGGGGAGTGCGGTCATCGATCCCGATCTACTGGAGGAGGTCACCGCCCTGGTGGAGTGGCCGGTCGCCGTGGCGGGAAATTTCGCCCCCCGGTTTCTTGACATCCCCGCCGAAGCGCTGATCTCCTCCATGCAGGGGCACCAGAAATACTTCCCGGTAGTCGATGAACAGCAACGGCTGCTCCCCCATTTCATCACCGTCAGCAATATCGACAGCCGGGAGCCACAGCAGGTGAGGGAGGGCAACGAACGGGTCATCACCCCCCGCCTCAGCGATGCCGAATTTTTCTGGAACCAGGATCGCAAGATCCCGCTGGCGGACCGGCTCGACAGCCTGAAGCAGGTTCTGTTCCAGAAACAGCTGGGCACCCTTTACGACCGGACAAAACGCATCAGCCAGCTGGCCGGGGATCTGGCCCGCAGCACCGGCGCCGATCCGGACCGGGCCGAGCGCGCCGGCCTGCTGTGCAAATGCGATCTGATGACCGAAATGGTGGGAGAGTTTCCCGAACTGCAAGGCGTGATGGGCCGCTACTACGCCCTGCATGACGGGGAAGACGAGCAGGTAGCCCAGGCGCTGGATGAACAGTACATGCCCCGTTTCGCCGGAGACCGGCTGCCCGCCACCCCCACCGGACAGCTGCTCTCCATCGCCGACAAACTGGACTCGCTGGCAGGGATCTTCTCCATCGGCCAGGCCCCCACCGGCGACAGGGACCCCTTCGCCCTGCGCCGCGCCGCCCTGGGCGCGCTGCGCATCATCATCGAGTGCAATCTCGATATCGATCTGGATGAAGCGCTCTCCCGGGCGGCCAGAAACCATACTCATGACTTCACGCCGGAGGAGATCACCGAACAGGTGTTCTATTTCATGATGGAGCGGCTGCGCGGCTACTACCAGGAGCAGGGGTACGCCACCGATCTGTTCGACGCGGTACTGACCCGCCGCCCGACCCGCCCCGGCGACTTCGACCGGCGGCTGCGGGCACTGGCCGCTTTCCGCAAACTGCCGGAGGCGCAGAGCCTGGCCGCCGCCAACAAGCGCATCGCCAACATCCTGCGCCAGGCGGGAGGGACGCTGCCGCAGCAGATCGACACGGCGCTGCTGCAGGACGAAGCCGAAAAACGGCTGGCCGGGGCGGTGGCAGAGATGGAGGAGAAGGTGCTGCCGCTGTTTCAACGGCAGGAGTATGAACAGGCACTGACCCGGCTGGCGGCACTGCGCGCCCCGGTGGACGACTTTTTCGACCAGGTGCTGGTAATGGCGGAGGACGATGCCCTGCGCAACAACCGCCTGGCACTGCTGGAACGGCTCCACAACCTGTTCCTGCATGTGGCCGAGCTGTCGCGGCTGCAGTAGGCAGATGAGCTATATCCGCTCTCTTCTGTTCAGCATGGGCATGCTGGTTTCAATGGTGTTTTTTGCCGTTGCGGGCATCATCCTCTATCTTCTGTTCGTCCCGTTTCCAATCCGTTACCGTTTTATCACCCAGTGGAGCAGATTCACACTCTGGTGGCTGAAACTGACCTGCAGGATTGATTACCAGGTAGAAGGGCAGGAGCATATCCCTGATCAACCGGCTATCCTGTTCTGCAAGCATCAATCCACCTGGGAGACACTGGCGCTGCAGCGACTCTTTCCTCCGCAGGCATGGGTACTGAAACGGGAGCTGATGTGGCTGCCGCTGTTCGGCTGGGCCATGGCCACCCTGAAACCCGTTGCCATTGATCGCAATGCCGGACGCCAGGCTGTAAAAAAGATCATCGAGGTCGGCACACAGCGATTACGCAATGGCCTGTGGGTGGTGATTTTCCCGGAGGGCACCCGGGTTCCTCCCGGTGAAACAAAACGCTTCGGCATCGGCGGCGCACTACTGGCGCAGAAAAGCGGCTACGCGGTAGTCCCCGTTGCCCATAACGCCGGTGAGTTCTGGCCACGCCGGGCCTTTTTGAAAAAAGCCGGTACCATAAAAGTTGTCATCGGCCCACTCATCGAGAGCGAGGGACGCTCGGCAGCCGAAATCAACCGGCTTGCCCAGCAGTGGATTGAAAAAACCATGACCCGTATCGAGCAAATTCCCGATCCCAAAAAAAATAGCTCGGTATTTTAAGAGTATAATGATTCATGATAAATCGAATTTTCCAACCATCAACACAGTAAAAAGGTAACACTATGCAAAACGGCATGTCTCTGAAACAGTACCTGGTAAACCAGCAGCGCAGCGGTTTCAATATTGCGGCTGATCTCGTCGATCTCATCTGTGAAACAGCGGTTACCTGCAAGGAAATCACCGCCAAAATCGACCGCGCATCGCTGGAGGGCGCGCTTGGCGTTGCCGGCTCCGAAAACGTGCAGGGAGAGGAGCAGAAAAAACTGGACATCATCACCAACGATGTGATGTACGAACACCTCAGTACCACCGGCCTGCTGGCAGGCATGGGCTCGGAAGAGGTGGATGAGCCGATGATGATCCCGGATCAGTATCCACGGGGGCAGTACCTCATCTATTTCGACCCCCTGGATGGCTCTTCCAACATCGACGTCAATATCTCTGTCGGCACCATCTTCTCCATCGTCAAGGCGCCGCACGGAACCGACACCCCCAGCCTCGACGACTTCCATCAGAACGGCACCGAACAGATCGCCTCCGGCTTCTGTGTCTACGGCCCCTCCACCACCCTGGTGCTGACCGTCGGCAACGGGGTCGCCATGTTCACCCTGGATCGCTCCGTGGGCGAGTTCATCCTGGTGCGCGACAAGGTGCAGATCCCCGAGGATACCCAGGAGTTTGCCATCAACATGTCCAACCAGCGCTTCTGGGAGCCGCCGGTGCAGCAGTACATCGCCGACTGCCTGGCCGGAGAGACCGGTCCGCTGGGCAAGCGCTACAACATGCGCTGGGTCGCCTCCATGGTGGCCGAAGTATTCCGCATCCTCACCCGCGGCGGCATCTTCCTCTACCCGATGGACGAGCGGATGCGCGACAAGGGCGGCAAACTGCGCCTGATGTATGAAGCCAACCCCATCAGCTTCATCATCGAGCAGGCCGGCGGCGCCAGCTCCACCGGACGCGAGCGGATCATGGACGTGGAGGCCAGGGCGCTGCACCAGCGGGTACCGGTCATTCTCGGTTCGAAGAACGAAGTGGAGAAGGTGGTTAGATACCACCAGAAATAGCAGTATCGACCCGACCAAGCGCAAAAAGCCCGGAATGTGTTGTTCCGGGCTTTTTTTATCCATTGGGTTCCGAAGAGTCCAGCTTCCATGGCATGAGCAAATAAATTAACCCAATCCATTACTTTTTTATTGTGATGTTTACGGAGAAAATAAGCACCGAGCTGAAGAGTCACATGATTTTCATGAAAATCTTTGGCGTGCCTGTTCATAGATTTCACAGTCACGTTCGCAGATATTTTCAATTTTTTTCCGCATTTCCGGCGTAATCTGCTCTCGTGATGGATTGAAGGCAGTGACATTTTTCCTGCCAATGTCAACCCGCACACCGAAACGATGCCTGAACTGTTGCTCAAAAAGACTCAGATCTTCCAAAAACCCTATCACAGCAAAACGATCAATATTGCGCAGTGCCCGCTGAACAGCCTGTCTCGACTCATGATCATTTCTGTTCGAACGTCCACCCAGATACAGTACATACTGCGTCCCTTGCGCACTTCCATAAGGTGACTCCAGATAATCTTCCATCGTCATGTTTGCATTGGCTCGGGAATGGGAACGGTTATAAAAATATTCTGATATCCATCGTTCTACCGGATCCCGTAGAATGGTAATAAATGCATATTGATGTGAAAAATTCCGATACGCAATCTCGCTGAATGGAACATGTCCCACAATGCACCTGACGTGACTCTGATTCATATGGTACAAAAGCAGATACTCTGGAACGCGCAAGACACAGTCAAAGGGAACGGAAAACTCCGTTGATTCCTCTTCCCCAAGCATCCGGGCCACACGATTTTCGGCAGTTGACTGAATATAGATAAACGTTCTTTCTTGCTTGCAGCCAAGGGACAAATAGTTTCTTTTAAGCGAATCCTTGATGGAGTTTCCACCACACTTAGGAACATGCAGGAAAAATATTTTCTCTTTTATTGGCGTCGTAAAACTGTTTCTGATACGTATTGGCAATGATTTAAACACAGATTCCCCCTTCAATTTCTTTCAATCATCCACGAAAAAGAACGATCCAGCAACTGCTGATAAGATCTTCAGATCTCTCATCTTGCCATGCTGGAAAGAAAATATGAGGAAAAAATCCGATTGACCATTTGTAACTATTCTAGCCGCTCCCTGGCCCGAACAACCGCAGCTCTCACCTGCTCCGGCGCTGTACCTCCGACATGATTGCGAGCACTCACCGAGCCTTCCAAGGTCAGTACATCAAACACATCTTCTCCAATCACATCAGAAAATTGCCGCAGTTCTTCAAGGTGCATTTCGGACAGATCCCTACCGCTCTCTATCCCTGCACGCACCGCCTTTCCAACTACTTCGTGGGCATCACGAAACGGAACCCCCTTGCGCACCAGGTAGTCCGCCAGATCGGTGGCTGTGGAGAAACCACGCCGCGCCGCCTCATACATGGCGTCGCGTTTGACGTGCATGTTGGGAATCATGTCCGCATAGACCTTGAGGCAGCCCTTGAGGGTGTCGATGGTGTCGAACAGCGGCTCCTTGTCCTCCTGATTGTCCTTGTTGTAGGCCAGCGGCTGGGCCTTCATCAGGGTCAGCAGGGCGATCAGGTGGCCGTTGACGCGCCCGCTCTTGCCACGCACCAGCTCGGGCACATCCGGGTTTTTCTTCTGCGGCATAATGCTGGAGCCGGTACAGAAGCTGTCCCCCAAATCGATGAAATCGAACTGGCTGGAGCTCCACAGCACCAGCTCTTCGGACCAGCGTGACAGATGGGTCATCAGCAACGCCGCGGCTGCGGTGAACTCGATGGCGAAGTCCCGATCGGAGACCGCATCCAGGGAGTTCTCCGCAATACCATCGAAGCCCAGCTCCCGCGCGGTAAATTCGCGATCGATGGGGTAGCTGGTACCGGCCAGCGCAGCAGCGCCCAGCGGCATAATATTGACCCGCCTTCGGCAGTCCTGCAGGCGCTGCCAGTCCCGCTCCAGCATCTCGAACCAGGCCATCATGTGGTGACCAAAGGTGACGGGCTGGGCGGTCTGCAGGTGGGTGAATCCCGGCATGATGGTTTCTGCCTCACGCTCCGCCACCTCCAGCAACCCATGCTGCAGCCGCCGCAACTCGCTACAGACCGCATCTATCTCATCCCGCAGATAGAGCCGGATGTCCGTGGCCACCTGGTCATTGCGGGAGCGGCCGGTATGCAGTTTCTTGCCGGTAACGCCAATCCGCCCGGTCAGCCGCGCCTCGATATTCATGTGCAGATCTTCCAGGGCGATGGACCAGGGGAACTCCCCGCGCTCGATCTCGGCACGGATCTCCTCCAGCCCCGCGATGATGGCATCCCGCTCCTGCCCGCTGAGTACGCCGACATGCGCCAGCATCCTGGCGTGGGCGATGGAGCCAGCGATATCCTGACGATACATTCGCTGATCAAACTCTACCGAGGCGGTAAACGCCTCCACAAAGGCATCGGTGGGTTCGGTAAAACGTCCTGTCCAGGGCTTTTCTCGGGTGGTTTCGTTGCTCATTCTCTTCCTGCCGGGTGAAAAAAGTACTCTACAGTATAACAAGCGTTTGCCTGTTCCCGCTGTAGCCCTTAGCATAAGGGCCTGATTAACAGACCGGTTACTCCAACAATGCAGAAAGATACCGTGCGCATCGCCACCCGCCGCAGCCCGCTCGCCCTGTGGCAGGCCGAATATGTCAAGGCCGCCCTGGAACAGGCTCATCCGGGAATCCGGGTCGAGCTGGTCAAGATGGTGACCCAGGGGGACAAAATCCTCGACACACCGCTGGCCAAGGTGGGCGGCAAGGGGCTGTTCGTAAAAGAACTGGAGACGGGAATGCTGCAAGGTGAGGCGGACATCGCCGTCCACTCCATGAAGGATGTACCGGTGGAGTTTCCCGAGGGACTCCATCTGGCCACCATCTGCCCGCGTGAAGATCCCCGCGATGCCTTTGTCTCCAACCGCCACGCCTCCCTTGCCTCCCTGCCGGAGGGCGCCCGGATCGGCACCTCCAGCCTGCGCCGCCAGTGCCAGCTGCGCAAGCAACGGCCCGACTTGCAAGTGCTGGATCTGCGCGGCAACGTCAACACCCGCCTCAAGAAACTCGATGACGATCAATATGATGCCATCATTCTGGCGGCTGCCGGCCTGATCCGGCTTGGCTTTCAGGAACGCATCCGTGAATTTCTCTCCCCGCAGATCAGCCTGCCCGCCATAGGGCAGGGCGCGGTCGGCATCGAGTGCCGCATCGACGATGAGCGCATCCACACACTGCTGGCCCCTCTAAGCGACGAGGCCACCCACATCCGGGTAACGGCCGAACGCGCCATGAACACCCGCTTGGAAGGGGGCTGCCAGGTGCCCATTGCGGGCTATGCCGAGCTGAAAGGGGATGAACTGTGGCTGCGCGGGCTGGTGGGACGCCCGGACGGGAGTCAAATCATACAGGGGGAAATCAGGGGAAAAGCCGTCGAGGCCGAAGCACTGGGCACCACACTGGCCGAGGATCTGCTGGCACGCGGAGCCCGGGAGATTCTGGATGAGCTCTACAGCTGACCTCCGTGGCCTCGGCGTCATGGTCACCCGCCCCGCCCATCAGGCAGAGCCTTTATGCAAGCTGATTGAAGGCGCCGGAGGGCGGCCATATCGCTTCCCCTTGCTGGAAATCCAGCCGCCAGAGGCTCCCCTGCACGAAATTCAGAGCCAGCTTGACCAGTTGACTGAGTTTGATATTGCAATTTTTATAAGCCCAAATGCCGTTGAGCGAGGTATCAAACTGATCCAGGAGCGGGGCAACTTGCCCAAGCAGCTACAACTGGCAACAGTGGGGCAGGGGAGCGCCAGGCTGATGACTCGACTGCTTGGGCGAAAACCCGATTTCTGCGCACCACCGCCGTTCAATAGTGAAGCTCTATTGACAAATACCGGTATGCAGAACCTGTCCGAGAGGAATATAATCATATTTCGCGGCAATGGCGGTCGAGAAGTGCTGGCGGAAACCTTGCGGTCGCGCGGTGCAAAAGTTGAGTATTGCGAAGTGTATCGCCGCATCTGCCCAAAGTTCGCGCCAGCCACACTGACACAGGCATGGGAACATGGGAAAATCAGCGTCATCACCATCACCAGCGGTGAGGGGCTGCGTAACCTTGTCCATCTCGCCGGTTCAGTTAACCAGCACTGGTTGTTTCAAACACCCCTGGTCCTGATCAACCGCAGGCTTGCCACACTGGCCCGGGAGCTTGGTTTTAAGCAACAACTGCTAATCACCAACGAAGCCAGTGATAGTGCTATGATCGATGCCATTAACACATGGGTTACCCAACAGACAACTTCTTGAGGCACGGGGGTTAAGGATGAGAGACAGAAACAGAGCCGGCAGGGGTAAAAAGCACCCCGCTACAACAGATAACAAGGCATCCGGGTTTAAGGGAGAGACACAACCCGGCCCTGAAACCGAAAAAGCACCCGCCGCCGTGGAAAGCAAACCGCAGAAAGAAACAGAACTGGTTGCAGCTGATACGCAAAATTCCGGCGAAACCCACCCAGAAGACGAGTCCCGAAAGGCAACCACCCCCACTCCTCCCGAAAGCAGCAGTACTGAAAAAGCGGATCCGCCACCAGCGCCGCCATCAAGCCAGCCGCAAAAGAGCGGCGGTGGATGTGCCGCTATGGCATTGGCACTAATTGCGCTGGCGCTTTCTCTCGGGGTAGGTGGCGCTGGTTACTATCTATGGCAGCAGCTGCAGATCGGCCAGCAACGAACCGTTCAGAAGCTGGAGCAGACCATGACCTCCCGCGTTGGAGAGGTTGGCACCTCGCTGCAGGAAAACAAACAGAAATTTTCCTCTGTCGAGAAAGAGATAACCGCCCTAAAAGGCGAGATCGAAGCACTGGGAAAACAGCAGCAGGAGCTACGAACCCTTCAGCATGATACCACCCTGCAGGAGCTGGCTTCGCTTAACGAAAAAATCACCGCTATCAACAGCAGCATGGAAGCGGCGGAACAACAGCTGGCAGAGCTATTAACACAGCAACAAACTGTCACCAGCCGCATTGATGAAGCTAACACCACCCTGCAAAAACTCGCCTCGGTTGAGAAAACAATAACAACCCTCAGCGACAAGGTGGAAGCCGCAGGTAAGCGCCAGCAGGAGCTGTTGAGTTCTCTTCAGGCCGTACGCAAACGAGCCGAGCAGGAGCGTGATGCATGGAAGCTTACCGAGGCAGAATATCTGCTCAAGGTAGCCTCCCGCCGCCTCTCCCTGGAACAGGACATCAGAGGCGCCATCGCAGCGCTGGAAGCTGCCGATAAAAACCTGGCTGAAACGGATGACCCTCGTTGGATGCCAGTACGAAAAGCCATCTCTGCCGCTGTAGCAGAGCTCAACTCCTTGCCCAAACCCGATATCGAGGGTAGTGCAGTAACCATAGCTTCTCTGGAAAAAAACATAGATCAGCTACCGCTGCCTCAACCCGAACGCCATCTTCAATCCACCACACTGGACACATCAGCACTGAGCCACTCCGAAGATCTACAGACCTGGGGCAGCAAGATGTGGGATGAGGTCAAGAAACTTGTCGTCATCCGCCGTGGCGACAAACCAGCAACTATTGCACTAATGCCTCCTGATCAGGCTGAGTATCTACGTCAAAACCTGCACCTCAAGCTGGAAAATGCCCGCTACGCACTGCTGCGCAACAACCCAAAACTGTTCATGGAAAATCTGCGTACCGCTCAAGAGTGGATAGAAACCCACTTTGATACAAAAGCCGCAGCCACACAGGGGATGCTGGAAAGCCTGCAAAAACTGCAGAAGATGGAGTTCCCACAAACCTTGCCCGATATTTCAACCCCTCTTGAACAACTGCGCAAGCTGCGCAAAAGGAACTCGCCCCAGCAGCAGGAGACCCCTGGCATGGCTACGGAAGGAGCCACGTCATGAAATGGCTGAGTATTCTAATAACCGCACTACTGGCGGCAGTCGGCATCTCCGTGCTACTGAAAGAGGAGACCGGCTATGTCATGCTGACGTGGGGAGAGTGGACTATTGAAACCTCTCTTGCGCTGTTTGTCCTGCTGCTTTCAATCCTGTTTGTAGCGGCTTATATCGGCGTACGCATGCTGATTAAGCTCTGGCAAGTGCCGCGTGGCACGGCGCGCTGGAATGAGCAGCGCCGGAAAAAAAAGAGTCAACGTACAACAATGCGCGGGCAGGTGGAGCTGGTTGAGGGACAGTGGCAGGCCGCAGAAAAACATCTGTTAAAACATGTTGATAGTAGTGACACCCCCCTGTTGAACTATCTTGGGGCTGCACAAGCCGCCCAGCAACAGGGCGCCATGGAACGCAGGGATCACTACCTGCAACTGGCCTACAAAGATGACAAAAAGGCCGCGATAGCGGTTCAACTCACACAGGCTGAACTCCAGCTGGCCGAGGGAAAACCGGAGCAGGCCCTGGAAACGCTTACCTATCTGAAAAGCGTTGCACCCAAGCACCCTCGGGTACTGACACAGCTTGCCCAAGTCTACAAAGAACTGAAGCTGTGGGACAAGCTTCAGGATTTACTGCCAATTTTACGCCGCCGCCACATTTTCCGCGACGATGATTACAAACAGTTGGAGAATCAAGTCTTCCAGGGTTTGCTTGATATGGCTGTTGACTCCAGCGATGAAAAACAACTCAAGGAGACTTGGAACAGTCTTCCCAAGGAGATGCGTAGCAATCCCGTTTTGGTTTATCGCTATGCTTTGGCGCTGATAGAGCATAATCGTGGAGACGATGCAGAAGCCATCCTGCGCAGCACACTGCGCAAGCAGTGGGATCCAGATCTAGTCCGTCTCTATGGCCAGGTTGAAAGCACAAATCCCGAACGTCAACTGTCCGTTGCTGAAAGCTGGCTGGAGCCCCATCCAAAGAGCGCTGATCTACTTTTGACGCTGGGCAGGCTGGCACTGCGCAACCAGCTGTGGAGCAAGGCTCGGGGCTATCTTGAATCCGCCCAGACCGCCTCTCCCAGCGCCGATGCCTGCCAGTTACTGGCCAGCCTATTGGAACAGCAGGGAGAGTCAGAGCGAGCCATCGAATACTACCGGGAAGGAATGCGGTTAGCATTGAATAAACCAGGGGAAAATACGACCTTTACACCTATACCGGCTCCAGGTGGAACAGCCCGAAAGATAAAACAGGCAGCGCCGGAAGTCCTTCCACCAGCAAGCTAGTACTCTTTCAAGGTAATAAATTAGGATGCAGCAGTTAGTCTGCCAGCGTTCAGGGCGAAGAGTTCCCCGCAGCGAATGACCATAGCCCTTTGCAAGAGGAGCACCAATCCGCCAAGAGCAGATTGGGAGCATGAAGCGACCCCGAAGGGGTGCATTTCAACACACCCATGAACGCTGACAGGCCAGCCCTTTGGGCATTCCTGTAGTAGTGTTTCACACCAAGGCACAACAGGCGCGGATAATAGCCTACTCCTTGTCAAACACTATAGCACCACAGTGGGGGGACACCATGAAACGGCGAAAGGGTTGTGCAATCTCCCCTTTTAGCCCGGAAGTGTATTTTCCGGACTAAAAGGGGGGGCTGCGATATTTAGTGACGCACTACCCGATCGTTCAATGGTTGAATCGGCCGAACATTGCTTCCAAACAGCGCGGCTAGCGCCGCAACCTGTTCACGGGAGCTCTCTATCGGCGCCTTAAGCACCATCCAATTTACCGACTCCGAGCATGGAGGAGTAGTCAGGGAACCTGTATAGCTATAGTACCCGCGGTCTTGAGGCAGCAGCGCAGAAGCATTGATGCTAATATTACTGTCACTGACCTCTTCTCCTGCCTTTTTCGGCATTACCTTCCAGATAGTCTCTATAGCCGGATTGCCAGAGCCTTCTGCTATCATTACCCCCACAACCCCAAGATTGCCTTCAGCATCCTTGTGAACCAAATGAACCACCATGGGAAAAACCTTGCCATCGATAGCATGTTCACTCGGCGTGTGGAAATGGAACTGCACCAGCTCATAACTGGCATTACCCACCTTGATCGAGCTGCCCAAGGGGTAATTCACCTGAATGGTATGGCCGTTATTGACGACAGACAGAGGAACCTCCTTGTAGCGAAACTCAATAGCAGGAAGGTCATGATCAACCGCACGATGCATCTCAATATTGACCGGCGACTGGTTCTGACCCGTTTTACAAGGAGTAAATTCCTCCTTTAGCTCACCCCAGTATTCAGGCCCTGTTTCACCACCATAACCCCAACTGGCTTTGCCATTTTCACCGGCATGGGCGTGTTCATCTCCGTGGCTTTCCACGTGCTCCCTGCCTTCAGTTTTCCGCTCCTCTTCTCGCTCGGAAGAGCAAGCAAAAAGGAATGGGACGATAATAACAGTAGAAAAAAACCAGCGATTCATTATTAATTCTCCCCTTTTTAACCGATTGATTACTATCCATGAGGTAATTCTTGTTGTCAAATACCCAGTTGCTCCCAGATAGAATCCACATGCCGGATCACCTCTTCTGACATCCGTATCGGGCGCCCCCACTCCCGGCTGGTCTCCCCCGGCCACTTGTTGGTGGCATCGAAGCCGATTTTTCCGCCCAGCCCGGAGACCGGCGATGCAAAATCCAGATAGTCGATAGGGGTATTCTCTATCAGGGTGGTGTCGCGCACCGGGTCCATGCGAGTGGTCATGGCCCAGATGACATCGTTCCAGTCGCGCACATTGATGTCGTCATCGGTGATGATCACGAACTTGGTGTACATGAACTGGCGCAGGAACGACCACACGCCGAGCATCACCCGCTTGGCGTGACCGGCATACTGTTTGTGAATACTCACTACCGCCATCCGGTAGGAACAGCCTTCAGGTGGCAAGTAGAAATCCACTATTTCCGGAAACTGCTTCTGCAATATGGGAACGAACACCTCGTTGAGGGCCACCCCGAGAATGGCCGGTTCATCCGGCGGGCGGCCGGTATAGGTGCTGTGGTAGATTGGCTGCTTGCGACGGGTAATGCGCTCAATGGTGAAAACCGGGAACTCATCCACCTCGTTGTAGTAGCCGGTGTGATCGCCAAAAGGGCCTTCGGGAGCCATCTCTCCCGGCTGAATGTGCCCCTCCAGCACATATTCGGCAGAAGCGGGAACCTCTAGCTCCGACCCCAGGCAGTTCACCACCTCGGTCTTGGAGCCGCGCAGTAGCCCCGCAAAGGCGTACTCTGACAGGGAGTCCGGCACCGGAGTCACCGCGGCGAGGATGGTGGCCGGATCCGCCCCCAATGCCACAGCTACGGGAAACGGCTCGTCAGGCCTGGCCTGGCACCACTCCCG
>JAJRUX010000210.1 GCA_024277575.1 Gammaproteobacteria bacterium | reverse complement strand
GTGCCTTGAGTTGCCCTGTTTGATCTATGGCAGGTTCAGCCGCAACATCAAGGTGACAGGACTCGTTTTTTTGGGGAACTGACCCCATATTCAAGAAAGCTACAGTCATTCTTTGAATGAGGAGTCCTTTCATCATGGAAGTACCAATTCCTGATCGCCATGCTGCCGGGTGTGCACTAGCGGAGTCTTTGCAACGTTATACGGGGCGCGATGATGTTATTGTTCTGGCTCTGCCGCGCGGGGGGGTGCCGGTGGCGGCGGAGATTGCCAGAGCTCTGGACGCATCATTGGATGTGATGCTGGTACGCAAGCTGGGGGTGCCTGGTCATCCCGAGCTGGCGATGGGGGCGATTGCCAGCGGGGGAGTGCAGGTGATGAATGAGGGGGTGGTGCGTCAGGCGATGGTTTCTCCTGAAGCGATTGAAGCGGTGGTGGAGCAGGAGAGCCGGGAGTTGGAGCACCGCGAACGAATCTATCGCGGTGATCGTCCGTGGCCGGATCTGAAAGGGCGCTGTGTAATCCTGGTGGATGATGGTCTGGCCACGGGAGCGACCATGCGGGCCGCCATTGATGCGGTGAAGGTGCAGGAGCCGGGGTGTGTTGTGGTGGCAGTTCCCGTGGCGCCACCGGAAACCGTGCGTGATCTAGAGTCGTTGGTGGATGAGGTGATCTGTCCGTTGCAGCCGGAGTCATTTATGGCTATTGGTCAGTGGTATCGTGATTTCCATCAGGTTTCAGATGCCGAGGTTCTCGCCTTGTTAAAGGAGCTGGGGTAATGTCTCGCATTGTCAAACCCCCCATAACCGAGATCGTGGTTCAGGCCGGGGGAGTCGGTCTGCCTGCTTTTCTTGCCCTGCCGGATCGTGCCAGCGGTCTGGTGATGTTTGTCCACGGCAGTGGCAGTAGCCGTTTCAGCTCCCGCAACCGTTATGTTGCCGAGGTGCTCAATGACGGTGGTTTGGGTACGCTGCTGTTTGATCTGCTGACTCCCGAGGAACACGCTGTCGACAGCATTACCGCCGAGTTTCGTTTTGACATTCCGCTGCTTGGTCAACGTACTGTTGCCACTCTGGACTGGCTGACGGATCAGCCCCGATTGAGTAATTTCCCGGTGGGGCTGTTCGGTGCCAGCACTGGTGCGGCGGCTGCGCTCAATGCGGCTGCAGAGCGACCAAACCAGGTCGGTGCAGTAGTTTCGCGTGGTGGTCGGCCCGATTTGGCCATGGAGGCTTTGCCACAGGTACAGGCACCCACTCTGCTCATTGTTGGCGGGAATGATGTGCCGGTAATCGGTATGAACGAAGAGGCTGCCCGCCATTTGCGAGCGCCGTGGGAGTTGGCCATCATTGAGGGTGCGACCCATTTGTTCGAGGAACCCGGCACTCTGGAGCAGGTCGCTGAACTGGCGCGTAACTGGTTTCTGCGTTATCTCCCGACTGGATCTTAATTATTAACCCGGCAACAATATAGATCGTATTCAGCTATCGTGTGCCGGTTTGCGGGGCAAGGCAGCAAAACGCCGCTGTAGCCCACCCTACAGCAAGTTTTGCTAACACAGTCCGCAAACCGGCAAACGATAGCCTGTCTTTCAATATTAGCCTGTTAGGGGCTTCAGGCATGGGTCGGCACGGCGTTGCAGCACTTGGCAAGGGAACAACCCTTGCCTGCGTGCTGCGCCTTGTTCCAGCCCATGCCTGAAGCCCTGAATGCGATCTATATTGTTGCCGGGTTAATAACATGGCACCAATATATGTCGTGTTGATAGTGTAGTTACCGTGCTACGGAGCTGATTTCTGCTGCAGGTCCATCGAGAATTGGTTTTGCCAGAGGCGGGATCGTGATATATCATCCCCGTTCGTACCGGGAGGCCCCTCAAGGCTGCGCGTTGCTCTTGGTCTGTTGTCATGTCCCACTTTATAACGTCCGGACTCAACGCGATCCCGGCTGAGGAAAATTGATGAATATCGAAAAAAACAGTGTCGTTGCTATCCACTACAAATTGACTGATGATGAGGGAACGGTGGTTGACTCATCTGAAGGGCAGGAGCCGCTGACCTATCTGCATGGCAGTGGCGCTATTATTTCCGGACTGGAGGGCGCCCTTGAGGGGAAAGCGGTTGGTGATGTTTTTCAGGTAACGGTTCAGCCAGCTGAGGGTTATGGCGAGATCAATCCCGAGATGATTCAGACTGTTCCGCGCAGTGCTTTCCAGGGGATTGAAAATCTGGAACCCGGCATGCCGCTGCAGGCGGATGATGGCAATGGCAATGTTCATCATGTGATAGTCCGTGAAGTAAACGATCAGGATGTTGTCGTTGATGTCAACCATCCACTGGCTGGCAAGGTACTGCATTTTGATGTAACAGTGGAGTCGGTTCGTGACGCGACTTCGGAAGAGCTGGCCCATGGCCACGCTCATTAAGCGCACGTTTTGATTCTCTTGCCAACGGGGCAGGGAAAACCGGGTTATGTGGTTTGATGACATATTTTCAATGTGTACTTGCCAGATGCCCGGTTTTGTCATGATACTGGATGAGTGCAAAATATTTTTCTCCAGGTCATGAATTATGGTCGGATGAGACAAAACCTTTCATGATGCCTGCCTTCCGGTTCGGGCAGAACCCTGTTTGCGATAGGGAGCGCTAATGGCAATCTGGGTTGATGCCGACGCATGTCCGAAAGTAATCAAGACAATTCTGTTCCGTGCTGCCGAGCGAACTGGTGTTCCGTTAACCCTGGTGGCCAATCAATACCTGCAGGTTCCACCATCGCGTAACATCAAGGCGCTGCGGGTTGCATCCGGTTTCGATGTGGCGGATAGCGAGATTGTCAAACGGGTTGCCAGGGGCGATCTGGTGATCACCAGTGACATTCCACTTGCCGCCGAGGTGATTGAGCAGGGTGCTTTTGCCCTGACGCCGCGGGGAGAGTTTTTTACCCGGGAGAATGTACAGGCGCGTCTTGATATGCGTGATTTTCTGGATACCATGCGTGCCAGCGGCGTTGATACTGGCGGCCCGTCTGCGCTCTCTGATAGTGACAAGCGAGAATTTGCCAACAGTCTGGATCGCTATCTGGCCAAGTAGTGCACTAACTCGATAATGTGGCGATATTGGGTGAGGTGCACATCACGGGGAATGGCTGCCATTCTGCTAGACTATCATATAAAATAGTTTGGATATGTTCGTTGGGCGAGAGTGTGTCAACGTCATGCTGTTTTCCGCTTGTCACCCAGAACGGCTCTTGATGTGAGTATCGGGCAGGCTCTCAATGTGGTTGCCGGAAAGGGATGATGGCATCGCAGACGACGACTCATGTTACATGCTATCATCCCGCCGATTACTAGAGGATAGTAGATTGCAAACGGACCTAGAAACAACAGGAGTTGATTCGCCCCCGCGTGAGCGTGTTGTGGCTGTTGAGTTGAAGGGAGCGGTATTTACACTGCCGGTACTCAAACTGCACAGTATCGATCTCGGCGCAATCGAGCATGAGCTCAAGGTTCACCTGGCTCGTGGACTGAATTTCTTCAGGCATGCCCCACTCGTAATTGATCTTGAGCTGCTCAAGGAGCAGGCAGATGATTTGGATTTCGCTGCGTTGGCCAATTCACTGCGCAATATGCAGCTGTTTACCGTCGGCGTGCGTAATGCTACCCCTCGGCAGGGGGAGAGCGCCGTTGCCGCCGGACTGGCTGTTTTGAAGGGTGGAATAACACAGGATGACGCCACTGAAAAACCCGCCGCAGCAGAGCTTCCCGTGGCGACTGACATTTCCCCCCGGCGCACCCGGATTGTTAGTCAGCCAGTACGTTCGGGGCAGCAGATTTACGCCAAGGGTTGTGACCTGATAGTCATCTCCTCTGTCAACGTCGGAGCTGAGGTGCTTGCCGATGGTAATATCCACATTTATGGTTCTCTGCGGGGTCGGGCTTTTGCCGGCGTGTCTGATGATACAACGGCGCGTATTTTTGCCCAGGCGATGGAGCCCGAGCTGGCGGCGATTGCGGGTAACTACCAGGTGTTTGATGAGCCCACCGATTCCAGTCTTTACGGTAAAGCTGCTCAAATATATCTCGATGATGAAGAGCAGCTTGTCATCGCCCCGTTGTAGAAAAAAATTTCAGTATTCAGTTCAGAAAGGAGATTGTTTTGTCTAAAGTGATCGTTGTGACATCAGGCAAAGGAGGCGTTGGCAAGACAACTACCAGCGCGAGTTTTGCATCAGGTCTTGCCAGCCGTGGGCATAGAACGGTTGTTATCGATTTTGATATCGGATTGCGTAACCTTGACTTGGTAATGGGTTGCGAACGCCGGGTGGTTTATGATTTCGTCAATGTCATTAATGAAGAAGCGACCCTGAAGCAGGCGCTGATCCGTGACAAAAATGACAGCAACCTGCATATTCTTCCTGCATCCCAGACAAGGGACAAGGACGCGTTTACACGTGAAAAGGTAGGCAAGGTAATTCGTGAGCTGCGGGACAATTTTGATTATATCGTATGTGATTCGCCAGCCGGAATTGAAAAAGGAGCGTTAATGGCGCTTTTTTATGCCGATGAAGCACTGGTTGTCACCAATCCTGAAATCTCTTCGGTACGGGATTCGGATCGTATTCTTGGCATGTTGGCCGCCAAGTCCTTACGGGCGATAAAAGATTATGAACCCATCAAGGAGCATCTGGTGGTTACCCGATACTCTCCTGCCCGCGCGGAGACCGGGGAAATGCTGAGTCTGGATGATATTCAGGAGCTTTTGGGCATCAATCTTATCGGTGTTATTCCGGAATCCGAGGCGGTTTTGAATGCGTCAAATGCCGGAATCCCGGTGATTCGGGATGAGCAGAGCAGCAGTGGGCAGGCGTATCAGGATATGGTTTCCCGCTTTCTGGGTGAAGAGGTTCCCATGCGTTTTCTCGATGTGGAGAGAAAGGGTTTCCTGAAACGTATCTTTGGAGCTTAGATTCATGTCAATTTTTGATTACTTCAGGCGCAAGCCAGCGAAAGCGACAGCTGCCATCGCGAAAGAGCGACTACATATTGTCATGGCTCATGAACATCGGGTTGCCAACGGTCCTGATTATCTCCCGGCCCTTAAGCGTGAACTGATGGAGGTAATAGCCAAGTACGTTCATGTTTCGCGGGAGGATATCAAGGTGAATCTGGAGCGCCATGGTGATTGCGAAATTCTCGAGCTGAATATCGCCCTTCCGGAAGACAAGGAAACGGCTGCTGTCAACTGAAGAGGAACCGCCTGGTTCCCCTTCAGGTATTTGAAGCGAATGCCCGTGCCTGAGTGGTTTCTATTCCACAAGGATTTGAGCGCCGTGCATCGTCAGCCAGTTTTTATCCAGTTGCCATTTCACACTTCTTGCCTTGGCTGACGCCATCACAATCGCACGGGCTTTCTGTTGTATCCGCGCCAGCTCCTGCTGTGCCTTCGTCAGCTCAGGGTCGTTTGGAGGGCGTCCTGCCAGATGTGGAAACAGGATGCCGAGTGTCCGGTAGGCAGGAAATTCTACAGAACGGGGTGAGCCAAGAGTTGCGATGCCGTTTTCCAGACTCAGGACGCGGAACGGGTAGGGATAGTTGATCAGCTCCTGATCTTCTTCGAGCAGTTTGTTAAGCTTCGATACCTCGGGGTTTTCATGGAGCACCCATGCGAACAGTGCAATGACAAGTACTGTTAGAATGATACTGTAGTTTCGGGTGAAGCGATCCATTGGCTGCTCTTCTGTGCCTTCTCTGCTGCTGTTTAACCGATTTCGTGGTGCTGTCCCTATTCAGGAAGGTCTGCTGATTTTTCCCGCTTCCGTGAATAGAGATAGATCACGATGTTTTTTACACCGAACATGAAGGTAAAAAACAGCAAGCCTATTATCATGCCGATCCAGGGACTGTCCCTGAGTATGGATATAAAGCTTGTGGTGGTTGTCATGATGGCCTCTGGTGCTGGACAAGGAGATATGTTGGTCAAATTTGGGTATCATGCAAAGAGGGTTGCCCATGGAGGGCAGAGTACTTTCTCTGTAACCAGGCAGGCATTGAAAATTGTCAATCCCCGATATTTCTGTAGCTGAAAAATATTTTTCTTGCGGGATTGGTTTTCGCGCTGCTTTCCGGGAATAACCGTTGCCTGCGTGCTGGGCCTTGTTCCAGCCCATGTCAGAAACCCTGAACACCATCTATATCGTTGCCGGGTTAATAAGATAGATGTTTGGTCAAACTTGCCTGGGGATTTCATCATGATGGTCGGACAGGATGAAGGAGTTCGCTAAATGAAAAGAATTACTGTTATCGGTAGTGGGTTTGCTGCTCTTACTGCTGTTCGGGAGCTGCGCAAAAGCAAGGTTGAGGCAGAAATCACGTTGGTCAGCCCGCAGCCTGTGTTTGAGTATCTTCCCGGCATTATCTGGATCCCGCCCGGCCTGCGTAAAGCGGATGATTTGCGCATTCCGTTGCAGAACTTTTTTCAGCGTATGCGTGTCCAGCATCATCCTGCGGCAGCTACCGGATTGACCGATGGTGGACGAACGCTGTTGACCGACCAGGGAGAGGTAAAGAATGACGGCCTGCTGATCTGCTCCGGCGGACGTTTTCTCAAGAAGCTGCCGGGTATCGAGCATGTCATTACTCCCTGTGAAGGTATCGCGGCGGCGGAGCGGATTCGGGATCGTCTGAAAGAGCTGCAGCGGGGAACCATCGCCATCGGTTTTGGTGGCAACCCCAAAGAGCCCAATGCAATGCGCGGTGGTCCCATGTTCGAGTTTCTGTTTGGTATCGATCAGCAACTGCGTCGTGAGGGGCGGCGTGACAAATTCCGCATGATCTTTTTCACCCCCGGGGAAAAACCGGGGCAGCGGCTGGGGCCAAAAGCCGTCGAGGGGCTGCTGCGGGAGATGAAAAAACGGGATATCGATACCCACCTGGGCCATAAAATGAAAGGGTTTACCGAAAGCAAGGTGATGACCGAGGGTGGAGAGTTTGATGCAGATCTGGTTCTGTTCATGCCGGGCATGACGGGCAACCAGTGGTTTGATAACAGTGAACTGCCGCGTTCTCCCGGAGGGTTGATCCAGGCAGATGCGCACTGCAAGGTGGAGGGTATGGAGAACGTTTATGTAGCCGGTGATTCCGGGAGTTTTCCGGGACCCGAGTGGATGCCCAAGCAGGCGCACATGGCGGATCTCCAGGCCAAAGCGGCGGTTGGCAATCTGATCGCGGAACTTCGCGATCAACCCGCCGAGGCGACTTTCCGGGCTGAACTGATCTGTATCGTGGACAGCCAGAATGCCGGTATGCTGGTAACCCGCACAGAAAACAGAAATTTCATGCTTCCTCCCATGCGTTTGCTCCATTGGGTAAAGCGGGCCTATGAGTGGTGGTATCTGCAACAGTATCGTTAATTGCACCAACTGAATCATCATCAGGAGAGAAAAATGGCAAAGAGCATCAAGGGTAGTCAGACAGAAAAAAATCTGCTGATTTCATTTGCGGGAGAGTCCCAGGCCAGAAACAGGTACACCTATTTTTCCGGAGTGGCAAAGAAGGAAGGGCTGGTGCAGATTGCTCATATTTTTGAGGAGACCGCCGATCAGGAGAAAGAGCATGCCAAGCGTTTTTTCAAATTTCTCGAGGGAGGGGAGCTGGAAATTACGGAGACCTTTCCCGCTGGTATTATCGGCACTACTCTGGAAAACCTGCGGGCTGCAGCTGCAGGTGAGGAGCATGAGTGGAGTGAAATGTATCCTGCCTTTGCCGAAACAGCCCGGGCGGAAGGTTTCAATGCGATCGCCGCGGCTTTTGATGCCATATCCATTGCCGAGAAACAGCATGGCAAGCGGTACAAGGAGTTAGCGGATAATCTGGAGGCTGGGCGGGTATTCCGGCGCAACGGAAAAGTGGTCTGGCGCTGCAGAAACTGCGGCTATCTGCATGAGGGGGAGGAGGCGCCAAAAAGCTGTCCTGCCTGTCTGCATCCCCAAGCCTACTTCGAGTTGCTGGGGGAGAACTGGTAGCGTGTTGCCCCGGATAACCGCTCAGACAGGTTTTTTGCGCAATGCCTTGGTGCGTCCCCGTTTGATTTTGCTGTCGATACGTTTTTGTTGTGAGCGGCGGCTGGGTTTGGTTGCCACTCTTTTTTTGCGAAACGTCATTGCGCTGCAAATTATCTCCCGCAGGCGTTGCAGCGCTTCTTCCCGGTTTTTTTCCTGGCTGCGGTAGCATTGTGCCTTGATGATGATAATGCCGTTTTTACTCAGACGCCGATCCCGCAGTGCCAGCAGTCGGCGTTTACAGATCTCCGGCAGTGATGAAGCGTTGATGTCAAAACGCAGGTGTACGGCGCTGGAGACCTTGTTGACGTTCTGCCCACCTGCGCCCTGGGCTCGAACTGCGCTGATCTCGATTTCGTTATCAGGAATCGTGAGTTGGTGATTGATGCGGAGCATGGATCGTCATCTGCCTGATTCTCCAGGTAACGTCCCGGTTGGCTAATGTATCTCTTTGCTATAGATCTCCTCCATTTCCTGAACCTCACCACTCTCCAGCTCGGCTTCAATGGCCTCTCTGACGCTGATAATAACCAGATCGATATCGATGCTGACACCGGCCAGTGGGTGATTGGCGTCCACTGTGACCAGATCATCCGTTACCTCGGTAACCGTTACCGTCATCACCCGTTTCTCTTTTTGGGTTTTGAATTTCATGCCGGGCTGAATCTGCTCATCAAAATTGAAGCGGTTTCTGGGGATCTGCCTGACCAGCTCTTCGTTTCGCGCCCCGTACGCCTCATCCGGTTCTAGAGAAATGGAGAGCCGCTCGCCGGAACTTCGCCCCATGAGTGCGGCTTCCAGCCCACTGAAGACCTTCCCTTTACCCTGGATGAAGGAGAGGGCTTCATCGTCGTCGGATGAATCGATAATGTTGCCCTGCTTATCCTTTACGGTGTATTCGATTGTCACTACCTGATCATTACGAATTTTCATCAAGGCACCTGAGTTATTAAGTGAAATCATGGCAAATAAATATGTACTATACCGGTTGTGGATAGCGTATTGAAATTTTTCAATAGACTTCAGGGCAACAATAGTTGGCACAGCCTGCCAGTACCTTGGGTGGCATCTGGATATACCAAGTATTGTGTTTGAAAAATATACAATTTTCTCCGATGGTGGTTTGTGGCTAACATCATGTTTTATAATGAAATACTGAAAAAACTTACATATGGGGTTGAATAATTAGTCAATGAAATTTACACAATTCCGGTGCATTGATAGCGAATCGCATATAACCCGCTGATTTTCATCGTCAATTAGAATTGGCATGATTTGTGCTTATTCTCTGGCAGGGATTGAAAATCATTGATGAGGATGGAAAGATGAAAATCACAAAAACACTAATGTTGGTTTCCTTGCTATTTGGGTCGGTAAGCATTGCAAATGCAGCCTCAACTCACTTTTCAGTTGATAGCGCATCTGCTGACAGCACTCAACTAGACGTAATCTTTTCCTGGGATGGTAATGCTCCTACCGGATTGGAGCGCGTATTTACATCAAGTAACTGGACGCTTGACGCAAAAACGAATCCAGGGACATCCTCCGACCCCGAGGGGATTTTTGTACTGCCGAAACATGAGTCAGACGGAGCTGGAAGAACCCATTATTTTGCTGACTTCTCTAAAACACCATATACACCGCTAAGCTGGGAATATGCACATGGAACCAGTACCGACTATTTTACATTAGAGTATCTTTCTGTAGTCGGCAATAGTTCCTACACAGGTGCTGAGTTACGCCTCACTGCTACACATGTAGCCCCGGTTCCGATCCCAGCTGCCCTTTGGCTGTTCGGTTCCGGCCTGCTCGCGTTTGCTGGTTTTGGCAAGTTGCGCAGAAAAGAGATCTCCGTAGCCGCCTGATTGTTGTTATATCGAGGCTGGTGATTCGCTCCGGGAGCGGGGCGGATGCCAGCCTCTTTTTTTTGGAAGATTTCCAGAATCTCAACGCGGAAACACCACCAGATGATCCAGATTCAGCCGTATTCCTATCCGTTCGTCTATCTGGTGGTTGTGGTGGCTGGGGGCCAGGCAGAGTACCCGGGTGCCGCTGTCCATCTCCAGGGTATAGAGATGGCTGGCGCCGCGGAACAGTCTGGTGACCACCCGGGCGCGTACCGGACTTTGGTCGTCATGGATGATGTCGTCGGGCCGGATCAGCAGTTCAACCTCGCTTCCCACTGGCAGTTGCCGGGACAGCTCACCCCGGATTTTCCCCAGTTCTGTCTGCAGCGTCTGCCCGTCCGCTATCCGGGCATCTATCAGTACCCCTTGCCCGATAAAATCGGCCACGAAGCGGTTCAGCGGGCGGTGGTAGAGGTTGAAGGCGCTGTCCCATTGTAACAGTCGTCCTTCATTCATTACTCCGATGGTGTCGGCAAAGGCGAAGGCCTCATGCTGGTCATGGGTTACCAGCATGGCGGTAATTCTGTCCCGGTTGAGGATGCTGCGCACCTCCTGCACCAGCTGCTCGCGCCGCTCCATGTCCTGGCTGCTGAACGGCTCGTCCAGCAGCAGCAGGGCAGGGCGGGGGGCCATGGCGCGAATGAGGGCGATGCGCTGCTGCTGGCCGCCGGAGAGCTGATGGGGATAGCAGTTGCGCAGGTCTGGCATACCCACCAGTCGCAGAAGTTCGCCGATGCGCTGGTCGATCGTCTGCCGGGGCTGCCCCTGCATCCCGAAGGCGATGTTTCCGGCAACGGTGAGATGGGGAAACAGCGCCAGATCCTGGAATACCATGCCGATCCCGCGTCTCTCCGGCGGTGTGCTGTACCGGGCGCCGGCAATTGTCCTGCCATGCAGGGAGATGCTGCCCGCCTCGGGCTGCTCGAACCCGGCGATGGTGCGCAGCAGGGTGGTCTTGCCGCAGCCGCTGGGACCCACCAGACAGGCCAGCTCCCCCGGCCGCAGCGTCAGGTTTACCTGGTGGACGATGCTCTTGCCGCCCAGGCGAATGGAGAGATCGGTGACTTCAAGCTGGTTTTGCATGGCCGGGTCTCGAATGGGCGATGGTGATGCTGAGCAGGATCACCGGGATGATCCCCACCAGTACGATGGTCAGGGCGGCGCTGGAGGCGTCCGCCAGCCGCTCGTCGGAGGCCAGTTCATAGGTGCGCACCGCCAGGGTGTTGAAGTTGAACGGGCGCAGTACCAGGGTGGCGG
>JAJRUX010000209.1 GCA_024277575.1 Gammaproteobacteria bacterium | reverse complement strand
CCGAAGGGTTGGCCTGTCAGCGTCCATGGCCGCGTTGCGCCTCTTGGCAAGGACTAAGGCCATTCCCTGTGAGGCGCGCCTTGCCCTGAACGCTGACAGACCAACTGAATCCTAATTTATTACCTTGAAAGAGTACTAGCACTTCAGCCAGGAAGGAAGAGAAACGAAATACCCGATACTCCCGGAATACCCTCCCCTCTTCCCTGAGGGCAACCGAGCTACTCGCCCAACTCCATCGGCACTCGGTTGATCTGTCAGCGCCAAGGCTGAAGCGATCCAATTTACATTATTGAACCCGCAGCAACAACCGCAGGCACCGACAGACCAACTCCTCAAGCAAGGTCCTATTTTTTCGCTGAGGCGGCAACCTCTTTACCAACCAGGTAATCTACCACTTTGAGCATTTCAGAATAGGTCCGCACACCACTGCTGTTAACCCGGTATTTCCCGTTAACAATCAACGCTGGCACCCCATCAATACCATAGCGCTTCGTCATCTGAATCGCCCTCTTCACCTGGCTTTTCACCGCAAAGGAGTTGAATGCCTTGTAAAAATCATCCTTGCTGACGCCATATTCGGCAAACAGCAACTGCAAGCTTGCGGGAGTAGGAAATTTACGCCCACCCTGATGCATCGCATCAAACAGTCCATCATGGATCTTGCCACTGATACCTAGCGCTTTGGCGGTATAAAACGCCTGGGCATGCAGCTCCCATAATTTATTAAAAACTGCGGGAATATGAATAAACTCCACGTTGGCAGGTTTGCGCATCAACCATCGTTTTACATAAGGATCAAAATCATAACAGTGAGGACAGCCGTACCAGAACAGCTCTATCACCTCAATCTTGTCACCTGTGCTTGTTGGGACAGACGGTTCAATACGCTGATAGGCAACCCCTTCCTTATATTCAGCCGCAACATTTCCAACAAATCCGACCAGCAACACCAGCAGGAGAATACCCCATCGTCTGCTCACGCCATGTACCATAGATCTACCCCTTGTTATTAATTAATCCGAAACGGTAGTAGTATAGTGCCGAACTAGCAGCAAAAGTTCCATATCTGATTTGCGAAACCTGCATGATGCTTTATCCTATCCGATAGTCCGCCACGCTTCTATTGGCGGAGCATCACATAGCCTGTAGCCAACATGGAGGCGAAATATGGACACTGCTGCAATTGATCTTACCGAATTTCTCAATCAACAATATCTCTGCGAATCACTTACCATCAAAGAGGTAAAAACCCTGCTTGAATATACCGAATTGATAACGTTCAAGAAAAAAGAGACCATTGCCGATATCGGAGAAGTTGGAGAGGCGCTCTATTTCGTTGTCAGGGGACAGGCTGCATTGGTCTACGATAATGGTGATAACCAGGTTGAAATCGGCCGCATGAACGAGGGCGAACTAATGGGTGAAATGTCATTTTTTGACCGTCAACCCCGTTCCGTCCGCATGGTGGCAATGTCATCTGATACGAGACTGTTACGACTGACCCGAACCATGTATAAAAGACTGCGCGTAGAACACCCCTTTATCGCTGTAAATCTGCTGGAACATGCCATCATCAGTCTTGACCATCTGATTCGTCGTGTCAGTACCGATGTTGCAACATTCAACCGCTATTTCTATGCTGCTGGAAAAAAATAGCTTTTCCATCGAACGTATAAAAAAAGGGTGGTCATCGACCACCCTTTTTTTATATCGCCAACAAAAGCAGCCTGAAAGTCAGTGCAGACCGGTAACAAACTCCGCTACTGCCTTGATCTCATCAGCCGTCATCTTTCCGGCGACACCGCGCATCATCTTGTTAGCATCGTTGCTACGGGCACCTGATTTGAAATCATTCAGGGCCTTCACCACATACGCGGTTTGCTGACCACCTATCTTCGGGAAATTAGCGGCCGGATTGCCTGCTCCGGTCGGTCCATGGCAAGCAATACAGGCAGCTACGCCAGTGGCCGGGTTACCACCTCGATATATCTTATCGCCCAAAGCGACAAGTTCGGGGTTCCCTTTACCAGCAGACTGAGACTGGCTGGAAAAATAAGCCGCCAAATCTTCAATATCCTGTTCGCTCAAAGGTGCTGCCATGGGAGCCATGGTTGCATCCGTACGCGCCCCGGATTTAAAGTCCGCCAGTTGCTTGGACAGATAAGCAGAATGCTGGCCTGCCAGCTTGGGGAAATTAGGTACCAAGCTGTTACCGTCAGCACCATGACAGGCGCCACACGCTGCCGCCTTTCCCTTCCCCGCGTCGGCATCACCTACGCCATACGCACTGCTCATAAACCCTGCCGCAATCAACGCTGCGATAGCTAACTTCTTCATGGATAGCATCTTCCCCGAGATAGGTTGTTACTGTGGTTTACCCTTTATCGTGGGTTATTTTACCTTGCTCATCATGTAAGCAACGGCATCTTTAACAGCTTCGTCACTCAGATCCGTGCGTCCACCTTTGGGAGGCATAGAACCAGCATCACCGGTAAATCCTTCAATAGCATGCTTGTCGAGAGTGGCCTCGCCCTTGGCGATACGCGCTTCCCATGCTGCCTTATCACCCGTTTTCGGGGCACCGGCAACACCTGCATCATGACATGCAAAGCATACCTGCTTGTAGATCTCTTCCCCCTTGGCCGCATCCGCAGCATGGGCGATTCCGATTCCAAACATTGCAAAACCAGCTAAAGCGATTGCTGTTCTCTTCATAATACACTTCTCCTGTGCTCTCGTCATTTCAAAAAATTTATGACGCTTTATCGAATTGCCCCACAATAGCTGCAAGGGCACGTTATCCAGTATTCGTCTGCTACAGTCCAGAGCAAAACACTGGCGATGGTACAGCACTATGACGTTTATTGTCAAATTGACGTACATCAATCAATGTGCACTCTAATGGACAAGCAATTCCACTAAATGTTCCACCTGCTTCTTTTCCAGCCCGGTCAAATATCCCGCAAACATTGACCCGACATTAGGACAAAAACAGAGTCTGAAAGACAAACAAAAGCTTGATCAGCCGTAGATTTTCAAGTCCCACATCAGCCATAAAATAAAACACAAACAGCATGAAAAACAAAGACATAACCCAGAAAAAGATGATGCAGACAACATCCGGAACAAATTTTTTAGCCCCATCCCATACAGAAACATTTACCTTGCTTCAGCCATGCCGAGTATTGCCAGAGTCCCTTGGGATCCTGGCATCCCCCACTTCTGAAAAAAGTTTTAACGCGACTGACTGTCGTCAATACATATTGACATAGGCCAATAACACATCCATACTAGCTGGTTTTCGAGTTTTATTTTCTGAGGAATACTATGGCCAACTCTGCACAAGCCAGAAAGCGTGCCCGCCAGGCGGAGAAACATCGTCAACGCAATGCCAGCATGCGTTCCATGATGCGCACCTACATCAAGAAGGTTGTTGGCGCTGTTGAAGCCGGCAACAAGGCTGATGCCGAAGCGGCTTATCGCGCGGCAGTTCCCATGATCGACCGTATGGCCGGCAAGGGCTTGATTCACAAAAACAAGGCTGCCCGTCACAAGAGCCGTCTCAATACCCGTATCCGGACAATGTAATTTCGAATTCGAAAGCGCCTGGGTTCGGGCGCTTTCGGAGCTTCCCCCTACTGGCGCGGCTTCGCAATCCAGAACCACCAGATGATACCGGCAATCAACGCCAGGCCGATCATGTTTATAATGACCGGCATCACTTTTTTGCTCCCTGGGGCTTGAACAAACGCAATCGATTGGCATTGCTTACCACGGTGAGCGATGACATGGCCATCGCGGCTCCGGCAACCATGGGGTTCAGCAGTATCCCGATAAACGGATAAAGCATCCCGGCCGCTACCGGAATGCCGATGCTGTTGTAGAAAAAAGCCCCGAACAGGTTCTGCTTGATATTGCGCACCGTGGCGCGGGAGATGGCAATGGCATCGGCTATGCCATGCAGTGATCCTCGCATCAGGGTAATATCGCCGCTCTCGATGGCGATATCGGTTCCGGTGCCAATGGCAAATCCCACATCGGCACGGGCCAGCGCCGGTGCATCGTTGATTCCGTCGCCAACCATGCCCACCTGTTCGCCTCTGGCCTGTAACTCTGCCACTTTGGCGCTCTTGTCTCCGGGCAGCACTTCGGCAACTACTTCATCCACTCCTGTCTGCCGCGCTACCGCCTCGGCTGTAGCACGGCTGTCACCCGTGAGTAATACAACCTTGACCCCGATAGCGTGCAGCCTGGCAATCGCCGGTGCGGAATCACCCTTGACGGGATCGGCCACACTGACAATCCCCGCAGCACGACCATCCACCGCTAGATAGACCGGTGTCTCCGCCTGCACAGCCAGCGCGGCAGCCTGCTCTTCAAGCTCCCCCAGGTGGATATTGTTGTCAGCCATGAACTTGCGGTTGCCAAGCAGGACGTGTTTTCCATCCACGACGCCACGCACGCCGTGGCCTGCAACGGCCTCGAATCCGGTAGTGCCGGGAATATCAATACCCCGGTCACGGGCGGCATCCAGAACGGCCTGCGCCAGCGGGTGTTCCGATCCTGATTCTACGCCGGCCGCCATTTTCAGCAGGTATGACTCATCCTTTCCGGAAACCGGAAGCAGTGTGGTCACTCCCGGTTTTCCCTCGGTAACGGTGCCGGTCTTGTCCAGTATGATGGTGGTTAAT
>JAJRUX010000208.1 GCA_024277575.1 Gammaproteobacteria bacterium | reverse complement strand
ATTCGCGGCAGCTTCAAGGGCGGCTTTTTCAGTAGCTCCCCAACCCGAATCATAGTTAAAACTGAAAGTCAGGGCAGCCTGGACCGGCTGCTGGGCAAGCAACCCCACCGCCAGCGCACTGGCCAAAAAGAGCGATTTTGATTTGAAGCGGTTTTGCCGTCGCGGAACCCCGGTGACTTCTGTTTTCATTTTTTTCCCCTTGTTAAATGGAATAGATAAAAAACACACTTTTACTTCTTATGCTCAAGCATATTAGGCCAAAAACGTGCCAGCATCTGATTTCCGTTATCATTCAATCTCATATCGGAAGGATATCTCTCCATGAAACATCCTGATCTGTATAAATTTCCGACATCTCACGGTTAATAAAAAAACGCCCGATACCCAAAAAACGCTTCCTTGAACGACAAAATACCTGATTATCATATAGTTAAAGTCACGAAAACCGCTGACGGCTTGTGTAAAAAAAAACAACACACCCATGCCTTCCGGGCGACTGCTCGGCCCTCCGCCCGACGGGTAACATTCGCAGGTTGCACTCACCTTCTCCTGGCGACGAATGCAGCCCGGGGCAGACACTGCCTTGGTCCAGGGAATATGAGTGGAACAGGCTGCCCGCCCGGCAACCTGCCGGGCAATTACCGACCAGCAATCTTGGCAGTTACAGCGCGTTCAGGATTTTTCGCGCTTCATCGCTGCCCGGGAACCTGACCTCACTGTCCACCACCGACTGAAGATGCTGGCGCGCCAGGGCCTTTTCCCCGGCGGCATAATACGCCATACCCAGATGGAAGTTGAAAATGGGTGTGGCCGGTGCCGCTTTTTGCGCTTTTTTCAGCAGAGCCAATGCCCTGGCCGTGTTCCCGGACTTGTAGTATATCCACCCCAGGGTATCGATATAGGCGGGATTGGCGGAATCCTCGAAACGCCCGGCCAGCTCCAGGGCCCGGCGCAGACTTGCCGCATCCCCTTTGTGGTCGGTGAGCAGTGAGGCAAGATTGTTGGCCGCCAGCACACTGGCCGAATCGCGGTCCAGTATCTCCCCGTACACTCGAATCGCATCGTCATACTTTGCGCTGCGCTCATAGAGCCCGGCCAGGAACAGCGCCACTGCGTTACTTTCCGGAGCGGCTTGCGCAACATTGTGCGCAACCCTTATCGCCGCTGCAGAGTCACCGCGCAGCAAATAGAGATTGGCCAGGGTCCGGGCCGGAGCAAACCATTTCGGCCTGGCCGCAACCGCATTGCGGAAGGCATCGATTGCCTGCTGCTCCTGTTTCCGGGAGAGATAGAGATCGCCCAGCAGATTGTAGTATTCCCCCCGGTTGGCGGGCGTTGTTTTAATCTCCTGCCGGAGGCGCGAGATCGCCTTGTCGCCGTCCCCCTTCGCCACGAGAGTCTTTACCAGCGCAGCCACGATATCGGCCTGCCCGGGTGCCTTGTTTGCGGCGAGTTCCAGCTCCTTGAGTGCGGCGTCGTATCGTTTCTGTGTAGCATAAAGCGACCCCAGCTTGAGATTTCCCACTGCCTGTTCCGGGTATCCCTGCTTGATTTTATCGGCTGCAAGCTCGGCCCGCTTCCAGTCTTCCTTGATGACGTTAAGATCGACCATGGCCAGCAGACCGCGTCGATCGGAGGGAGCAGTCTTCAGCAGCTCTGCCACCTCCAGCAGGGCATCGTCATACTCTTTCTGCAAGGTCAATGAAGTGATCAGCATGTAGCGGGCCTCCAATGCCTGCGGATTGATCTTGATGGCCCTGCGCAAATTTTCCTGCGCCAGCTCCGGCTCACTATTGCGCATGTGCGCCTTGGCCAACAGTACCAGAATGGAGTCAGAGGCAGGATTGTCCTGAAGGATGGTGCGGAAATCAGCGATGGCCTTCTTTGCCTCCCCCCGCCGCATGGCCATCCGCCCCCGAGTCATCAATGCCAGGGGATCCGTGGGGCTGACCTCCAATACTTCGGCAACGAGTTGTTCGGCCTGTTTTTCCTCCCCTTCATCCAGCCGGAGAAGGGCCAGTTCATTGCGTGCCTGCAGACCCAATGACTGGATTTCGTTTGCCTCGATAATACTCAGATAGATTTGCTCTGCCTGTTCAGGCTTGCCAGTCTCCCGATAGAGATCTGCCAGCCCGAAACCGACTTTGTAAGCTGCCTGATTGTGCTCCAGGTAATCGAGCAGCTCGGCCCGTGCCGCGACAACACCTCGCTTCTCACGCAAAAAACGGACCAGCAGCAGCTCCCGATCCTCGCCCCCATGCTCAGCGGTGACCGAATCACGCAACACCTTTTCTGCATCGTCCAGCCGGTTTTGTGCTGCGTAGAGCTGTGCCAGCTGGACTACATATGAACTGTTCCGGGGAGAGTGAGCGATGCTTTCACGCAGCAGTTTCTCCAGCGCCTCATTGTCCCCGCTGCGCCAGTACACATCCATCAGTTTCATCCGGAAGATCGCTGTATCGGGGTGTTGCCCTATTCCCTTTTTCAGCACGACCGCCGCCTTGTCGGTATTGTTCGCCTCCAGATAAACCGACGACAGCAGGAGGATGGCCTCTCTGTTCTCCGGCGCCAGTTGATAGGCCCTCTCCGCCTCTCTCAACGCTCCTGCCTGGTCGCCCTGGCGGGCAAGCACGGAACCTCTTAGCGCGATGCCTTCCGGATTGTCCGGTTCATCGGCCAGAATGGAGTCGGCCACCTCCATCGCCTTGTCACTTCGCTGGCTGAGCAGGTAGTATTTTCCCACCTTGAGTTGGGCAGGAATATTTTTGGGTTCGATCTCCAGCACTGCCAGAAAGTGTGAAAAGGCCTTTTGCAGATTTTGCTTTCTTTCCAGTGTGAGTGCGAGATAGTAATGCCCATCCACACTCTTGGGGTCGATCTGGAGAACATTTTTCAGTTCAACCCGGGCCTTGTCGTAGTTACCCTCTTCATAGTAGGCCTTGCCGCGCTCCAGGTATTTGCCGGCCTGTTCACTCGCGCCGCAGGCTGCAAGCAACAGTACCACTACGAAGCATGAACAGAAATATTTTGCCACCTGATAAAACATGCAGATAACCCTCCCGATACTTATATAAACCATCTGGTTGACGGAATAAAATCGGCTGGTGGCCATTGATCGTAGCGCGGGAAAAGAGGGTCTTCTCATCGAAATCACTACGACTTATAACCTGAATCCGTAAGTTCAGGGCGGATGAAGCGTGCAACTACTTGATTCGTATCGCGTAATGAAAAACCGAGGGAATAGCGGGGACTATTGCCGAGGTTTTTCATATAGCGAGACGGATCAATGAGTTGTGCGATTCACCGTCATGAACTCACGGATTCAGGTTATAAATCAACCAGTCAGTCAGCTCTCCGCCTGGATAGCAATACTTGCGAATTTTTCCCTCCTGCTCTTCCGTGATGACGACTCCCCTTGAACGGAAGAGGCCAAAACCGAAGGGTTAAGGAAGAATTAGATAAAAAAAGTTGTAGTTATAGCTCCGATCCGAGTCCCGGGCATGCCATCATCTTCTCCGGAAGAAGCAGGGGTATAAACAGCTGCATGACAAACTCCGGGACAATAGTACCCCTTCAATGTGAAGTTGGAGGTTTCGGTTGACCTGCTGGCGAACAAACCTGCCTGCCGGTATCCGTTGCCATTTTCCTGTCTGAATTATGAAAATATCAACTGCGTGATATCTTCATTCTCCATCATCTCTTTACTCGCCGGTCCACTTCTGCAGGGCTGCGATGATGTTCTTCGCCTGGTCCCTGCTGGAGATATTGAATTTCGAGCGCTGCTGGTACTCGCCGTTGCGCTTCTGGTAGCGGCGGATGGTGTAGCGATCCGGGCCGTACTCCTCTTTCTTTCGATCCCAGTCCTGGTAGCGGTAGATCACGGTTGCCCAGGCTCCCTTGGAGAGGATCTCCTTGTCCAGCTCCTTGACGACCTTGATGCCGTCTTCGGTGTAGTCAATGGTCAATTCGTCTACTGTTTCTGCCATGCTTTTTTCCTTGATAATTGATCTGAACCAGCAGGATCAGATCGGGGTTAACAATCTTGTTATACCTCTTCCTGAACCATTACGGGTTTCAGCTTCCAGATATTGTCATTGTACTCCTGCATGGTGCGATCCGTGGAGAATTTTCCACTGCAGGCGGTGTTGAGAATACTCATGCGCGTCCATCTTTCCTGATCCCGGTAGGCTTCGGAAACCCGTTGCTGGGCATCCACATAGCTGCGGAAGTCCGCCGCCACCATCCAGGGATCATGCGGACTGGTGACAGACTGAATCACCGGCTCGAACAGCCCCGGTTCAAACTGGCTGAAATGACCACTTTCAAGCAGGTGCATTACTCGCTTGAATGCCTCATCTCCGGCGATAATCGCAGCAGGGTCGTACCCGTTGCGGCCGGCCTCCACCTCTTCAGCGGTCAAACCAAACAGGAAGAAATTCTCCGCTCCCACCTCTTCACGGATCTCGATGTTTGCCCCATCCAGTGTGCCGATGGTCAGTGCGCCGTTCATCATGAACTTCATGTTTCCAGTACCGGATGCCTCCTTGCCCGCCGTGGAAATCTGCTCGGAGAGATCAGTGCCGGGACAGATAATCTCCATGGCAGAAACACGGTAGTTGGGAAGGAATACCACCTTGAGCCGATCACCAACCCGGGGATCACTGTTGACTACTCTGGCCACATTATTGATCAGCTTGATGACCAGTTTGGCCATCGCATAACCCGGTGCGGCCTTGCCGCCAATGATCACGCAACGCGGAACCCAGTTGTCGGTATCCCCTTGCTTGATGCGGTCGTAAAGATGAATGACATGCAGAATGTTCAACAGCTGGCGTTTGTATTCATGCATCCGCTTGACCTGCACGTCGAACATGGCATCGACGTTGAATCGGACACCACACTCTGCCTCGACCAGTGCTGCCAGACGCTCCTTGTTCAGCCGTTTGACAGCACGCCAGGCGGCCCGGAAACCGGCATCATCCGCATGGGGTGTCAGCTTTTTCAGCTGCTGCAGATCCACCTTCCACTCTTCACCAATATTTTCGCTCATCAGTTCAGCAAGCGCCGGGTTGCAACCGGCCAGCCAGCGCCGCTGGGTCACGCCGTTGGTTTTGTTATTGAACTTATGCGGCCACAGCTCATGGAAATCGCGGAACAGCCCTTCCACCAACAACCGGGAGTGCAGTGCGGCGACACCATTGACGGAAAAACTGCCCACAATGGCCAGAAAGGCCATCCTCACCTGCGGCTCCGCTCCCTCCTCGATAATGGACATGCGCCGCAACCGGTCGCTATCCCCTGGCCAGCGGGTAGCCACTTCACCCAGAAAGCGGGCATTTATTTCGTAGATGATCTCCAGCAATCGCGGCAGCAGCTGCTCGAACAGGCGCACCGGCCACCGCTCCAGCGCTTCAGGCAGCAGTGTGTGATTGGTGTAGGCCATGGTATTGCTGGTGACCTCCCACGCCTCATCCCACCCGAGGCCATGCTCATCCATCAGCAGGCGCATCAGCTCGGCAACGGCACAGGCGGGATGGGTGTCATTGAGCTGGAAGCTGTTCTGCTCGGCAAACTTGCTGAAATCGTTGCCATAGCTTCTTACCCAGCGCACCAACACATCCTGCAGACTGGCGGAGGCCAGGAAATACTGCTGGCGCAGGCGCAGTTCCTTGCCGTTTTCACTGGCATCGTTGGGGTACAGCACCATGGTGATATTTTCTGCCGCATTCTTGGCAGCAACCGACTCGGGATAACTACCGGCATTGAACTCACCCAGATCGAACACGTCAGTCGCCGCCGCACGCCACAGCCGCAGAGTATTGACCACCCCATTGCGATAGCCGGGAATGGGCACATCATAGGGCACTGCCAGCACATCGTGGGTATCCACCCAGCGCACCCGGGTATTGCCATCGGCGTCCAGATAGTACTCACTGCGTCCTCCAAAAAGAATCCGTTTGGTGTGCTCCGGACGCTCTATCTCCCAGGGATTGCCATCACGCAACCAGTGATCCGGCTCCTCCACCTGGTGGCCGTTTTCCAGCAACTGGCGGAACATGCCGTATTCGTAGCGAATACCATAACCCATCACCGGTAGCTGCAGGGTGGCGCAACTATCCAGAAAACAGGCAGCCAGACGGCCCAGACCGCCGTTGCCCAGACCGGCATCCATCTCGACATCCGCCAGCTCCTCCAGCTCCAGTCCCAGTTCGTAGAGGGATTTGCTCACCTCATCGGTGATACCCAGATTGAGCATGGTGTTGCTCAGGGCACGCCCCATCAAGAATTCGAGAGAGAGATAGTAGGCATGTTTGCAATCCTTGGTACGGGCGGCGTACTTGGACTGTTTCCAGCGCTCCATCAGCCGATCACGCAGTGTCAGAACCAGCGCCTTGTAGGGGTAATGGGTAGAGAGGCAATCACCATCACATCCCAACGTGTAATTATAGTAACGACGGAAATCATCGGTAAGACTGGCAACATCCATTCCCAGCGATGGCAATTCAGTCAACAGGGCACTGGGCTCACTACTGCATACGGGTTTCAACTGCATACTCTCTCCACCTCTTGAACAACAAATTCTTGCGCAATATCTCACCACCTTTTACACGGGATAAAAGGCTGATTAGAAAAAACGCTCTATAAATAAATTGATAAATAGTTATCGGCCACTGTTAATGTTACCTGAATCCGTGGGTTCAGGTGTTATTTTACAGCCCGATACTTGGCGGCAATGAACGCTGAATGCCGGACATGAAGCAGTTCGGCCAGCTTGCGCACCAGATGCTCCTCATGTTTGTCCAGATGACCATCCGCATAGGCCACCTGCCACAGATATTCCACCAGCTTCACCTTTTGCTCCGGGGAAAAGTTCTTGTTGATAAGCGAGGTAAACTGATAGTAATCGGCCAACCCCGAAACCTCCTCTTCGGCGAGGGCCATCAGCTGATCCGTCTCGCCCTCTGAAAGCGAAAACCGGCTGTCCAGAATATTTCTGACCGCCTGCCGCTCCTCCTCCGCAACATCATCATCCATGCGCATCATCTCTATCAGCAGGGCCGCGGTAGCAAGCTGCAGCAAATGCTCGGACAGCTGTCCACCCTCCTCTCCCTGAGGCGCGATATATTGTTCGAAAAACTGCTTGATGGATGTAAGCATGGAATGGAAATGTCAAAATTACTATTTATGCACCATTATATAGTGTTATTACTTTCCGGTAACTATTCCCCTCTGTCCGTTTATTCTGATGTGCCCACGGCAGTTGTTTCTTGCGCACTTTTTCAAGAATGATTATCATTTGCATTATCTTGTGTATTAACCCTGAATCCGTGGGTTCAGGTTAACAATATAAGGAGGAGGTAAACCAGAATGCTCCCTTTGTTAACCTGGAGAAATCGGATTCCCGGTATCATGCTCGCATTAGCCAGCATGGCCGTATGGGGTGACGTACCGGACTCCCGCCACGGCGCCGTCGAGGATGGTAAACAGCGGCTATCTTTTGAGGGTGGTCTCACCACTACCTGGCAACACGCTGACAGCGCCGGCATCGAAGATGAAATGCTCAGCTCTCTGGATCTGGTAGCCACCCTCCCCAAAGGCAGCGGTTTGTGGACGTTGTACGTGGAAGGCAGCACGACGCCACTCGCTGCAGGAGTCTCATCCATATATCCCACAGCCAACACCGATGCTGGCACCGCCCTGGATACACGGGGCAAAGGGAGATTACAGGTATCCGAGCTGCACTATGCCCATCCCGTCGGCAGCGGTAGCATAACGCTGGGGCTGCTGAACCCCACCGGATTTCTTGATACCAGCAATGTGGCCAATAACGAAACCAGTCAATTTCTGTCCGCTGCTCTGGTTAACAATCCCACCATCGAATTCCCCGATTACACCCTCGGAGCAGCTTATCATTATGATGCCAGCAGCTGGTCACCCGGCATCACAGTGCTGTTATCCGGCGCTCATGGTCTGGCCGGCAATAACGGCTCATACAGTGACCTGTTCACTCCGGGCAGGGAAAAAAAAGGACTGTTTACAGCGGCAGAACTCTATTGGCAACCTCCATCCATGACCTTGCGTCTAGGCGGGTGGTACAACAGCGCACCACATGAATACCGGGACAGTGCTGGGAGCAACTGGGGAATCTATAGCGTTATCGAT
>JAJRUX010000207.1 GCA_024277575.1 Gammaproteobacteria bacterium | reverse complement strand
TCAAGGCCAGCACTCGTGAAGAGACGGAAAAGGAAGAGGGGGAGTACTACCGCCAGGAGATTGTTACCGGATCTTTCGCCCGGTCAATCCTGCTCCCCTCCGAGGTGGATGGTGACAAAGCCAGGGCCAGCTTCAGGGATGGCCTGCTGGAACTCACCATACCCAAAGTAAAAAAGGCCAAACGGCGCAAGATCGACGTAGCATAAGTTACCCGAAGCGGATAAAAAAGTGGCTATGGCACACTCCATGTGCCATAGCCACAGCTATACTTTTGTTATGCACCGACCGTACGGATCAATGGTCAACAAGAATTATTTTTCTGTCTCACCTCAGAGAGTGTGATAACTGATGCATGAATATTCGATCTGTATCGCCCTGCTGGAACAGGTTGAACAGATTGCCTACCAGCACCATGCCGAACAGGTAGACAAAATCATTCTGAAAATTGGCCCGTTATCGGGTGTCGAAGCAGAACTGCTTCAACATGCATGGCCGCTGGCCGCCGCTGCAACCATTTCGGAACAGGCCGAGCTGGTGATTGAATCTGCGCCAGTAGTGGTAAGATGCACCCAATGCAACACCGAATCTGAAGTGCCGCCGAACCGTTTACTGTGTACCGCTTGCGGTGACTTTCGAACTCGCCTGGTCAGCGGTGATGAAATGTTGCTGGCAAGTATTGAATTGCTGAAAAAGGAGCAGCAGCCATGTGTCTCGCCATACCCATGAAAATTATCGGGATCGACGGATTCAATGCCCGTTGTGAAGCCAGGGGAGTAGAGCGAGATGTCAGTCTTTTTATCATGCAGGATGAACAGATTGAGGTGGGCGATTTTGTTATGGTTCATGTCGGCTACGCCATCCAGAAGGTAACCCATCAGGAAGCCCTTTCCACTTGGGATCTGTTTGATCAAATGTCAGGAGAGAGTCATGTGTGATACCTGCGGCTGCAACATCACCCCCGGCAACAAACATCTCGTCACAGGGGACGGCAAACTGGCGAAAACAGGAGATGGCCGAGAGGCGGTAACGGTACTGAAAAACCTGCTGAACGAAAATGACCGCCAGGCCGCACACAACCGCTCCCATTTTGATCATCACAACGTGCTCTCCATTAATCTGATGTCATCACCCGGCGCCGGCAAGACCGCTTTGCTGGAAGCTACCATCGATGCGCTGGCGGATGAGTTCACCATTGCGGTAATCGAAGGTGATCTGGAGACCGAAAACGATGCCCGGAGGATCCGCGCCAAGGGGGTCAACGCGGTGCAGATAACCACAGGCAGCGCCTGCCATCTGGATGCACATATGGTCCACAACGCCCTGCACCAGCTGGAGCTTTCCGAGGTTGATATCCTGTTTATTGAAAATGTCGGAAACCTCGTCTGCCCCGCCAGTTTCGATCTGGGACAACATCGCAACATCACCCTGCTCTCGGTTCCGGAAGGGGACGACAAACCGGCCAAATATCCCGTCATCTTTCGTGCTGCGGATCTGGTGCTGCTGACCAAGAGCGACCTGCTGCCTTACCTGACCGGTTTCAGCCCGGAACAGGCCGAGCGCTATCTGCATGAACTGGCCAGCAGCGCATCACTGCTACCGCTCTCCGCCACCACGGGAGACAATCTGGAGTCTTGGCTGAACTGGTTACGCAGTGAACATCGGGCACAACGGAAACAGGTCTCCTCCTGATGTCAGTTTCAGCTCACCAGTGGCTGAACAAAATCCGCACCCTCGATCTGCCGGACAAAGTCCGCATCATGAATGTTTGTGGTGGTCACGAACGCGCCATCACCATGGCAGGATTGCGTGGCGTACTGCCCTCCACCATTGAACTCATCCCCGGGCCCGGCTGCCCGGTCTGCATCTGCCCGGAAGAAGATATCTACCAGGCCATGCAGCTTGCGAAACGGGAGCAGATCACCCTGCTGGCGTTTGGCGACATGCTGCGTGTACCAGTCAACCTGCCAAAAAGGGAGATCCGCTCCCTGGCACAGGCCAGGGCAACCGGTGCTGACATCCGGCCCATCGCATCCCCTTCTGAAGCGGTGCAGATCGCCAGCAACAATCCGGGCAAAGAAGTGGTTTTTTTTGCCGCTGGATTCGAAACCACAACAGCCCCCGTCGCAGCAATGCTGGCCGAGGGGGTACCTGCCAATCTGAGCGTACTGCTCTCCGGACGGCTGACTTGGCCGGCGGTCGCCATGCTGCTGGATTCCGAACAGACCGGTTTCGATGCGCTGATCGCGCCAGGCCATGTATCTGCAGTGATGGGTCCGGAAGAGTGGGAATTTGTCGTCCGTGATCACAACATTCCGGCAGCAGTCGCTGGCTTCACCGCCGAATCGCTGCTGGCCGCCATCCACTACACCCTGCGCCAGTTGCTGGAGAACAACCTGTTCCTCGACAACTGCTATCCGGAAGTGATCCGCCCCGGCGGCAACAGCACAGCGCAACGCTATCTGCAACAGACGCTGGATGTTGTGGATTCAAACTGGCGCGGCATAGGCATCATTCCCGCCTCTGGCTACCAGCTGAAAGAGTCCCTCGGTAGACACAACGCCCGTAAACGATTCCCCTGCTACGCTGATTTGGCACGCAGCCATATTGGCGAAATGCCCCAGGGCTGTGACTGCGCACGTGTTGTACTCGGCAAGATCTATCCCAACAGTTGCAAGTTGTACGGAACAACCTGCACACCCCGCAATCCGGTCGGACCATGTATGGTGTCCGATGAGGGAGCCTGCCGAATCTGGTGGGCGGGAGGCGTACGCGAACCTGAACAAACCAACTCTCAGCAGATCATCTGAAACAACCCTTACCAATAAACTCAGAACTATTGAGTTGCCGATACAACATCAGTGGATGACTAACCGAATCAGCCAGTCACATGATATTTTTCTTTTTATAAAATCTATTTCATTCTGACATTTCTTGTGTTTTTCCCGCTGTTACCCTTGAAACGAAAAGAGAATATCCCCACCTCCTGATCAGCAAACAAAACTGCTCATGGTCTTGACACGATAGGAGAAACAACATGAACAAAATCATATTAACAATCCTGTTTAGCTCGCTGCTGATAACAATACCAGTATGGGCAAAAAGTGATAAATCGTCCACGGAGACAACATCGCCGACCACACAGGAAGCCGTCAAACAAGAGAAGGAAAAGCAGGATGATCTTCTGGAAAAGGTCAACAAAGATGTTGTGGAAGGAATGGACAACGTTATCAAAGCGATCAAACTTCTCAAGGAGGGAAAAGATACCGAAGCACTGACAGCCCTGCAAAATGCCACAGGGAAATTTGATCTGGCATTGGCGGCGGATCCGGAACTGGCTCTGGTCCCTGTGGATGGATATGTATCCCTGTTTGATCTGGTCACCACACCGGATGTTATTGAGCATCAGATCAAAAGTGTCAGAGCCCTGCTTGATGATGGCAAGATCCAGACCGCAAGGGAGCTTCTTTCCACGCTGAGGGATGAGATGGAGATCAGCACAGTCTACCTCCCGATGGGAACCTATCCCGACTCCATCAAACTGGCAACAAAATATTTGGTGGACAAAAAAAGAGAACAGGCAATTGCCATTCTGGACACTACAATAGGTTCTCTGGTCACAAAAAGCGCCTCCGTTCCATTGGGTCTTGTACGGGCAAAAAGCCTGATCGAACAGGCCTCCAAACTTGATAAGGAGAAAGACAAGGAGAAGATACTGAATCTTGCCAAATCTGCCAGAGAGCAGTTAGAGGTGGCCAACCTGCTTGGATATACGCAACAAAGGCTGGATTCCTACATCGACCTGAAAAAACAGATAGTCAACCTGGAGAAGGAGATAAAGGGAAAAAACGTGGTTGAGAAGCTGTATGAGGAGCTTGCCGACTCGTTCGCAGAGCTCCTGAAAAAGGAGTCCACCCCCGGCAAAAAGTAGCTGCGCCGGGTCATTAAATCCGTCAGATTTTGGGCACCTCAATTAATTTCTTGTAGCCTCTGCACAAGCAATTATTAGAGGTGCCTTTTTATCTTTTTTATCTTTCCACATTCGTAACCTTTACCACCATTGGCAAACTGGCCAGATGTTTCAAGATCGGGCCGGAAGAGGTTGAGTAAGAGCTGAAGCACATTCACAAAAGCGCCAGAAAAGAAAGACTGCCCCTCAATATCACACCTGCCGAATGTCACAAATGTGGTTTCGTTTTCAATCGCAACGAGATCGACAAACCGGGCAAAATGTCCCAACTATAAAGGGATCTGGATCAAGGAACCGGAACTTCAAATCGGATAGTATCGTCCCTGTTAGTCCGTTGGAAATGAAGAATGCCACAGGGACAAGCCAGAGCCATGCAAACCGTAGAGGCAAGACATTGGATGCTGGATGGACAGGTCCAGGGGGTGGGCTTCCGCCCGTTCGTCTATCGTCTGGCCCACGAACTGGGGCTTAACGGCTGGGTGGTCAACCGGGCGGGCTGGGTGGAGATCCACACCGAAGGGGCAAACGCAGCCCAGAAGGCGTTCGAACGGGCATTGATCGAGCAGGCACCACCACTGGCCGAACCCCGGCTACTCAAAATGGAAACCGTCACCCCCTGTTTGCTCGAGCACTTCACCATCCGTGACAGTGAGCAGCAAGGGGATGTGGAAATCCATCTGCCACCGGACTATTTCACCTGCAACGACTGCCTCGACGAACTCGCCAGTCCCGCTGATCGGCGCTACCAATACCCGTTTATTAACTGCACCCAGTGCGGCCCCCGTTATACCTTGATCACTGCCCTGCCCTACGACCGCACCAATACCAGCATGGCCCTGTTCCCGCTCTGTCCCGAGTGCCGAAAAGAGTACGAAGATCCACTGAATCGCCGTTTCCATGCCGAACCGATAGCCTGCCCGACATGTGGTCCCCGGCTGCTGTTCGAGGATGATGAGAGAGAAGTCAGCCATACAGATAGTGGTACAGCACTGCGTACCGCTGTATCAGCTCTGCAATCTGGTGACATTGTTGCGGTTAAAGGGATTGGCGGCTATCACCTGATGTGTGACGCGCACAATGACGCGGCAATCCTGCAACTGCGGGAACGCAAACCCCGACCCCATAAACCGCTGGCGGTGATGTTTCCGGCTCCCGCCGCCGATCCGCTGCAATACCTGTTGCAGGAAGTTGCCCCCGACACTGAGGAATGCGCGCAACTGCTCTCTCCCATCCGCCCCATTGTCCTGACCACCAGAAAAGAGAACTCCACTCTCTCACCACAAATCGCCCCCGGCCTGAGCGAAGTGGGAGTGATGCTGCCCTACAGTCCACTGCATCACCTGCTGCTTGCCCGGTTTGATGGACCGCTGGTAGCCACCTCAGGTAACATCAGCGGCGAACCGGTGATCACCGAAAACGAAACCGCCCGGCAGCGGCTGACCCATGTCACC
>JAJRUX010000206.1 GCA_024277575.1 Gammaproteobacteria bacterium | reverse complement strand
CTAGTATCAGATCGAGGGCGATGGCTCTGGTTCCCGCTGCGGTCAGTTTGTCAATCAGCTGGGCGTGTTGCGCCCGTGACCAGGGCCACCGTCCCAACTGCGCCAGACTGCGATCGTCGATAGCAATAACCACCACATCATCGGAAGAGGGACGCTCAACCGTCTGCAGAAAGTAGTCGTATGCCAGATAGTCCAGGTTCGCCAGCCACCCGGACTGGAGTAGCCCGAGGGCGATCACGATGGTGCCCAGCGACAGGGCGAGATATTTTCTGACCGGTACTACCTTTTGCCAGTACCGCGCTTTCACAGGATGAGCACCAAACCCACTATCCCTAACAAAAAGACAGGAACATGGCTTTTCATTGGCGGAACGATTTCAATAGGCCGATTAAATGGTCCGGGATAACCGTCTGTATCGAGGGTTCGCATACGCATGTAGACACGTTGCTGCGGTCGCGGCAGGGTGATTTGAGCCTGGGTGGTCTCCCGCTCGACAAACAAATCAGAAAACTCAGGGTCGTTGGCCAGTTGCAGATGATAGCGATAGTCCGGTTTTTCCTCGCGCCACTGCAGCATCAGCTTGGTATCTGTTTTCCGGATAGCAATATCCTGCGGTGGTGAGGGAGGCAGGGCAATATCAAACTCAAGAACATCACCAAAAAGCCCTTCCTCTCCGTCGGCATCCCGGCTGGCAACCCGCCAGTAGTAGCGCTGCGGTGGCAATGATTCCGCAACCGCATAACTATTCCCCTTGAGATCGGCAACATCAACAAGGGGATTCTCAAATGCGGCACCGGTAGTAAGTTGAAAACGGTAGGCGACAGCGTCAACAGAGGCCTCCCACTGAAACAGCGGCTGGCTCTGCCGTAACTGCTTCCCTGAAGCCGGAGCCACAAGCCGTGGGGGCAAAGGATGGGCATCCAGGGTAAAAGGGTGTTGGGCATCAATACCTTCCAGACCGTGGAAATCTATGGCCCGGACCATCACCAGATAGTCTCCATCATCCAGCCCGTCCACACTGAATGATGGTGTATCAGTAGTGGTATCTATCCGCATCACCCCAGTTGCAGAAGCGGAGGAAACCTGCACACGATAACCGTTTGCACCGGGCAGTTTGTTCCAGGTAATCTGAAATGGCAGCCGTTGATAGTCCCCTTTGACAGCGGTAAACTCTGGCGCCGGCAGCAGCGGCAATGGCGGAATCGGCACGCGACCTGCCTCTACAACGGTACCAAAATTCGCCCCCACGGGAAGCTCCTTCCCTCCCCCTTCCACCGCTACAGTACCGTGAGTAACTTCGGTGCGAAGCAACTGCTCATCGGAGTCCGCACCGACGCGGAACCGGGTTCCGCGGGCGCCGGCGCTACCAGCAGGGGTCTTGATTTCAAAACGCCGATCGGGTGAGCTGTTAGGGGCAACTGTCGTTTCAATTCGCCCCCGGTGCAGACGCAGTCTGATATTTGGCACGTCCCGGTCACCGTATGCCTCCAGGATCTCAAAGGTCATGGTACTTTTACCCTGCAACAACAAACGTGACCCGTCACCAAACTCCAGCATGACACTGCCCCCTTCCCCTGTCTCAAGCACATCACCCGGCTTGAAACCCTTACCCTTGACTACAGGTTCGGTCTCGCTGGCATCCGCACGCATTACCGTTACCGGACCAGAGACAGCCAGCGCCTGAACCTGAAGCGGCTTTATCTTGAGCCAGCCGAGACGGAAACGGATTTTGGTCCCCGGTGGAATCTCCCGGGCACTCTTCAGCTTGTTGAATCTGCGCAGCTCGTCCACCTGAACCGAATCAACACCATACTCCTCTACCAGCTTCTGAAGAGTATCACCAGGCTGTACGGTATACGAGAGCTCCTCATCACAAATACCCACAATGGGCAGACAGAGAAAAAGAACCGCAAGAATCACGCTGCGAATGTATTGCACTGTCGGTTTAACCCTTCCCTACATCGTTATGGAGCAACTGCGGCGGAGATACATAAAAATTGAGCACAACTAATTATTATTAAAGCATATATGTTAACTTTAAATGAATCATAACTCGAAAGCAATTCAGCCCGTTGCCTGCCATTCATACTCATCTTTTTCTTCGATCAGCAGGGAGAAAAAGTGTTTGAGTCAACAGTGCCCACTGCTGCTGCCAGTGCTCCAATGGAGAGAGAGAAAAGTCACTGCGAATGAACTGGCGCAGGCGCCCTTCCAGTACAGCCAACATCAAATTGGCTCCAATCTCAGCCGGAAAATCGGCACGAATACGCCCTGCAGCCCTTCCTTCCCGCAGCACCTGCTTGAGCTGGGTCTCCAGACGACTGAAATATTGTCCGGAGCGTATGTGCAACCGTTCCGGCTCCCCCATCAATGCCTCTCCCAACAACAGGCGGGTGATCCCCGGATTACGGGCCGAAAAACCAAGCGCAATCCCCAGAATCAATTCGCAACGGGTTTCGGGATCCTTTTTTTCATCAAGAACCCTGTTCACTCGGCTGAACACCGCCTGCTCGGCAAACTCAATCAAGCCTTCAAACATATATGCCTTGCTTGGAAAATGCCGATACAGCGCCGCCTCGGAGACACCAACAGCTTTAGCCAACCCGGCAGTGGTAATGCGTCCTCCGGTATTATTTTCCAACTGTTGGGCCATGCTTTCAAGAATCTGTTGTTTACGGTTGTTACCCTGTTTCGATGCTGCTCCCACCACGGCTCAAATGTCTCCTTTTATCAGAGTACCCACCCCTTCATCAGTAAATATCTCCAGCAAACAGGCATGCTCCACCCGGCCATCAACAATGTGGGCGGATCTCACTCCAGCGCGCACCGCATCCAGCGCACAACGAATCTTGGGCAGCATTCCACCATGGATTGTGCCATCG
>JAJRUX010000205.1 GCA_024277575.1 Gammaproteobacteria bacterium | reverse complement strand
TATTCCCAACCTGGAAGTTCTTGCAGAAGGATAGATAATCCCCCGCTTTTCGCACATACAATCCTGTACCACAGATTGACAATTTTCAATGCAGAAACAGTGAACCGTTTAGTATTTTCATACTGAATTTCGTCACTCCATAGCGGGGAAACCGGAAATGCATCACTGTTCAAGGTTGGAAACATATCCTGTTTTTTCCCTCTCGCTGGATAAATCAGAAACCTGTTTCAAAACCGTGGATGAAATCACCAGCCATCTGAAAAAGAAGATAGAGGCCGATAAAATAGCGCACCTGATATCGATATTTGACCCCTGCTCCTACATCCGCTCGCTGGACCAGGGACAAATTAGCAGTGACATCCTGGCAGCTCGAAGCATTGTTTTCTGTTTCGGTATAACACTGCCCAGCCCTGAAGTGATGGCAGAACGACCACGATCCATTGGCATATGCGAGCTAAATGGCGGTTTTTTTGTCACCTTTATAGAAGTACCAATGCCGGTGGCCAATACAACCATAGAAAACTGGGTAAGATCATTGGCCGACCCGTGCCAAGCACGGTATCAGACAGATACCAGGAGACTCTGAAATGCAGCAGAATCAAAATGAGGCAGCTCCCCACTCATCAGCCCTCAACAAGATTTACGAAGAGACCGACTATCTGGAGATCAACACCGGCGGCAAAACCATTCACGCCAAACGAATACCGGGAAAATGGCGCACCCTCAAGTGGTGGACCAGCAGCATCTGGCTGCTGTTTTTCCTTGGTCCCTATCTGCGCTGGAATGATCGACAGGCAGTTTTGTTCGACATCCCCAACCGGCAGTTTCATATTTTCGGAGCCACGATTCTACCCCAGGATTTCTGGATGCTGTCACTGGTGCTGCTGTTTTTTGCCATCCTGCTGGCTATCGCAACGACACTCGCCGGACGCGTGTATTGTGGCTTTTTCTGCTTCCAGACCGTATGGACCGATCTGTTCACCTGGCTGGAGGAGAAACTCGAAGGCCCACCGCAAAAGCGGCGCCAACTGGAGCAGGCTCCCTGGGATGCCCACAAGATTCGCGTCAAAACAATCAAGCATCTGCTATGGATCGGCATCGGTCTGCTGACCGGCATCTCGTTCGCAGCCTGGTTCACAGATGCCTATCAACTGTGGGGCAGTCTGTTTACCTTCAATGCCCACCCTGCCGCATGGGCTACCATCGTACTGTTCACCACGGGAACCTACTTCCTGGCAGGATTCATGCGTGAGCAGGCCTGCTTCTGGCTGTGTCCCTATGCCCGAATCCAGTCGGCAATGGTGGACAAGCACACCCTTATCCCCGCCTATGACGCCAAACGTGGCGAACCTCGCGGCAGGTTGAAGAAGGGCGATGATGCATCACAGTTCGGTGACTGCATCGACTGCAAACAGTGTGTCGCCGTATGCCCCACCGGCGTCGATATCCGTCACGGGCTGCAGGAAGGTTGCATCATGTGCGCGCTGTGCATCGATGCCTGCGATCAGGTAATGGACAAGATTCACCGCCCGCGCGGACTGATCCGCTACGCCTCATTCGATGAACTGGAGGGGGGCGAGGTGCTGCCACTGTACAAGCGGGCACGGGTCTGGGTCTATGGCACCATCATGCTGCTAGCGGCGCTGGGGATAACCTGGGGGCTGACCAATCTGGATGCCATCGAGCTAACGGTGATACATGAACGTCAGCCACTATTTGTGCTGGAAAGTGACGGTTCCATCCAGAACAAATACACCCTCAAGATACTGAACAAAACCATGCAGGATATGCCGGTAACGATAGGAGTCTCTGGTCCAAAAGGGATCGCTCTGCACGGCTCCAGCAAACCGTTCATAATCCAGCACAGCAAGATTACGCCGGTGACCATTTTTGCACGGGTTCCACGGAAAAACTTGCAAGCGGAATCCGTTCCGATTCTGTTCCGGGTAGAGAGTCCTGATAACCCGGAGTTGGCCACCGAGCGGGAGAGTGTTTTTCTGGGGCCGAAATAATAACTGCTCGGCATACTCCTGAAACGCGCCAGCTCAAAGCAGAAATGAGCATTTACAAGGAATGGTAAATGATCATCTTCTTATTAACCCGGCAACAATATAGATCGTGTTCAGCCGGTGTGTGAGCGCCTGCGGCAAGGCGGCAGAACGCCGCTGTAGCACCCCCTACAGCAAGTTTTGCCAACGCAGTTTGCAGGCGCTCACACACTGGCCTATCCTTTTCTATCATAGAGTTAGGGGCTTCAAGAATGGCCCGCCTCCGCGTTGCAGCTCTTGCCAAGGGAGCCACCCTTGCCGGCGAGCTGCGTCTTGATCCGGGCCATTCTTGAAGCCCTGAACACGATCTATATTGTTGCCGGGTTAATAACACAGAGATGGCGCGTTTCAGGAGTATGCCGAGCAGTTACACTCTGTTTTTCTGCAGCATACTGCGCATATGCGCCAGATGCGCCTTGCCGCGCCGCTGGCTCTCCTCGGGAGTGGTTTCAGTTCGCCGGGAGCCGCCCTGCCACTCCAGATCCTCTTGGGGAAGCTCATCCAGAAAACGGCTGGGTTC
>JAJRUX010000204.1 GCA_024277575.1 Gammaproteobacteria bacterium | reverse complement strand
ATCTGAGCCCCTAGTACTCCGTCAAGGTAATAAATCAGGATACAGTTGGCCTGTCAACGTTCAGGGCAAGGCGCGCCTCGCAGGCAATGGCTCAAGGCGCAACACCGCCATGGACGCTGACAGGCCAACCCTTCGGGCGCTCCTGTGGTGCTTCGCAGCGGCGTTGCAGCGCTTGGCAAGGGAGACGGCCATTGCCTGTGCACTGCGCCTTGCCGCGAAGCACCACAGGGACGCTGAATCCTAATTTATTACCTTGAAAGAGTACTAGGAGTGATTTATGGGGTATCGGTTTTCGGCATTCCTTGCCGGTATGATGGGTGCCATGTTGCTGACATCGGCGGCGGTACAAGCGGGTTTTCCCGATGCGTTCAGTGGCGAAGGGTTCAGTGGGACACCCCGGTTGCTGACATCACCCCTGTTGCCGGATGATATTGGCCTGAATTTCAAACGGGACGGAAGGCGTTACAAGGGTAGGGGTACAAATACTACGACTATCGCCCCTCTTGATGTCTCAATGCTTAGCGAGCAGATTCTGCTGGGATTAAGGAGATTTCAGCAGAAACGGACTGTTCTGTCGGCCAGTGTCTCGGGGCTGATATCCCGGCAACAGCAGACAGCCCTGGAAAAGCTCTCATCCAATAGCGAAGGGGTACGCGTTCATTTTGACCCGCGGAATGGAACTCCTTCATTCATCCGTTTCAAACAGCCCGTTGCTGCATCGTTGCGGGCCGCGGCCCATGTGGATGGGGAACTGATTGCCAACCATTTTCTTGCCGCGCAGCGTGACCTGCTCAAACTGAAAAACCCGCAATCAGAGATGAAACTGCTGCGCAAGATGCAGTCAGCCGATGGTAGACAGCACCTGCATTTTCAGCAGCTCTGGCAAGGGGTGCCGTTGTGGGGTAAACAGCTGGTAGTACATCTGAACAGCCGTAATGAGATCTATCTGATCAATGGCCGTTATGAATCCAGCCCGATTGCGGCCGATTCCGTACCGCTTCTGTCAGCGGATGAAGCCCTTTCAATGGTTCTTGGCGATCTCGCCGTTAGCGAACTGAAGGTGCTGGATAATACGCTGGTGTTCTACGTTGAGGGTAGTGCCCCTCGGCTTGCCTACAAGCTGGATGTGCGGCTGGGGCTGGATCAACGGTGGCTCTATTTTGTTGATGCCCGAACCGCTGCGCTATTGCACCGCATCCAGAATATTCACGCCGGTAGCCTGGTCGAGGCTCGCGGTGCCGATGTCTTGAATGGGTCTGTCCGGAGTTTCACAGCCTGGCGTGATGGCAATAGCTATTTCATGATCGATCCCACACGGCCGTTGAATGATGTCAAATCCGGAGATGATCCTGTTAATCGTCCTGGTTCCATCGGCGACACCTATATTTTTGATGCCAGGTACGGCAATCCCGGTGATGGTGATCAGTTGTGGTATGTGAAAAGTGGCGATGCATTTAGTGGCTGGGATCCCGTTGCGGTTAGTGCAATGCACAATGCCCGCCTGGTGTATGACTACTATCTAAACACTTTCCAGCGCAAGAGTATCGATGACAAGCAGATGAACTTGATGTCGGTGATCCATTTCCAACAGGATTACAACAATGCTTTCTGGAATGGTGCGTTTATTGTTTATGGCGACGGGGACAACAAACTGTTTTCTCCACTGGCCGGGTGTCTTGACGTAGCCGCCCATGAGATGACCCATGGGGTGATTGAACATACCGCCAACCTGCGCTATGAAAATCAGAGCGGTGCTCTGAATGAGTCATTTGCCGATTTCTTTGCGGCGATGGTGGATCGAGATGACTGGTTGATGGGCGAAGATTGCACTCTTGCCACGCCTGGTTACCTGCGGGATCTCCGCAACCCGGCCAACGGGTTGGAGGCACAACCCGGCCGGATGAGCGAGTACAGGAATCTGCCCAATACCGAGCAGGGTGATAACGGGGGTGTGCATGTCAACAGCGGTATTCCCAATCGGGCTGCCTATCTGACTGTCGAAGGTATCGGTCGGGACAAGACAGAGCAGATCTACTATCGGGCTTTGACGCTTTATTTAACCGCGTCCTCCCGGTTTATCGATGCCCGCCGGGCGCTGATCCAGGCTGCCGAAGATATCCATGGAGTGGATTCGCCCGAGGTTGAAGCAGTCAAGGCGGCATGGGATGCAGTAGAGGTAGTGGAGGGCGGTGGTGTAGTTCCGGCTCCCCAGAACTCTGCTCCTGCCGATACAGTGGAGGGAAGTGATCTGATGGTCTATCTTTATCCCGTAGATGGCAATAACGATAGTCTGCTGGAGAATTTTGTTCTTTATCGGCAGATGTTCAATACCCAACAGGATGAGCAGTTGAGCAGAGTGGAGGCGGCCCAGACCCGGCCAGCTGTGTTTACCGGCAAGGATGGTACCGTCTTTCTCTTTGTGGGGGTGGATGCAAATCTCTACGGTGTGAATGTCAACGGTGTTACCGAGCAGATTACCTTCACCGGGAACATTGCCAGTATCGCTGTTTCCCCCGACGGCCGGTACCTGGCCTATACATCCACGGATCTCACGGACAACCAGATCCATGTGCTGGACATCGAACAGGGTGGTTTGGTGGATTATCCCATTGTTTTACCCGATTATCAGCAAGGCGAAAATGCATCGGTTGGCATGGTGCGATATGCCGATTCCCTCTCTTTTGATTTTACCGGTGAAGTTATTCTGTTTGATATGCTGGTGTGCATGTCGCAGCCTGATAATGGTTGCCGGCCGGACAAGGACGAATCCGGTTTCAATTACTGGTCTATTGGCCTTCTTGATTTGAAGACACGGCCGGGCAGATTCTATTTTCCTTTCCCTGCCCAGAGCCCCTTGTTTGATCTGGGTTATCCCTCTTTTGCCTATAACAACAGCCATGTTATAGCTTTCGACCTTCATGAGTATTCCGACCAGGGTGGTATCGTAAAGTCCAGTGTGGTGACGCTGGATCTGGAACGGCAGCAGATGAATCAAGTGGTGAATTTCGGCAACCGCAGTGAGTTGTTTTCGGGCATCCCCAGCTTTTGGGGAGATGATGACTACATTACAGTCCAGTGGCCGGCCGGTGACGGGACTGTTGCGACCCGGATTCCTCTGGGTGATACGGAGGATACTCGTTGGCAGGGATATCCCGAGCGGGCAGAACAGATAAATGATTATGCGGTGGCAATGCCGTTGATGCACCGTATCGGGCAGCGGAAGTTGAGCCGGACACTTCAGGCTAGCAGCCGTCTGCTGGATTTTGGGTCCATCAAGCCCGGTATTGGCAAGACCATGACCCTGGAGCTGACCAATGTGGGAAATACCGATATCGAAATCACTGCTATCGGGCTGAGGGGTAGCCATTTCTTTGCTCACAACGGGGTGAATACCCTGTTGTCCCCTGGCTCGAGATTGCCGATTGATATTATCTTCACTGCGCCTGCTGGGAGTTCGGGAACCTACACCGCGGATCTGATTATCAACAGCAACGGCACTCCTGCAACGCTGACCATCTCCGCTACGGGTACCATCAATAGCGGAAGTGGCGATGGGGGATTGTTGAACCCTGTTTTACTGTTGCTGTTTGCAATGACAGTGTTGATGCGGGCAGGTTTTGTCAGAAAGATTTAGGATGATGTCCCCCTGCCTGTTCGTTGCGGTCTCTTCTCATGGTTTTGGTCATCTGGCCCAGACTGCGCCAGTGATCAATGCGTTGTGGCGGCAGATTCCCTCTCTTCGGGTGGTGGTGCAAAGTCTGGCTTCGAAAGAGCTGCTTGCCAGGCAATTTGCTCGGGAGTTTGAACACATTCAGCAACCAGTGGATGTTGCCATGGTCATGTCAGGTTCGCTGGATGTTCAGGTGGCGGAAAGCGCTGCGGAGTATATCGCCTTTCACCAGGACTGGGATGAGGGGGTTCGGAGACAGACCGAGCTGCTACATCGCTATCAACCGGATCTGGTGCTGGCCAATGTCCCCTATCTGTTACCTGCGGCGGCTTTGCAGGCCGGGATTCCCTCGGTTGCGTTATGCTCGTTGAACTGGCTGGATATCTACTCTGCCTATTGCAGTGAAGATTCACGGTTTGCTGTCATCCGGCAGCAGATGCTGGAAGCCTATCGCGCCGCTGCGCTGTTTTTGCAGCCACTACCGAGCATGCCGATGACCACTCTGCCCAATCGCCGGCCGATAGGCCCGATTGCGCGCCGCGGACAGTCGCAGCGGATGAGAATTGACACCGAACTGGGTCTGGAACCGGATGAAAAACTGGTGCTGGTTTCTCTGGGCGGGATTCCCTCATCGCTTCCCCTGGCCCGATGGCCCACCATTCCCGGTGTGCGCTTTCTGGTATCGGGAAACCCGGAAGCTGATTATCCGCAAATCCATCCTCTGGAGTCGCTGGGAATACCGTATATCGATCTGCTCTGCTCCTGTGATGCACTGATTACCAAACCGGGTTACGGCAGTTTCGCCGAAGCGGCCTGTAATCGGGTTCCGGTATTGTACGTGCCGCGGGATGGCTGGCCGGAAGCTCCTTTCCTGACGGCCTGGCTGCAAACCGTGGTTCCGTGTCGGGAAATCAGTCGCACCGGGCTGGAGCAGGGGGCATTTGCAGATGAACTGAACATGCTGCTTGAGCAGGAGCCTATGCCGGCGGTAGAGCCCACAGGTATCTTCGACGCTGTGGAATCATTGTTGCCCTGGCTGCGCGATCAATCACATATTAATTCCCGCAGCTGACGAAACAGGTTCCGCGCTGCAGCGGGGGGCTTGCCGGTTTCGCTCTCTTTTCTGGCGTTACGGATCAGGATGCGGATCTGCTGACGATCAGCCTGGGGGTAGTCCCGAAGCAGCGCTTCCAGGGCTGTGTCACCCTCTTCCAGCAGACGGTTGCGCCACTGCTCGACTTGGTGAAAAAGGGTCGCTGTGCGGCGCTCTTTTTCCCGCTGCAGTTGAAGGGATTGTAATATGGCATCGGCATCATCGCTATTGATGCGCAGCAGCTTGCCGATGAATTTCAGCTGCCGCTTGCGTCCACCGTGCGCCTTGATGTTTTGCGCCAGGGTGATGGCTTCCCGCAAGCTGTTGTCCAGGGGGAGCTCCGCCAGCCGATCCTTGCTCAGGCCGACCAGATCTTCTCCCAAAGACTGGAGATCTTTCATCTCCCGCTTGATCTGTGATTTGCTTTTTGTCTCTTCCATGGCCCCGGTGTTTGCTTGTTTGTTAGAATCATACCCTTTGTCCAGCCCGGAAACATCCGGAGCTGAAAAAACATACCCAAACAGGGCCGTTATATGAACAAAAACCTGACTCCAAAAGAGGCAGCCGAACAATTCGATGCCGAGGGGCTGAAGGCGCTGGTGTCCGGGCTGCTGGATGAAGCCAGCCGCCAGGGCGCCAGTGCGGCCGAGGTGGGCGGTAATCTTGCGTCAGGGCTGTCGGTTACGGTGCGCAAGGGAGAGGTAGAGACCATTGAGCACAACCGGGACAAGGGGATGGGGGTAACCGTCTATTTCGGTCAACGCAAAGGTTCGGCCAGCACAACCGAGTTCAGCCCCGACGCAGTGAAAAGCACCGTAAGGGCGGCCTGTGATATTGCCCGCTATACTGCGGAAGACCCCTGTCATGGCCTGGCGCCGGCCGAGTTGATGGCAACGGAGATTCCCGATCTGGACCTTTTTCACCCCTGGGATCTGAACCCTGATCAGGCGATTGATCTGGCCTGGGAGTGCGAGAAGGCAGCCCTCGATGCGGATCCCCGTATCAGCAATTCCGAGGGAGGGGCGGTGAACAGCCATGCCGGATTTTATGTCTACGGCAACAGCCATGGTTTTCTGGGTGCTTATCCCACCACCCGTCACAGTATCAGCTGCGCGGTTATTGCAGGTGAAGGCGGGGCGATGCAGCGGGACTACTGGTACAGCACGGCACGCAAGGCAGAGCTGCTGGAGCCGGTTGAAGCGGTCGGGCGCCGGGCTGCAGAGCGGACTGTGCAGCGCCTGAACGGACGGCGCCTCTCCACCCGTAAGGTGCCGGTGGTGTTCAGTGCCGAGATTGCCAACAGCCTGCTGTCCCATTTCGTCTCGGCGGTACGTGGCGGGGCGCTGTACCGTAAATCCAGTTTCCTGGTGGATCATCTTGGCAAACAGATATTCCCCGGTTTTGTGCATATCTACGAGCAGCCCCATCTCAAGGGAGCGTTGGGGAGTGCGCCGTTTGACAATGAAGGCGTCGTTACCCGGCAGCGGGATCTGGTGCGGGATGGCGTGCTGCAGAGTTATGTGCTCGACAACTACTCTGCCTGCAAGCTGGGGATGCAGACCACGGGTAATGCGGGTGGAGTGCATAATCTGACCATTGCTGCTGGAGCGGCGGAAGGATGCGCTCCCGACAAGCTTTCCTTGCAGGAGTTGTTGAAACAGATGGATCAGGGGCTGCTTGTTACCGAACTGATGGGGCAGGGGGTACGCCTGATCACCGGTGATTATTCCCGGGGTGCGGCCGGGTTCTGGGTGGAGGGTGGCGAGATTCAATATCCCGTGGAAGAGATCACCGTTGCCGGCAACCTGCGTGACATGTTTTCGAAGCTGGTGATGGTGGGTAGCGATGTGGATCTGCGCAGTAACATGCGTACCGGTTCATGGCTTGTGGAGCAGATGACAATCGCCGGTGAATGAAAGCCGTTGCAGCCGAATTTTTGTGTTCTGAGGTTGCAGAAAATCCGCCTGCCTGTCGATAAGGACGGGTATGGTTCATGCAACAAAAAAAATCCAGCCAGAGAGCAGCTCTTACCTGTCACAGTACCACCCCACGGATGGCGGAAAAGGTCTGGTGCTGCCGGGAAAAACAGCCCCGATTGATTATCAGCTGCTGATTGATGCCGTATCGCAGCACGCTGCTGTGTGCGTAACGAACAGACAGGGAACACTCTTTTACGTCAACGAAAAACTGTGTGCCATTTCCGGCTACAGCGCAGAAGAGCTGCTGGGTCAGAACTACCGTCTGTTCCTGTCAAATGAACACTCTGATGCATTCCAGGAACAACTGTGGCAAACCTTGGCCAGCGGACAGATATGGCGGGGAGAGCTTAAACAGATAACCCGTCATGATATGGATTTCTGGGTAGATGTAACCGTGACTCCTTTTGCCGAAGGATCTGGTGGACCTGGCCTCTATGTTTTTGTGCAGACAGAAATCACCTTGTTTAAACAAACGGAAGCGGCGTTGCAGACCTCAGAGGAGAAGCATCGGGCGCTGCTGGAGCAGGCCAATGATGCCATTCTGCTGGTCGATATGGATGGGTGGCTGATTGCGGCCAATCGGCGCGCTGAAGGGCTGACGGGTTATCCCAGGGATGAGCTGGTAAACATGCATATGCAGCAGCTGGTGCCGGAAAAGGTACGTTCCGAACTCCTTGACCTGCACCAGGAGGTGTTAGAGAAAAGGTGTGACTCATTTCATGGTGGGGTGGTGCTGCGCAAGAATGGCAGTGTGTTGCCGGTGGATGTCTCCTGTGCTGTTGTCGAGTCCAGAGGGCAGCGGGTTATCCAGAGTATCCTGCGTGATATTACCAGTCGCAAGATGATGGAAACCGAGCTGATAAGGGCCAGGATTGCGGCAGAAAGGGCGAACCGCGCAAAAACCGAGTTTATATCCCGCATCAGCCATGAACTGCGTACTCCATTGAATGCTATTCTGGGTTTTGGCCAGTTGATGCAGACCGACAAAACCGTGCCGCTGGCGGAACCTCATCGGGAGGGGATAAACCAGATCCTGAATGCTGGCTGGCATCTGCTTGAACTCATCGAGGACGTGCTGAATTTTTCACAGATCGAGACAGGCAGCCTGCGCGTAGAACTAACGCCAGTATCTGCCAGAGATGTTCTGCAGGAGTGCAGGGATCTGCTCGAGCCATTGGCGGGAGAACGGAATGTTTCCCTGGAGCTGATGCCGGTTCCCGAACATATTTTGCTACTGGCTGACCGGGTGCGGTTAAAGGAGATTCTGTTGAACCTGGGATCCAATGCAATCAAGTACAACAAAATCAATGGTTGCGTTAGTTTCAGTGCTCTGGTGGAGTCAGGCAAGGTGCGCATCAATGTCAGCGATACCGGTATCGGTATTCGCCCTGAAAAAATGCAGCAGCTGTTTGAGCCGTTTGAACGCCTTGGGCAGGAAGACAGCGCCATACAAGGTAGTGGCCTGGGTCTGGTGATTGCCAAACGGCTTACAGAACTGATGGGTGGTAACCTTGGTGTGTGGAGCGAGCCTGGAGTGGGGAGCACCTTCTGGGTTGATCTGAAACTGACGGAGTAATAACCGGGTGCGGGATGGCGGACAAGCCACCACCCCGCCATTTTGTTTAGACTGACAATGTGGCCTCTATTTCGGCAAATGTCTTGGCCTTGTTGCTGATCTCAATAGTTTCTCCAAGCTGCCGGCTGATCTGGGTGCTGGAAAAAATACCGCGAATAGATTGAGTTCCGTCCGGGGCGGTAGTTATTACCAGTGCATGTTGTCTTCCAACATCAGTCAGGGTGGTGATAATGTCACCTACTCTGGCATTGGCCACATCTCTGAAATCCAGCGCATCCAGCTGATCCCACGGCGTCATGATATGCCGCACCAGGATATCTGCGTGTTTGCCTCCCCGCTGTTGCAGATATTTCATGGGCCGCTCCCCAAGAATGTCTGTGGCGGTGATCAGGCCGATCACCTGACCTTGTTCATCTGTTACCAGCAGCAGGCGCACCTTGCTGGTGATCATTTGTTGATTGGCTGTATCGATATTCACATCCGGCCCGGTGGTTACTGCGGTAATCTTTTCAAGATCGGTCATGACCTGCATGGCTGGAGAATTCTTGCTGACTTTTCCGGTTGTGGGCAGAGCAGGACGGCCATAGGAGGTGGTCGTACCAAGGGAGTGCAATGGAACAGATGTATAGTTGGCGGACATGGTGTTCTCCATCATTGTTTATCACCCTATACCCTATAGACCCTGACGACATACTGTGCAATATCCGCCACAAATTGTGTGTTATCAGCCCGGTCAGCTGATATGTTGGTTCAGGAGTTATCTTTTTTGCTATTATTAACCCATATATGGTCTCCAGAACTCCGGCATGGCCATGGTGGCCAGATGAATGTCATGGTTGTAGTAACGGGTGAGGAACGGTTTATTCCGGCTTGCCTGTTCACGAAAGGTGATCAGGTTCTCTTTCTTCCCTGCCAGGGTGGCACTCCACCAGCCGGATGGATACACTGGCTGGGGAAAGTTGATAGTTAACTGTTGAACAAATCCGGCGCTGCGCATGGCGTCACGCATCTCACTGATTAGTGATTGGTGAATCAGCGGGGATTCACTCTGATGGACGATGATGCCATCTTCGCCCAGTGCCTGAAAACAGTCCCGATAAAAGGCGGCGCTGAACAGCCCTTTGGCAGGACCGATGGGGTCTGTACTGTCCACAATAATGATATCAATCGATCCGGAAGCGGCATCTTTTACCCACTGGATGCCATCGGCAAAAAGCAGCTCTGCGCGTGGATCGTCATTGGCCTCGCACAGCTCCGGGAAAAACTGCTCTGACAGCCGGGTAACCCGTTCATCAATATCCACCTGTATCGCCTGTTTTACCTCTTCATGCTTGAGTACTTCGCGAAGCGTGCCACAATCGCCACCACCAACAATGACTACCCGATTTGGATCGGGATGGGTGAACAGGGCGGGGTGGCTCATCATTTCGTGATAGAGAAAGTTATCGAAGTCAGACAGCATGATGAAGCCGTCGATCACCATCAGTGTGCCGAAGCGTTCGGTCTCATAAATTTCGATTTTCTGAAAGGGGGTCTGTTCTTCGTGGAGCTTCTCCTTCACCTTGAGAGAAAAAGCGCTGCCGGATTCGGCGCAGATTTCGGTAAACCAGCCATCGTTCAATGCCATGTTTGCTCCCGCCAAGTATGATTTTGGGCACAAGATACCGGATGTTTTGTTACACTTGCAACGATGGAACGGCTAAAAGGCAAACATATCCTGCTAGGGGTGACCGGTGGCATTGCTGCCTACAAGAGTGCAGAGCTGGTCCGCCAGTTGCGTCAGGCGGATACCGAGGTGCGTGTCGTCCTGACCAGGGCGGCGGCACAATTTGTTACCCCGCTTACCTTCCAGGCTCTTTCCGGTTACCCGGTACCGACTGATTTGTTTGATCCAGGGGCGGAATCCGCAATGGGGCATATTGAGCTGGCACGTTGGGCAGATGCCATTCTGATCGCGCCCGCGACGGCCCATACCATTGCCCGCCTGACTCACGGTCTGGCGGATGATCTGCTTGCCACCATCTGCCTTGCCAGCAGCGCCCCGCTGGCCCTGGCACCGGCAATGAATCAGCAAATGTGGTTCAATCAGGCGACCCGGGCGAATATCCACCAGCTCAAGGAGCGGGGCGTGCATCTGTTCGGGCCTGCCGAGGGAGATCAGGCCTGCGGTGAAAATGGTCCCGGTCGTATGCTGGAGCCAGAACAGTTGCTGCAGCAGCTGGTTGCACTATTCACTCCCCCGTTTCTTGCGGGAGTGCAGGTGATGGTTACTGCCGGTCCCACCCTGGAGGATATCGATCCCGTGCGCTATCTTGGCAACCGCAGCTCCGGCAAGATGGGCTACGCGGTGGCAGCCGCCGCACAGCAAGCGGGAGCGGAAGTAGTATTGATCAGCGGTGTCAGCAGTCAACCCCGACCGGAACGGGTGAAGTGTATCAATGTACGCAGCGCGGTCGAGATGCATGAGACAGTCATGCAGCGGGTGCATCAGTGTGATATCTTCATTGCAGCGGCAGCGGTGGCTGATTATCGGCCGCAGCAGCAAAGCAAACAGAAAATAAAAAAAGATTACTCTCATCTCAAGCTGGAACTGGTGCGGAACCCGGATATTTTGGCTGACGTGTGTGCTCTGGCCGACGGCCCTTTCTGCGTGGGTTTTGCTGCCGAGACGGAGCGGGTGGTGGAACATGCACAAGCCAAACGGGTTGCCAAAGGGGCGGATATGATTGCTGCCAACCGGGTTGGGCTGCCCGGTAGCGGTTTTGAAGGCGATGAAAATGCGCTGGAGATATTCTGGCCGGGTGGAGGGACAACGCTGCCGCTAAACTCCAAACCGGAAATTGCGCGCCAGTTGGTTGAACTGATTGGGCAGCATTACAAACAGACAGGGAAGTAGCTGCCTGGATTTCCGGATAGAGTACCGAAAGTGTGCGTTTTTTCCTTGTTTTGGAAAAAAGCGGGGGTATTCTGATAAATTCCGAGCACAAAAATAAAGATTGGGGAGCAGTGGACGATAACTTCTCCTTGTTACCCGGACAAAATACCCTCTGCTTGTCAAACTTGGTGATAAAAGGGAAGAAATCATGCAGAAGATTCAACTGAAAATCCTCGACCCCCGCATCGGTACAGAGTTTACTCTGCCCGATTATGCAACGGATGGAGCGGCCGGGATGGATCTGCGCGCCTGTCTGGATGAAGCGGTGATGTTGAAACCGGGGGATACCCATCTGGTTCCTACCGGCCTGGCTATCCATGTTGCTGATCCGTCACTGGCTGCAGTTATTCTGCCGCGCTCGGGACTGGGGCACAAACACGGCATCGTGCTGGGTAATCTGGTCGGACTCATTGACTCTGATTATCAGGGGCAGCTGTTTGTTTCTTGCTGGAATCGCGGGCAGAACGAATTTACAGTCCAGCCGGGTGAGCGTATCGCCCAGCTGGTTTTTGTACCAGTAGTGCAGGCCGCTTTTGAAGTAGTGGATGAATTTGAATCCAGTCAGCGTGGTGCTGGAGGATTTGGCCATACCGGTCGACATTGATACAGGGAGGTATCTGTCATGTCACTACAACCGCTGCCGCAAACACAACCGAGCTATCCTGAGCCGGTTTGCGCCTCTGTATTCAAACCCTATGACATCCGTGGTATCGCCGGGCGTACCCTGACGCCGGAGACGGTTTACAGCATCGGGCGTGCCATTGGCAGTGAGGCGGCTGCACGGGGTATCGACCTGCTTGCCGTTGGCCAGGATGCGCGCCTGTCCAGCCCATCGCTGAGTCGGGCGTTAATCAGGGCTCTGTGTGACAGTGGTTGTGAGGTGCTGGATGTGGGCCGGGTTCCCTCTCCTGTACTCTATTTTGCTGCTCATCAATATGCGGGTAACAGCGGCGTCATGCTGACGGCCAGTCATAATCCGGCGGAGTACAACGGCCTCAAGATTGTCCTTGATGGCAATGTGCTGCATGGCGAGGGTGTGCAGGCGCTGCGTCGCCGTATCGAACAGGGTGAGCTGGTGGATGGCGTGGGCAGCTGTCGGCGGATAAATGTTATCGAACTTTATCTGGCCTGCATCTGCAAGGATGTACAGCTGAGCAGGCCGATGAAAGTGGTGGTGGATGCAGGCAACGGCATGGCTGGTGAACTGGCGCCGGCGCTGTTTCGCCGGATGGGTTGTGAGGTATATGAGCTGTATTGTGCTATTGACGGCCGTTTTCCCAATCATCATCCGGACCCCACCGAACTGGAGAATCTGCAGGAGTTGATTGCCACTGTGCGTGCTACCGGGGCTGACGTCGGGTTTGCCTTCGATGGTGACGGTGACCGGATCGGAATGGTTGACTCCAGCGGCAAGGTAATCTGGCCGGATCGGCTGCTTATGATGCTGGCCATTGATGTTCTGAGAAACAATCCCCACGCCGAGATCCTGTTTGATATCAAATGTACCAGTAACCTGTATGGCGTGATTGAACAGCATGGCGGCAGGCCATTGATGTGGTGCACGGGACACTCTGTGATCCGAACGAAAATGCAACAGGACAAGGCTTTGCTGGCAGGCGAGTTGACCGGCCATCTGTTTTTTGCTGATCGCTGGTTTGGTTTTGACGATGCCATGTATGCCGGCGCACGCCTGCTCGAGATTCTGGCCCGCAGTCCGTTTTCCAGCGCAGAGCAGTTCAGTGCCTTGCCGGACGCGGTGAGTACCCAGGAGTACAAGATTCCTGTCACAGATGGCTCGCATTACGAATTGATGGACAGATTGATGGCGAGCGCGGATTTTTCTGATGCAACCCTCAATACGATGGATGGACTTCGCCTGGAGTTTTCTGCTGGCTGGGCACTGGTTCGGGCCTCGAATACCACGCCCAGTCTGGGCGTGCGCTTTGAGGCGCAGGATCAGTCTGCACTGGTAGACATACAGCGGCGAATCCGGGAGTTTATCCTGTCTGAGGCACCTGCTCTTTCATTACCATTCTAGTACTCTTCGCTGAATAGCCCTGTCCGTGACAGGGGCAAGTATGGTATATATGCCGGCTGTTTAACCTTTTCAATAGCTAACGGCGTTATTTTTCATGAGTCTCGATCCTACTTCCGCAACTGATATCGCCCGTGTTCTTACGGTAGCACTTCCCTATATTCAGCGCTTCATTGGTAAAACCATGGTGATCAAATATGGTGGCAATGCCATGGTGGATCCGTCGCTCCAGCAGGGGTTTGCACGGGATGTGGTCCTGATGAAACTGGTGGGTATGAATCCGGTTGTGGTACATGGGGGGGGGCCGCAGATTGGCCGCTTACTGGAGCGTATCGGTAAGGAGAGCCACTTTGTTGAAGGGATGCGGGTTACCGACAGTGAGACCATGGATGTAGTGCAAATGGTGCTGGGTGGACTGGTCAACAAGGAGATCGTCAGTCGTATCAACCAGCAGGGTGGCTGTGCCGTTGGCCTTACCGGCAAGGATGGTGAGATGATTCATGCTCGAAAACTGCGGGTGACCCGTAATGCGCCGGAGCTGAAGGTGCCGGAGATCATTGATATCGGGCATGTGGGAGAGGTCGAATCCATTGATGCCGCCGTACTCCATATGTTGGTAAAAGATGATTTTATTCCGGTCATTGCCCCCATCGGTGTCGGAAGGGAGGATCGGCAGACCTATAATATCAACGCGGATCTGGTAGCCGGGAAGCTTGCGGAAACCTTACAGGCGGAAAAACTAATGCTGCTCACCAACACTCCTGGTCTGCTCGACAAGCAGGGGGAACTGCTTACCGGTCTAACAGCGGCTGAGGTTGGTAAGTTGATTGTCGATGGCACAATCCATGGTGGAATGCTGCCCAAGATTCGTTGTGCGCTGGATGCGGTGCGCGCTGGAGTGAGATCCGCCCACATTGTTGATGGCCGGGTGGAGCATGCCTGTTTGCTGGAGATATTTACTGATGAAGGGGT
>JAJRUX010000203.1 GCA_024277575.1 Gammaproteobacteria bacterium | reverse complement strand
TATCACCTCTGCGGTTATCTCAAGGCTTTCTATTGCTGCTCCCCTGCGGAGATCGGGATTCCTTCAGCATCTGCTCAATATGTTCCAGCCGTTTTTCCATCTTCTTCAACCGCTCATGCACCTCTGACTCACCTTTTACCGCACCGCGGCTAACCAGAAAAGCAGAGATGTTCGCTGTTACCAGGGAGAGCAGCACCACACTGAGAAGCAGCAGGATGATACCAACAATACGCCCCTGCTCGCTGACCGGAACCACATCGCCATACCCCACCGTGGTCACTGTCGCCAGCGCCCACCAGATCCCTTCCCACGGCGTTTTGATTCCCGGATCGATATAGGCAATCACGATGCCGGCCACCACGACCACCACGAACATGATGATCAGGCTGTTGCCAAGATGGTGCTGCACCAGCACCTGACGCCAGGTACGCTACAAGCGCAACAGCAGGCCAAACATAAGCACGGCCCGCAAGCCACGCAGTATTCCCGCCAGTGGGGTATCACCCCAAAGCGGGGGAAAGCCGATGATGATAATGGTCAGGTTGATCCAGTTATTAAGCAGATAACTGCGTTTATCACGCACCAGTGCGGTAAGTACCGCCGTCTCAGTGACGAAAGCCAGCCAGACCAGCCAGTCAGCCACTCGTGAAGTAGCTGCCGGCATGACACCAGCATTTTCCAGCATCCACTGCACCAGGATCCACAGCACAATGACCAGCATCGGCCATTCAAAATGCGCCGCCCAGCGGCGTGCCTGCTCGGTTTCGTGCTCTGAAACGCCCCCCAGCCCGGCCAGCCGGTCAATCTTCATTTTATGACTGAGCTATCTGCCACACGCCAGACGGGGAAGATGTCCCGCCAGGCCCATGGCATGGTGGATAAAATGTTTCTTCACTGGTGGAATGGTGTCGGTCAGCGTCAATCCCAGATTGCGTCCCCACCGCACAGGCGGCAGTTCACTGCCAAACAGACGCTTGAAGCCGTCCATCGCCGCCATCATGGCGATGTTGTCGCTCTTCCGCCAGCGCTCGTAACGGCGCAGCACGCCCATCGAACCAATATCTTTTTTGCGTTTCAGGGCGTCCGAAATCACTTCCGCCAGGGTTGCCGCATCAGCCAGCCCGAGGTTGACCCCCTGCCCCGCCAGCGGGTGGATGGCATGAGCCGCATCACCTATCAGCGCCAGATGCGGCTTGACGTAGTTTCCGGCATGCTGCAGGCGAAGCGGGAATGCACCCCGCTCGGCCATTTCGGTTATCTTGCCCAACGTATGCTCGAAGCTCTGCTCCAGTTCGGCCATGAATGCGGCATCATTCAGGGAAAGCAGAGCCTCCGCGTGCTGCGGGTTGACCGACCAGACGATAGAGCTGTGCCCTTCGCCCAGCGGCAGGAAGGCCAGCGGCCCTTCCGGGGTAAAGCGCTGCCAGGCGGTATCACGGTGGTGGCGCTCCGTTTTGACCACGGTAATGACCGCCGTCTGGTCATACTCCCAGCCCTGTGTGGTGATACCCGCCTGACTGCGTACCCAGGAATCCCTGCCATCAGCGCCCACCAGCAGCGCCGTGCTCAACTCCTTGCCATCTTCCAGCATGACGGTAACCTGCTCATCCCCCCACTCCAGCGCACCGATTCTGGCCGGGCAGAGGATATCAATATTGGAAAGCTCCTTGAGCCGTTTCAGCAGTGCGGCCTGAATAACGCGGTTTTCCACGATATGGCCCAGATTCGGCTCGCCCACATCGGCAGCGGAAAAGTGTACCGAGCCGGTTCCGGTGCTGTCCCACACATGCATTTCGGAGTAGGGATTGACCCGGCGCGCCACCATATACTCCCACGCACCGACATTCTCCAGAATATGCTGCGAGGCGCGGGTAATGGCGCAGGTACGGATACCCCAGCTGTCCTTCGGCCAGCGCAGTTTCGGCTTGTACAGGTCGATCACGGCAATGCGCAGCGTTGTCTCTCCCAGCGCAGCCGCCAGCGCGGCGCCTACCATGCCGCCCCCGCAGACAATCAGATCGTAGTTTTTCATAGCGGCAATCCTCGCTCCAGGCGAGACAGGCGGCCGGCCAGCCCCATCGCCTGACGCGCCAGCAGATGCTTCAGCGGCGGCAGAACATCCAGCGCCACCAGCCCGGCGTCCCGCATCACGGTGAGCGGAAAAATATTGTTGGAGAAAGTTCGCACCAGTCCGTCAGTAAACGAGGTGGTGCGCAGATAGTCGCCACGGCGGGCATCACTGTATTTCTTGAGAACGACCATATCCCCCACATCCTGCCCGGCGCGGCTGGCGTCGCTGACCGTCTCGGCCAGCACCGCCACATCGCGCAGGCCGAGGTTGAAACCCTGACCGGCGACGGGGTGCAGCAGGTGTGCCGCATTGCCGATAATCGCCAGCCGCGGCCGTACCCGCTCCCGTACATGCATCAGGGAGAGCGGATAGGCCACCCTGCGGCCAACCTCCTGAAACGCTCCCAGGCGATTGCCGAACCGCTCCTGCAGGCGGCGCAGAAAGGCCTGGTTGTTCAAATCAAGCAGCGCCGGCACTTCAGCATCATGCGCTGTCCAGACCAGTGAACAGCGATTTTCCGTCATCGGCAGCAGCGCCAGCGGGCCAGTATCGGTGAAGCGCTCATAGGCAACATTGGCATGATTCTTTTCCGGCGTAACGTTGGCGATAATCGCGGTCTGACCGTAACCCGCCCGCCACAGTTTGATCTGCTGCTGCTCCCTGACCACTGACTGCCCACCATCCGCGGCAACCAGCAGACCGGCGCGCAGATCCCGCACCTTTCCCTCATGCTCCACCAGCACACGCACTCGCCGGGGGCTGATATCGAAAGATTTGAGCCGGGCCGGACAGAGCAGATCCACCCCCTCGGCCCGGGCCAGCGCAGGGCCGAATACCTTGCCGAATACGCGGCTCTCCACCACATAGCCAAGAGCCTCTACCCCCTCGGTTTTGCTATCCAGCCGGGCTGCGCCAAAGCGGCCCCGGTCAGATATGTGAATTCGCTCGATAGGGGTAACCCCCTCCCTTTCCAGCGCCGGCCATACGCCCATGGCGCGCAAAATACGGCTGGATCCGCAAGACAGGGCAATAACACGGTCATCATAGCTGGGCTGGGTATCCGACTGGAACGCCACCGCCTCGATTACCCCGACCCGAACGCCCGACCCTGCCAGCGCGCAGGCAAGACTGGCCCCCACCATCCCGCCACCGACGACAATAATGTCGTACTCCCGAGTTTCTGTCATGATTCCGGACTCCGCATCAACGCCTCTATCTCCTCGACCGTGCGTGGCACGCCGGCGGTAAGCACCTCGCAGCCGCTCTTTGTCACCAATATATCATCTTCAATGCGAATGCCGATATTCCACCATTTCTTGTCCACCCCCTTGCTCCCGGGCGGAATATAGATCCCCGGCTCCACAGTCATCACCATGCCTGGCTCCAGCACGCGCCAGCTGTTGCCCACCTTGTACTCGCCTACATCATGCACATCCATTCCCAGCCAATGCCCGGTCCGGTGCATGAAGAAGGTTTTATAGGCCTCTTTTTTGATCAGGGTACTGACCTTGCCCTTGAGCAGCCCCAGCTTTGCCAGCCCCCCGGTAATCACCTGAACGGCCGCTTCATGGGGATCATTCCAGTGATTCCCCGGCCTGATCTGCTCGATGGCCGCCTGCTGGGCAGCCAGCACCACGTTGTACAACGCCTTTTGCGGACGGCGGAACTTGCCGTTTACCGGAAAGGTACGGGTAATGTCAGAAGCATAGTTCTGATATTCGGCCCCGGCATCGATCAGCAGCAGATCGTTGTTTTTTAGCCGATCCCGGTTATCTGTATAGTGAAGAATACAGGCGTTTTTGCCGCCCGCAACGATGGAGCTGTACGCCGGAGAGCGGCACCCGTTGCAGACGAACTCGTGCAACAGTTCCGCCTCGATCTGGTACTCATACAGCCCGGGACGGCACGCCTTCATGGCGCGGCAGTGCGCCTGCGCCGAAACCTGTGCTGCCTGCCGCATGAGCTTGATCTCCGCTGCGCTCTTGAACAGCCGCATCTCGTGCAGCAGATGATCCAGCGCGATGATATTGTCCGGAACATGAACTCCCGCACGCGCCTTGCCGCGCAGCCGGTTAATCCAGCCAATCAGCTGCTGGTCAAAGCCCCGTTCCCGCCCCATGGTGTAGTAAACCTGGTTCCGGTTCTCCAGCAACCCCGGCAAGATATCGTCGATATCGGCGATGGGAAAAGAGTCATCCGCTCCATACTGCTCTACGGCTCCCTCCTGGCCCGCGACAGAACCACTCCAGCGCTCCATCTGCGCATCCCGCTCCCGGCAGAAAAGGATATATTCGCCATGCTTGCGCCCGGGAACCAGCACCAGCACCGCCTCCGGCTCGGGAAAACCGGTCAGGTACCAGAAGTCGCTGTCCGGGCGATAAGGGTACTCGTTATCCCGGTTGCGCTTGCAGACCGGTTTGGCGGGCAGGATCGCTATCGACCCCTCTCCCATCATGCGCAGCAGATGCCGGCGCCGCCTGGCAAATTCGTTACGATTCAATCTGGAATTCCTGGCTTGAGATTCATCTGCCGAATGTAACAACCCATCCCGCATCAATGCAATTTGCCCGCAGATACGGGTTGCTTGTCGCAACCAAGTTCCGCATGAAGCAACAGCACCGCGGTACGCAGATACTCCACCAGCTCCGCATAGGATCGCTCATCCTGCTCATCACCATCGAGCTGATAGCTGCCCGCCTGGCCCATCTCGGCCAGATCACGCAGAATCTCCTGTGCTTCGGGAGAGAGCTGTTCCGTCTGTTGCAAACCGCCCAGCGACAGGCCCAGCATAAACCCCTGGCACCACTCTCCCAGCGCCTCAATCCGCCGGTCAACCGGCTGGTCATCATCCGGCAGCAGCGGAGAGAAGGCAAAACAGCTGTCATCCAGGTCAGACTTCGTCTTCGCACACAACTGTCTGAAAACAGCCTCTGCCTCCACATCCGGATTCGCGCCTGGAAAAATCTGCTGCAACCAGCCGCCCCCGTCCGGCAAATCACCCCGGTTACACAGCAGGCCGCACAACGCCCCGTGGCTCTCTGCTGCACCCGGCTGCCCCGTCAGCGAACCCAGTTTTTCCTCGATCTGTTCGAAAGTCGGTTTATCTCTGCCCATCAGTGTAGTATTCACGTAAAATCAGCATCGTACCACTTTTTCCCTCATCATTGACCCCGTGACGGCAGCGTTCTATATTGATGGGCACTAAAGAGGTATTTCCGAGGGTACAACTATACGTTATGGAAGATTTAGAGCTAAAACAACTGGAAGCCAGCATCGATGACTTGATAAGAGTTGTCGAACACCTCAGGGAGGAGAACAAATCGCTGCTCTCCGAGCGCGCTCACCTTCTGGACAGAACAGAAAAAGCACGCCACCGGGTTGAAACAATGCTGGGACGACTCAAGACGCTGGAACAGGAATAACAGATGAAAAACGAACCAGAACTGGTAACCGTCCGCATCCTGGACAAAGAGTACCGTATCGGCTGTGGTGAAGGAGAGCGTGAAGCACTGATTGCTTCAGCGTACCACCTGGATGCAAGAATGAGAGAGATTCATAACAGCGGAAAAGTGGTGGGAATGGATCGTATCGCGGTAATGGCCGCGCTCAATATTGCCCATGAATTTTTGCAGCTTCGCAGTGAAAAAGAGACACTCACCCGCAAGGTTAACGGCGAACTTCGCAATTTGCATACCAAAATCGAAACAGCCGTGGACAAGGCCATGAGCAAGTAGCCTATCGAAGTAATGACTGATACTTATCATTCATTGGACAACCAGGGGCAATCAACAACCAAGGAAGCAGGTTCGGACTAAAGAGAAATTCAACGGTTCGCGTAGAGAACGGGAAGCTTATCGCTCCCGTTGTTTTTATTCCCGACTGGCGATCCGAGATTTACTTGCATCAACCGAAGTACCTCCCGGAACATAATCATCAAGCACGCTGGTAACACTCTTCGTAAAATCATCAAGCCGTTCTTCAGCATTTGCGATATCTTCATTCGGCATCACCAGCGTTGTCAGTCTAATCAATGCGCCATCCGTCCGATTCTTGGTCAAGGCATCCCAGAAAAGATACCATTTCACCAGATATTCATTGGTAATCACCCGGCCTCGCTGTTGAAACCAGTAGTACACCAGTTGTTTATAGTCGCCCTTCTGTATCTCGACCCGATTGACTCTCACTGGCATACCATCCACATCCGCGCCGTCAATTATCTTTTCGGTAAGGCCTGTCATTCGCCATCCATCCCCGGGCAGGCATGAGCGGGGAGAATGAGCTGACTCCCCTTTTCTTTGAGAGCCATAATATGCAACATAAAAATTAATGACTTTCCCGGCGCCATTGTCAAAATTCGCCATGATGTAGTCATCAAACTTGAGTGCATCAATATAGATCTGCTCCATGCGCTCCCCCTTCCCCTGCCAGTTGCCAATCTGCAGCGGAAATCCGGAAAAATCGGCGCGCAGGGGAATAATTTCCTCTCGCTGCCCCAGCATGGAAGAAGAAACCGCAGTCACCAGCAACAACAAGGCAGAAAAAACAAGTGGTTTCGGAAAACTGCGATACTTTACAACAGCATTTTCAGGAGAAGGGTTGGGGAAATCCAGACCAAACACCTCTCGCAGCGGCCGGTTTCCGTCCCGACCAATCTTTGACAGTATCCACATTTCAAGGATAAGAATTCCCAGACAGCTCATAAAAATGAACCATCCCTCAAAATCATGGAGGAACCCTTCCGCCATCGCAATGCCCTTGTAGTCAACGAGGACACCGGTCACGCCGATGCGAAAACTGTTCATCAATACGGTGATCGGAATACTGGAGAGAAATATAATGACTCGTTTCCAAAGGGCGCCCTTAAAGAAATAGGCACACAGAAACGCCAGGCTCATCAAAGGAAACAGATAACGTAACCCGCTGCAGGCTTCCACCACCTGCAGTTGATAATTCCCCAAATCAATGACATTCCCCTCCAGATAGACACTGACACCAAAAAAACGGATTACAGCCACACCCAGTTCCGAGGAGATCAGCTGAAGCAGAGAGGAGAGATTATTAAAGAGAAACGACGGTAGCGGAATCATAAAGCCCAGAAATAGCAGCGGGACCCAGATCTTTCGCATTCCTTCCCAGCCCACCACACAGAATGCAACACCAAACAGCGTAACCAGGAAGGCATATTGAATAATGATATAAAGGGTGCTCAATTCCCCCACGAAATAGAGCCCAACCCCCAACAGGACAATAACAGCCCCGGTCCATGAATCACTGAAACGAACCGTTTCCAGCTGGTCTTTTTTCTGCCAGATTAGAAAGGCCGCCACCAGCGGAATCATATAACCATGGCTGTACTCTTCCTTACTCCATGCACCTACCGTTGCGGACAAACCATCGTAAAAAATAGCAACCAGCAATCCAAACAGAGCCAGTAAAACAACCCACATCCATACTGGCTCTTTCCAAATGGTTTGCTGTTTCATGCTATTCTCCACAAACGTCCTCCCCCACCGGTAATCAGGTTACCGTGTGGAATATCAATAATTTAGGTGTCTAATTAAAAAAGTTAACAAGAGACGGGGAGGGAAAACATCATTGCTATCTCCTGTCTCCGACGCCCCAGGGAACAAGGGGGTTTTTATGGCTCTGGAAAGAATCTATCCCTGTTTTACTGCGACGGGCCCTACACCAACCGAGCTGCAAATCACCAATAAATCTCAGCACTAATAATGCAGGCGGTGAGCAACAACGGATAGCCAGATAGAATAATTCTCTCTAGTACTCTTTCAAGGTAATAAATCAGGATTCAGTTGGTCTGTCAGCGTTCAGGGCAAGGCGCGCCTCACAGGGAATGGCCTTAGTCCTTGCCAAGAGGCGCAACGCGGCCATGGACGCTGACAGACCAACCCTTCGGG
>JAJRUX010000202.1 GCA_024277575.1 Gammaproteobacteria bacterium | reverse complement strand
CTTGCCAGACAGAATAAAGTTCTATATTATAGTCGAACTCGGATGCGGGGTGGAGCAGTCCGGTAGCTCGTCGGGCTCATAACCCGAAGGTCGTAGGTTCAAATCCTGCCCCCGCTACCATGTATTCGAAATAAAAAAGCCCCGACATCGGGGCTTTTTTATTATAAGCTATTGATGCTATAATGTTTGGCCGACGTCTACAACGAGACCGGGCGTCGTGACAGTGGGCCGTATGGCCCATTTTTTGTTTGCGGGTGAAGTAATAAATGGTGCGGCAGGCTGCTGAACACTTGTATGAGCTGTTGACTCCGGCGGTAAATGCGCTGGGTTATGAGTTGGTGGGTGTGGAACACATCATGCAGGGGCGGAATTCGGTGTTGCGGGTTTATATTGATGCTGATGATGGCATAACTGTGGATGATTGTGCGCGGGCGAGCCATCAGATTAGCGGCGTACTGGATATCGAGGATCCCGTTCGGGGAGAGTATTCCCTGGAGGTTTCATCACCGGGGCTTGATCGGCCGCTGTTTACGCTGGCCCATTTCGAACGTTTTACCGGGCAGCAGGCCCGACTGGTGCTAAATACCCCTTGGCAGGGGCGGCGCAAGGTAACTGGCAGGCTGGGTGGTGTTCGTGACCGGAAGGTTGTTATGGACGTGGATGGTGAAGAGGCGTTGCTTACCCTGCAGGAGATTGACAAGGCGCGGTTGGTGCCGGAATTGAAATGAGTGCTGCCGTAACCGGGGTTTGATGGAAGGTTTTGGTTTGCTACGGGTGTATTTCCCGGAAATACTGTTTTTGTAGAGGCATGGTATGAATAAAGAGATTCTGCTAGTTGTTGATGTTGTATCCAACGAAAAAGGGGTGGATAAGGGGATCATTTTCGAGGCGATCGAAGCCGCCCTGGCGACAGCGACCAGAAAACGTCATGCGGGAGATATCGATGTTCGTGTAGAGATTGATCGTGAAACAGGTGATTACAAAACCTTCCGGCGCTGGGAAGTGGTGGAAGATGATGCCATCGAGTTTCCGCAACGGCAGTTTACCATCAGCGCAGCCCGTGAAGATGATCCCGATATTCAGCTCGGAGACTACATCGAGGAAGAGATTGAGTCTGTTACCTTTGGCCGCATTGCTGCCCAGACGGCAAAGCAGGTTATCGTGCAGAAAGTAAGGGAGGCAGAGCGAGCCCGGGTGGTTGAAGAGTATAAAGAGCGTATCGGCGAGATGCTTTACGGAACAGTCAAGCGGGTTGAGCGCGGTAACGTCATGCTGGATCTGGGTAATAACGTGGAGGCATTTATTCCCCGTGAAGAGATGATTCCGCGTGAGCCGGTGCGTACCGGCGACCGTCTGCGCGGTTACCTCAAGGAGGTGCGCTTTGAGCCGCGGGGTCCACAGCTGTTTGTCAGCCGTACCGCGCCGGAATTTATTATTGAGCTGTTCAAGCTCGAAGTACCCGAAGTGGGTGACGGTCTGATTGAAATCCGGGGTGCCGCGCGTGATCCCGGCCTGCGGGCCAAGATTGCCGTTCGATCGACCGACCCGCGTCTTGACCCGGTCGGTGCTTGTGTTGGCATGCGCGGTTCGCGCGTCCAGGCAGTTTCCAATGAACTGGCGGGTGAGCGGGTGGATATTGTGCTGTGGAACGAGAATCCTGCACTGTTCGTCATTAACGCCATGGCTCCCGCGGAAGTCTCATCAGTGATGATTGATGAAGATGCGCACAGCATGGACGTTGCGGTACAGGAGGACATGCTGGCACAGGCCATCGGCCGCAACGGGCAGAATGTTCGTCTGGCCAGCGAGCTGACCGGTTGGGAGCTCAACGTCATGACCGAGGCGCAGGCTGAGGAGAAGAACGAACAGGAGACATCGTCGCTGATCAGCCTGTTTCAGCAACACCTTGGTGTCGATGAAGAGGTGGGAGAAATACTGGCCCGGGAAGGTTTCTCCAGTATCGAAGAGGTAGCCTATGTGCAGGCCAGCGAGATGCTGGAGATTGGCGAGTTTGATGAAGAGATTGTCAACGAACTGCGTGAACGTGCCAAGGATGCACTGCTAACGCTGGCCATATCGAATGAAGAGACAATTTTGGACGCAGCCGAACCGAGTGAGGAACTGCTGGCGATGGACGGCATGGATAAAGAGCTGGCGGCGCAGCTTGCCAGCCGTGGTGTTACTACCATGGACGAACTGGCCGAGCAGGCGGTTGATGACCTGTTGGATATCGAGGGTATGGATCAGGAGCGGGCCGCACAGCTGATCATGAAGGCGCGTGAACCCTGGTTCGCTGAACAGGCGCAGGAATAGAGGGAGAGACCAATGGCTGAAGTAAGTGTCAATGAATTTGCCAAAACGGTAGGTATCCCGGTAGAGCGGCTCCTGGAGCAGTTGCAGGAGGCTGGCGTTGCTACCTTGCAGGCCGATAGTCTTATCGGTGATGAAGACAAGCAAAAGTTGCTTAGTCATCTGCGCAGCAAGCATGGAGCTTCCGAGCAGGGGGCTGCGCCAAAGCGAGTCACTCTGAAACGCAAAAGCGTCAGCGAGGTAAAACTGGGCTCCGGTCGTGGTGCCTCCGCCAAAACAGTAACCGTTGAGGTGCGAAAAAAACGCACCTATGTAAAGCGCAGCGTGGTGATGGAAGAGGAGTCTCGCCGTCTGGAGGAGGAGAAGGCTGCACGGGAGGCAGCTGAAGAAGCCCTCCGTCGTGAAGAAGAGGCCCGCAAGCAGGAAGAGGCGCGTCGCCAGGAGGAAGAGGCGGCTGCCAGAAGAGCCGAGGAAGAGAAGAGAGCAGCGGCTGAAGCTGCTGCAGCACCACCGGTCGCCGAAGAAACGCCTGCCCGCAAGAAGGAGGAGAAAAAAACGCATCGCAGGGAAGAGGCTGAAGAGAAAAAAGCAAAGGCCAAGCTGGTACCACATCAGCCTGAGAAGAAGAAAAAACATGGCAAGCTGGGTCTGTCCGGTGATACCCGCAGGACAGCCCGGGTTCCCCGCAGAAAGAAGGCGGGTCGAGCTACCGTCAAGGCGGCGGCGCCGCAGCACGGTTTCGAGAAACCGGTTGGTCCCGTGGTACGCGAAATTTCAGTACCCGAGGCTATCACTGTTGCCGAGTTGGCGCAGCGCATGTCGGTGAAGGCCGGGGAGGTTATCAAGGTGCTGATGAAGATGGGCTCCATGGTGACTATCAACCAGATGCTGGATCAGGATACTGCAGCCATTCTGGTGGAGGAGATTGGACACAAGGCCATACTCCAGAAAGAGAGTAGCATTGAGGATGAAATCGCCCTGGGCGCCGAAGGTACGGGTGGCGAGGAGTTTACCCGTCCGCCGGTGGTAACCATCATGGGCCATGTGGATCATGGTAAAACATCACTGCTGGACTATATCCGCAAATCAAAAGTCACTGCGGGCGAGGCTGGCGGGATTACCCAGCACATTGGCGCCTATCATGTTGACATCGAAGGGGGCACCATAACCTTCCTGGATACGCCGGGGCACGCGGCATTTACTGCCATGCGCGCCCGTGGCGCGAAGGTGACGGATATCATCATACTGGTGGTTGCCGCCGATGATGGCGTGATGCCGCAGACCAAGGAAGCGATTGAACATGCGCGGGCAGCGGAGGTGCCGCTGATAATCGCTGTTAACAAGATCGACAAGCCGGAGGCTGATCCGGATCGGGTAAAAACCGAACTGTCACAGCTGGAAGTCATCCCTGAAGACTGGGGTGGCGATACCATGTTTGTTAATGTATCCGCCAAGACGGGACAGGGTGTGGATGAACTGCTGGAAGGTGTTTTGCTGCAATCCGAGGTTCTCGAGCTGAAAGCCAGCAAGGACGGTCCGGCCCATGGCGTAATCATTGAATCCCGGCTTGATCGGGGTCGCGGTGTGGTTGCCTCTCTGCTGGTGCAGCAGGGAACCCTGCACAAGGGAGACATTCTGCTGGCTGGCCAGGAGTATGGCCGCGTGCGCGCCATGCTGGACGAAAACGGCAAACCCGTCGCAGAGGCCGGTCCCTCGATTCCGGTAGAAATTCTGGGTCTGTCCGGTACTCCCAACGCCGGTGATGAAGCACTGGTGGTCGCCAATGAGCGCAAGGCGCGGGAAGTGGCGCTGTTCAGACAGGGCAAATTCAGGGAGATTAAACTGGCGCGGCAACAGGCCGCCAAGCTGGAGAACATGTTCGCCCAGATGGAGGAAGGCAAGGTCAGTACTCTCAATGTGGTTTTGAAGGCGGATGTGCAGGGTTCCGTCGAGGCCATTGCCGATGCCTTGAACAAGCTCTCTACCGATGAAGTGCGCGTCAACACCATCTCCAGTGGTGTGGGTGGAATCACCGAGTCAGATGTCAATCTTGCACTGGCATCAGGTGCGGTAATTATCGGTTTCAACGTGCGCGCCGAGGCAGGTACCCGCAGTATCGCCCAGGAAGAGGGCGTGGATATCCGCTACTACAGTGTAATCTATGATCTTATTGATGAAATCAAACAGGCGATGAGCGGTATGCTTGCTCCGGAATTCAAGGAGGAGATTATCGGTCTGGCCGAGGTGCGCGATGTATTCCGTGCGCCCAAGATTGGTGCCATTGCCGGCTGTATGGTTACCGAGGGCGTGGTCAAGCGCAGCAATCCGATCCGCGTGTTGCGTGACAACATCGTTATCTACGAAGGGGAGCTGGAATCCCTGCGCCGCTTCAAGGATGATGTCAATGAGGTCAAGCAGGGCATGGAGTGCGGTATTGGCGTTAAAAATTATGACGATGTCAAAATCGGTGACCAGATCGAGGTCTATGAGCGGGTTCAGGTTACCCGGAAAATTGACTGACCGTGCCCAGGGAGTTTAACCGTACCCGCCGTATCGCCGAGCAGCTGCAGCGCGAGCTGGCACAGCTCATCCGTGATGAAGTCAAGGACCCCCGGCTGGGTCTGGTGACCGTGGTTGGTGCGGATGTAAGCCGGGATCTTTCTCATGCCCGGATCTATGTAACCCTGCTCTCCGGTGATGCCGAGGCACGTAAAACCAGCGTGGATATCCTCAATCATTCCGCCGGAATGTTGCGAGGATTTATCGGCCGCCGCATGCGTCTGCGCATGGTTCCCCGTTTACATTTTCAATATGACAACTCCATCGAACAGGGTGCTGAACTGAGCGCGCTGATCGACGCGGCGGTGGCATCGGATCGGAAAGAGGACAAATGAGCAGACGTCGGAACAAGGGCCGGACGGTCAATGGCATCCTGTTGCTGGACAAACCGCCGGGCATCACCTCCAACAAGGCGTTGCAGATGGTCAAGCGGCTGTTCAATGCGCGCAAGGCCGGGCACACCGGCAATCTCGATCCCATGGCCAGTGGCGTGCTGCCCATCTGTCTGGGTGAGGCCACCAAGATGTCTGCCTTTCTGCTTGACGCAGACAAGCGCTACCGGGGAACTGTCAAGCTGGGTGTGCGCACCAGCAGCGCCGATGCCGAGGGTGATGTGATCGAACAGCTTCCCGTTCCCGAACTGCAGGAGCAGCAGATTAGAGATGTGCTGGCGCAATTTAGCGGGGAGATTGAGCAGATCCCGCCCATGTATTCCGCCCTCAAGCATCGGGGACAGCCCCTGTACAAACTGGCCCGTCAGGGTGTCGAAATAGAGCGCAAACCGCGCACCGTCACCATTTTCAAGCTGGAGTTGCTGCAGTTTACCGCCGATGAGTTGAGCATCGATGTTCATTGCTCCAAGGGAACCTATGTGCGTACGCTGGCCGAAGATATTGGTACAGCCTTGGGTAGTTGTGCGCACCTGAACAGCCTTGTTCGAACCAAAGCCGGGCCGTTCAAGCTGGGAGAGGCCATGACCCTGGAGCAGCTGGAAGCAGCGGCGCAACAGGGGGGTGCTGTGCTGGATCAACAGCTGCTGCCGATGGAAAATGCGCTGCTTGACTGGCCTGCTGTTGAACTGCCACAGGAGGCCGCCCACTATTTTCGCAAAGGGCAGCCGGTTTTTGTCCCGCGGATATCCTCTACGGGATGGGTGCGGATATACGAAGGCAAGGAGCGTTTTCTGGGAGTGGGAACCGTCCTCGATGATGGGCGCGTTGCTCCCAGGCGGTTGTTGAGTGCCTGATATCTTCGCACTCTCTGAATAACGAATTATCCCGTTTCAGCTTGTCCCGGTGGGGAAGTTAAAGTTACAATATACCGTTTAATAAACAGGCCGTCTGACAGGAAGATGGTCCAATTGGCAATGTTGGGAGTTAACAGTTCATGTCATTGAATGCTGAAGCCAAGT